>JALSGV010000077.1 GCA_026982565.1 Gammaproteobacteria bacterium
ATTCAGGACTTCAGGCCTGTGCTGGAACAAGGCGCGGTGCGCAGGCAATGGTGATTCCATTGGCAAGCGCCGCAACGCCGTGCCAGTGCAGGCCTGAAGTCCCTAACAGGTTGATATTAAAAGACAGGCCATTGCGTGCCGTCCCGCTGACTGCGTTGGCGAAACTTGCTGTAGAATGACTACAGCGGCATTTCGCCGCCTTGCAGCGAACCGGCACGCAATGGCTGAACACGATATATATGGTTGCCGGGTTAATATGTCCATTGTTACCGGCTCCAGGGAGGGTTCGTATCATGAATGCCTGTTTGTGGATCGCGCGGGCCACCCTGGCCTGTCTCCTGCTCCTCGCTGTTGCCGCCTCATCCCTGGCGGCGCAAATGCGGTTTATCGAGGTGGATATCCGGGGGGATCGTTATATCATCCGCGCCGAAAGCCTCATCGAGGTGCCCCCGCGCGTGGTACGCGCCAGCCTGCTCGATTACGACAATTTCCACCTCCTGTCAGAGGATTTTTCTGCAACCCGCTATCTGCCCCCCGCGGCAGACGGTACGCCGCTGGCTTACAGCCAGCTGGAAGGGTGTGTCCTCATTTTCTGCGCAGTGGTGGAAAAAGTGGAACGCATCACTACGCCGTCCGAGAATGAGATATTGACCATTGCCTTGCCCGAGCGCAGCGACTTCGTCTACAGCCGCGCGCGCTGGGTGATCAAACCGGCGGGTGGGCATACCCGCCTGTATTACGAACTCGAGATGGAGCCGGACTTTTGGATACCACCGCTCATCGGCGGCTGGGCCATCCGTTCCAGGTTGCGCGATACCGCCATGGAGTTGAGTAACCGCATTGAGGTGCTGTGGCGGGAAGGGGTTGCCTTGCCTGAACTGGCGGCGCGGCAGGAGGGTAGCGTTCTTGCTCGCTAGACTGACCTGGATTTTGGTGGGGCTGTCCATGTCGCCGTGGATTGCACATGCGCAGACCTGTGTCGAGGCCGGCGCGGATGCCCCTCTGCCGGAAATAGCCCTTCAGGAAGTGGCGGCGGGTTTTGACAAGCCGGTGCATATCACCCATGCCGGTGACGGAAGCGGGCGCCTGTTCATCGTGGAGCAGGACGGGGTGGTGCGCATCATCGAGAATGGCAAGGTGCGCGAGGCGCCTTTTCTGGATATCCGCTCCCGCGTCAGCAGCGGGGGAGAGAAGGGTTTGCTGAGCATCGCCTTTCATCCCCGTTATCGGGAAAACGGCCTGTTCTACGTCAATTACACGCGCGGGCGCGTGATCCTGGAAACTATCGTGTCGCGCTTCAGGCGTGACTCGCCTCACCGTGCAGACCCCGGCAGCGAGGAAGTCCTGCTGCAGGTGAGGCAGCCTTTCCCCAATCACAATGGTGGACAGATCATGTTTGGTCCCGATGGTTATCTGTACGTCGGTATGGGTGACGGTGGCTTGGCCAATGATCCTCTGGGGCATGGGCAGGACACCACTACCCTGCTGGGCGCCCTGTTGCGCATCGATGTGGATGGCCAGGAAGTGGGACGTTCCTATGCCATCCCGCCTGACAACCCTTTCCTCGGCAGGCGTCATGGCCGGGGAGAGATATGGGCCTATGGTTTGCGCAATCCCTGGCGGTTTTCATTCGACGCCAGGGATGGCCGCCTGTTTCTTGCCGATGTGGGGCAGGACCGCATTGAGGAAATCAATGTGATCAAGCGCGGCGGCAACTATGGTTGGGCCATCATGGAAGGGGACCGCTGTATCAGCGATGAAGAACGTTGCCGCAAGACCGGATTCGAAATGCCCATCTTTACCTATCCTCATCCCAAGGGATTCTCTGTGACAGGTGGTTTCGTCTATCGTGGAAAACGTATGCCGGCCTTGTGCGGGGCATACCTATTTGCCGATTATGTGTCGGGCATTATCGGCGGGCTGCGCCTGCGCGACGGGCGCGTTTCCCGTCACGGCATACTGCGGGAGAGCGGCTACAACATCAGTTCCTTTGGCGAGGACGAGTCACGCGAACTCTATGTGGCTGCCCACCGTGGCGGCAAGATACTCAGAATTACCGCGCCCGAGCCCTGAGTGATACCCGCCTTTTCCGTGGCGGGTTGATAATAGCGCTATGGATTAAGATATATTTGGGATATACTTGCCTGTGGTGGAAGGCGCCGCATGCCCGGCTCCCTGCGCCAACAAGCAAACCTAGTTAAAAACAGTGTGATATCAGAGTCATGCAGCTGACGCTATACACTGATTATTCTCTCCGGGTCCTTGTCTATCTGGGGCTCAAGGGCGATGATCTGGCCACCATCACCGAGATCGCCGATCATTTCGGCATTTCCCGCAATCATTTGGTCAAGGTGGTGCACAATCTGGCCAACCACGATTTTATCCAGACGGTACGGGGCAAGGGTGGCGGCATGCGCCTGGCGCGCAGCCCTGATTTGGTCAATATTGGCGACGTGGTGCGTCACACGGAGCCCAATTTCAACATCGTGGAATGCTTTGACATGGACAATCAGGGATGCTCCATCACGCCCATCTGCAAGCTCAAGGGGGCGCTCCATCGCGCCTCGCGGAGTTTTCTCGGCGTGCTGGATGAATATACCCTGGCGGATGTCCTGCAGAACCGGGACGAGCTGAGCAGGATCATCTTCATGGAGAATACCGGCACAAGGAGTTCATGATCGCACGGTAACTGCTCAGGCGCCCGGGATCGATGTGGCCTGTTTCGGCGGCATGTGCTATAGCGCAGCCTTCCTCTCCGATGTGTCTGCAGTTGCGGTAGCGGCAGTGGCCCTGCAGTTCACGGAATTCCTTGAAGCCATCCTCCAGTTCCGGCGCGGTGATGTGCCACAGGCCAAACTCACGCACACCGGGAGAGTCTATGATCTCGCCACCGCCTTCCAGGTGATAGAGCATGGTGGTGGTGGTGGTATGCCGGCCCTTGCCACTCGCTTCGGAAAGGGCGCCGATGCGGATATCCAGGTCGGGTATGAGGAGCTTGATCAGGGACGACTTGCCCACGCCTGATTCCCCAGCCAATACAGAGCAGTTACCATGCAGTCTGTCACGCAGTTGCGGCAGCCCCCTGCGGGTGAGCGTACTGGTGAATACTATGGGATAACCCATATCACTGTAGGGTTTCAGTTGTGACCGCAGTTCGGCCAATGTGGCCTTGTCAGCGAGATCGGTCTTGTTCATTGCGATGAGGGCGTCGATACCCGTCAGCTCGGCGGCCACCAGGTATTGATCCAGCAGGCGGGTATTGAATCTTTCCGATAACGGCACACTGCTGACGATCACCAATTGATCGACATTGGCGCACAGGGGCTTCAGCTTCTCCCGCCGGTCAGGCCGGGACAGTATGGATCTGCGCGGCAAGACTTCGACGATGGCGCCACGCCCGCTTTCCTGGGCAACCCATTTGACACGGTCACCGCAGATGGCCGGGCCAGCCTTCTTTCTGACCACGCAGCTGTGCATGGCGCCATCGGCATCTTCCACTGAGACGGTGCGCCCGAAATTGGCGATCACCAGGCCCTCTTGCGGTGCTTCCCTATGCGAGGTCATTTATTGCGCACATGACACATGGAATTTGTATTATTAACCCGGCAACAATATATATCGTATTCAGCCATTGCCTGCACACCGCGCCTTGTTCCAGCGCAGGCCTGAAGTCCTGAATACGATATATATTGTTGCCGGGTTAATAATATAGTAGTTTCCTGATGAAAGACCAAACAAGGAAGCCGCTATTATGGCACAAGACCCGGACAACCTGATATGGATCGATCTCGAGATGACAGGCCTCGATCCCGAACACGACCGAATCATCGAAATCGCCACCATCGTGACTGACGGCAACCTGAATATCCTTGCCGAAGGCCCGGTTATCGCGATTCATCAGGATGAGGAAACCCTTTCCGGCATGGATGAATGGAATACCCGCCAGCACCACGGATCAGGCCTGGTGGAACGCGTCCGCAACAGCAACAGCGATGAGAAGGACGCGGAGCGGCAGACGCTGGCCTTTCTCAAACAATATGTACCACCCGGAAAATCGCCCATGTGCGGCAACAGCATTTGTCAGGACCGCCGCTTCCTTGTGCGTACGATGCCTGAACTGGAGCGCTTTTTCCACTATCGTCACCTGGACGTCAGCACGCTGAAAGAGCTGGCGCGCCGCTGGGCGCCATCAGTCTATGCCGGGCTCAACAAGGACTCCAGCCATCTGGCCCTCGACGACATCCGTGACTCAATCAGGGAATTGCAATACTACCGCGAGCATTTCATCAAGATCTGACACGCTGGCAGGGTTTATTTCCCGGTCGTGCTGGTTTCCCACCACGGTGGTGGTGAACCCTTGTGGGGGACGCTGTGGCAGCGTTCGCACATGAACAGGCTGAAGGCCACTTTGTCGTGACACACGCCGCAGTATTGGCCGCGCAGCACCTTGGTCATGCTGATGGGGTTGGCGTGCTCGCGGGGGGTGAATATCTTGGGATGGCAGTTGCTGCAGGCCAGCCACTGGGTATGGGGCTTGTGGGGGAAGCGCACCCAGGGCATCTCCATGGTGTTCTTCATGATGATGTCGAAATCCATCTCCATGGTCATGGCCTCTTCCCACTCATCGCCGGTGCGGCTCTTGCGTGGTTTGATGATGCCCGACTGCAGAGCCCGCACCCAGTCCACTTCGCCACGCCGGTCCTTGGGAAAATCCTTCATGGATTCCACCGGTTCCTGCAGTACGTCGATAGCCTCGCCCGTTGGGTCGTGAATGCCATCGTGGGCCAGGGGGGAGAGCACGGGCGCTTTCAGATCCAGGGCCATGACCGGCAGAGTGAGGAGAAGGGCGGCCAGCGCGGCGGACAGCGCCAGGGCTGCTGCGGGATGATTGTTTCCCCTGGCGTTGGGTGAGTCCGGTTGTCTGGTCGTTCGTTTCATGGCAAACATTCCCTGATGGGCGCGGTGGTTTTTTGTTGTTGTTTCAGGGCCCACTGGATGTGCTCTTTTACCAGGGGCGATGCCTGGTGGTGGCGCAGTCTCAGGGCACTGACGATTCTAGCATCGGCGGGGGCATTTCCCAACGCCACGGCGATATTGCGCTGCCAGCGCTCATGGCCGATTCGGCGGATAGCCGAGCCCTCAGTATATCGCATGAATTCCTCCTCGTTCCATGAAAACAACTCAAGGAGCTGGCGATGATCGAGGCGGTGGCGCGGCTGGAAGTCCTTTTCCGCGGTGAGGCGGGCAAAGCGGTTCCAGGGGCACACTATCTGGCAATCGTCACAGCCATAGATGCGATTGCCGATGAGGGGGCGCAGCGCTTCGGGAATGCTGCCTGGCAGTTCGATGGTCAGATAGGAGATGCAACGCCGGGCATCGAGGCGGTATGGGGCGATGATGGCCTGGGTGGGGCAGACTGTCATGCAAGACGTGCAGCTGCCGCAATGGTTCACCGCCGTTTCATCCAGAGGGAGGGGCAGGTCGGTGAAGAGTTCGCCGAGGAAGAACCATGAGCCAGCCCGGCGGTTGATGAGATTGGTATGCTTGCCCGTCCAGCCCAGTCCCGCTTTCTGGGCCAGGCCCTTTTCCAGCACCGGTGCGCTGTCCGTAAAGGCACGGTAGCCATAGGGGCCGATGGCTTCCGCGATCCTGCTGGCAAGGCGTTGCAGGCGACGCCGTATCAGTTTGTGGTAGTCGCGTCCCAGGGCATAGCGGGATACATAGGCCAGCTTGCCGTCCTTCAATACTTGTTCCATGGGGGCCGCCCGGGGAAGGTAGTCCATGCGCACCGTGATGATGCGCAGGGTGCCCGGCAGCAGTTTCTCGGGATGGCGGCGCTTGTCTTCATGGCGCGCCATATAGGACATCTCCCCGTGCATGCCGGCATCCAGCCATTTGCGCAGGCGCCGGCCGTCTTCATCCAGGCGGGTGTCGGTGATGCCCGCCTGCTGAAATCCCAATTCCCTCGCCCAGCCCTTGATATTCCGGGCCAGGCGCTGGCGATCAGCGGTGGAAATGGCGCATGGGGAGTTCTGTACAGTTGGCATACCCGTTATCATAACCCGAATGGAAAATCTGCCCCACAACTTGTATCGCGCCGCGCAAGTACGCGAGCTGGATCGCATCGCCATCGATGAGTTTGCCATTCCGGGTGAGGTCTTGATGGCGCGCGCGGGCCAGGCGGTCTTTGCCGTCATGTGCGCCCATTGGCCGGATGCCCGCCGCGTGGCGGTCATGTGCGGTGCCGGCAACAACGGCGGCGACGGTTATGTGGTGGCGCGTCTGGCTCACGAGGCCGGCCTCGAGGTGGCGGTGTTTCAGCTTGGGGATGCGGACCGGCTCCGGGGGGATGCGCATCAGGCCCGGGAAGCGATGCGCAAGGCCGGTGTGGCCCCGGCGCCTTTTTCAGGTCAGTCCCTGCAGGGATATGATGTCATCGTCGATGCCATGCTTGGCACTGGTCTGGAGCGGCCCCTGGAGGGTGCATGGCGTAATGCGGTGAAGGCCGTCAATGACGCCAGGGGACGGGTATTGGCCGTGGATATCCCAACCGGCCTGCACGCCGACCGCGGCAGTGTCCTGGGCCTGACGGTAACGGCGGATGTGACCCTTACGTTTATCGGGGTAAAAAGGGGTATGCTGACGGCCCAGGGCGTGGATGCCTGCGGAATCCTGCTCTATGACAGCCTCGGTGTGCCGTCTGCCGTGTTCGACCGAGCCGTCCCCTCTGCGGTGACCAGCGATGCCATGCATCTGGGGCGGGTCCTGCCACGGCGGATGCGTAACAGTCACAAAGGCTGTTTTGGCCATGTGCTGGTGATCGGCGGGGCGGAGGGCATGAGTGGCGCCGCGTGTCTGGCGGGGGAGGCCGCGGCACGCAGTGGGGCCGGCCTGGTGAGCATCGCCACCCGCGCCCGCCATGCCGCGGCGCCGGGTCAGGCCCGTGCGGAACTCATGGTGCACGGGGTGGAGGATGCCGCTTCCCTGCGCCGTCTGTTTGCGCGCGCCAGCGTACTGGCCATCGGTCCCGGCCTGGGGCGTTCACGTTGGGGGGGGCGGATGCTGGCGGCCTGTTTGGAGAGCGGCCTGCCCAAGGTGGTGGATGCCGATGCCCTCAATCTGCTGGCTCTGGAGCCGGCGCGCCGTGACGACTGGATTCTGACGCCCCATCCCGGCGAGGCGGCGGGCCTCCTGGGAGTGTCCAGCCGTGAAATACAGAACGACCGCTATCAGGCGGTGGCCGAGATCCAGAACCGGTATGGCGGCATTTGTGTGCTCAAGGGGGCAGGGACTTTGATCCATGGCGGGCGCCGGGCCACTGTGGTGTGCAGGGCCGGCAACCCCGGCATGGCGGCAGGAGGCATGGGAGACGTGCTCACGGGGGTCATTGCGGGCCTGCTTGCCCAAGGCATGGGGCTCATGGCGGCTGCTTGTCATGGTGTGACCCTGCACGCCCGCGCGGGTGACCGCGCAGCGCAAGAGGGCGAGCGTGGCATGTTGGCGGGTGATCTCATGCCATATCTACGTGTCATGGCCAATGCCTGAAATGGTGCGTGTTGCATCGGAGGAGGCGATGGAGGCCCTGGGCGCCCGGCTCGCCCAATGTGTCCACGTTCCTGTCATGATCTTTCTGCGCGGCCCCCTGGGGGCGGGCAAGACCACCTTGGTGCGGGGGTTCGTCAGGGCCTGCGGGCACCAAGGATCCGTCAAGAGCCCTACCTATACGCTGGTGGAAAGCTATTCGGGCCGGGGCCGCGACATTCACCATTTCGATCTCTATCGTCTTGCGGATGCGGAAGAACTGGAATATATGGGTATCCGCGACTATCTCAGTGGCGGTGCGGTGTGCCTGGTGGAATGGCCGGAGCGGGGAGCAGGCGTCTTGCCTGGCGCGGACCTGGAACTGGACCTGGCCTACGCCGGCGCAGAGCGTGAGGTTGCTGTCATGGCCATGTCGCCTGAGGGGGGCAGGATCGCCGCCTGTCTGCGGCAGGCCTGACAGGCTTGGCACAGGAATTGCCCTATCCAATGAAGGTGCTCTATTAGCATCCATATATCAGGTTTTAAAATAGTTTTGTTGGCTATCTGTCTAAAATGCTTGCATTTATATGGATAATGTATTACAAATTGCCAAAGTCGGGATCATCTGAGACAAATAAATGAAAAAGTTGATTGCCGTATTTCTGTGTCTCTTGCCACTCCACAGCGTTGGGGCCGCCGTGGAAATCAGTGGCGTGAGAATGTGGCCGGCGCCTGAGAATACCCGCCTGGTATTCGATGTCAGCGGTCCGGCGGAATACAAGGTCTTCGACCTGGAGAACCCGCCGCGCCTGGTCATCGACCTGAAGAACACCCGTCTGGGCAAGGCCCTCATCCAACCAACCTCCGCCGACAAACTCCTCAAGCGTATCCGTTCCGGGAAGCGTAACGGTAACGATTTGCGTGTCGTGCTGGACATGCGCGAAAAGGCCAATTACAAGAGTTTTCTGCTGAAGCCCAACCGGAAGTATGGGCACCGCCTGGTCATTGATCTGCACCAGCTCGAATCGAACCGCCCCAAGGTGGTGAAGAAATCCATCAAGGAGAGAGAGGGGCACCGTCAGGTGGTCGTGGCCATCGACGCCGGGCATGGCGGCGAGGACCCGGGGGCCAAGGGTTACAGCGGTATTTATGAAAAAGACGTGGTGCTTTCCATTGCCCGCCGCCTGCAGCGGCTGATAGAAAAAGAGCCGGGTATGCGCCCCGTCATGATTCGCGATGGCGACTATTATATCAGCCTGCGTGAGCGCACCCGCCTGGCCCGCAAGCACAAGGCCGATTTCTACATCTCCATCCACGCCGACGCCTTCCACGACCATCGCGTGCGGGGCATGTCCGTCTATGCCCTGTCCCGCAGCGGCGCCAGTGACGAGGCGGCGCGCTGGCTGGCGGAGAAGGAAAACGCCTCGGATCTCATCGGGGGAGTCAGCCTGGACGACAAGGACGACCTGCTGGTGTCGGTTTTGCTGGACCTCTCCCAGTCTGCCACCATCGAGGCCAGTCTCACCGCTGGCGATGCCGTGTTGCGCCAGATGCAGCCACTGGGCAAGTTGCACAAGAAGCGCGTACAGCAGGCGCGCTTCGTGGTGCTGAAATCCCCTGACATTCCCTCCATCCTGGTGGAAACCGCCTTTATCTCTAATCCCAGAGACGAGCGCAATCTGAAGAGCGCCAAATTTCAGGAGGCCCTGGCGGCGGCCATGATGAAAGGGGTGCGCAACTACTTCTCCAGGAATCCTCCCCCGGGTACCATCTATGCCGCTGCCCGCCGCCACATCATTTCCCGGGGCGAGACCCTGTCCTACCTGGCGGCCTACTATCATGTCAGCCTGGCCGCCCTGCGTTCCGTGAACGGCATCAAGGGCGACACCCTGCGCGTGGGCCAGGTGCTGCGCATTCCTGCCGGCAACGAGGGTTGATCGTCTTCCGGGCCCCAGACTAGCCCGGTAAAATTCTCCTCATTATTCGCGCGTATCTCATATAATCCTTCTTCCGACACAGATTGTGGGATTGTCTCTACATGCGTATTCATCTTCTGTCTCCTCAACTGAGCAACCAGATCGCGGCTGGAGAGGTTGTCGAGCGTCCCGCCTCCGTGGTCAAGGAATTGATGGAGAACAGCCTGGATGCCGGCGCGACAGCCATCAGCGTCGAGGTGACGCAGGGGGGCGCCGGACTGATACGGGTGCGGGACGATGGACAGGGTATCCATCGTGACGATCTGGCCCTCGCCCTGAGCCGCCACGCCACCAGCAAGATTTCGTCGACGGACGACCTGGGACGTATCGCAACCCTCGGCTTCCGCGGTGAGGCCCTGCCCAGCATTGCATCCGTCTCCAGGATGTCCATCACCTCACGGCAGCGTGACGCTGAGAAGGCGTGGACCATCCAGGGAGATGAGGGCGGGACGGGGCGGGAACCGGCGCCCGCCGCCCATCAAACCGGCGCCACGGTTGAAGTGAGGGATCTGTTCTACAATATTCCCGCGCGGCGGAAATTCCTGCGCACGGAGAAGACCGAATTCAGTCATATCGAGACGGTGTTCCGGCGCATCGCCCTCAGCCGTTACGGGGTGGAATTCACTTTGACCCACAACCAGCGCCAAGTCTATCGCCTCAAGGCAGTCGATGCCCCGGCCCGGCGTATCGCGCGGGTGGCGGCCATCTGCGGCCAGGCCTTTGCCTCCAACCTCCTGGAGATCGAGTGCGAGACCGCAGGCTTGCGCCTGTGGGGCTGGATCGGGCAGCCGACCTTTTCGCGCAGCCAGGCCGACCTGCAGTTCTTCTTCGTCAACGGGCGAGTGATTCGTGACCGCCTGGTGGCTTATGCCGTGCGCCAGGCCTATCAGGATGTCCTGTTTCAAGGCCGTCATCCCGTGTATGCCCTGTACCTGGAGATGCCGGCCGGGCAGGTGGATGTCAATGTGCATCCCACCAAGCACGAGGTGCGCTTCCGCGACAGCCGCACGGTGCGCGATTTTCTGTTCAGCGCCATTCATCAATCGTTGGCCGACGTGCGGCCGGGTGACGTGGCGGCTGCCGATACTGCTGAGCCGGCAGGGCAACCGTCTTCGCGGGGGGGAAGGCCGGGGAGCTTCCAGGGCAGGCCGCCGCGCCAGGCGCCCATTGAGCTTCAGGTGCGTGAGCAGGCAGGCCAGGCCTATGAGCGGTTTTTCTCCATGGCGGGCGAATCCACTTCGCCGGAGCAGGTCCTGCCTGATCAGGAAGCCGCGCGCAGCCATCCCCTCGGGCATGCCCTGGCCCAGGTTCACGGCGTCTACATCCTGGCAGAGAACGAGGCGGGTCTCGTCCTGGTGGACATGCATGCCGCCCACGAGCGCATTATTTACGAACGCATGAAGGAGACCCGCAGCCAGGGGGAGATCACGCGTCAGCCCCTGCTGGTCCCTGTATCCCTGCAGGTGAGCCGTCAGGAGGCCGACCTGGCGGAGGCGCGGCAGGCCTTGTTTTCGGAGTTGGGTTTCGACATCGAACGGCTCTCCCCTGAGACCCTGGTGGTGCGCTCGGTGCCGGCCTTGTTGTGCGAATCGGACGTGGAGTCACTGGTCCGGGATGTGATCGCGGATATCGCCGCTCATGGCGACAGCAGTCGCGTCGAAGAAAAAATAAACGAGGTGCTGGCCACCATGGCCTGCCACGGCTCCGTGCGCGCCAACCGCAGGCTTACTATTCCGGAAATGGATGCCCTGCTGCGGGATATGGAGAAGACGGAGCGCAGCGGCCAATGCAATCACGGGCGTCCCACCTGGGTCGCCTTTTCCATGGAGGAATTGGACAAGCTGTTCTTGCGCGGGCAGTGAGAAGCGGCCCGGCAGGGGTCAGGCCCGGCTGGCGGCGGCCGCTTGAGGCATTTCCTCCGGGGGCTGTGTGTCCGTTTCCGCCGTGGCGCTGTTTGCTTCTATCAGGCTGTCGATGTCTACATCGTCAAGGATGGCGCCACTGTCCTGGGGGGCGGGCTCATCCGCGTCTTGCGTGACGGGATCCTCCAGGTCTTCTATTTTCAACATCCCCTCGTCGTCATTTTCCACGGGGGCCTCTTCCGCGCCTTCTTCGATACTGATCTCGAATTGTTCCTCCTCGGCCTCCGCGGCCGTTTCCTGCGCTTCACTCACGGATTCCTGAGGGGGGGCGGCCTGGGGCGCCTCATGGGAGGTGGCGGCGGTTTCTTCTTCCACGGTGATGCCTTCATCCACAGGCTTGTACACGCCGGCGCCTGCATCCTGTCTTTGCACGTTGTATTTCTGTTTCGTCGCCTCTTTCTCCCCCTTGAGCTGTTTTTCCTTGTCGAAGGCCGAGACGTACTCGGACATGATGCTGTCCAGTTCCTGTCTGGTGTGATCCAGCTCCTTGGTCAGCGCCGTCTTTTCCTTTGACAGAGTTTCGACGGTGCTTTCAAGTTTTTCCACTTTTCTCCTGGATTGTTCTTTGACATCGTCGAGTTCGCTTGCCGTATCGGAAATCATGGTGCGGTAGGGCGAGAGCAATTTGTCCGTCCACTTGAACAGGCCTTTGAGGGAGTCATGATCCTGTTCGATAAAGGTCGTGAGCAGCCTTTTGTGAAAATTACCCTCCGCCCTGACCAGCTTGGCGGCCACTTCTCCGGCATTTTCCCCATTGTCCTTGAACATGTCCTTGAGGGTGTTCTCCAGCACCTGCTGGCGGGCGCCGCCCGATGACTCCGTGGCCTTTATGATATTCTGCAGTACGCTTCTGCATTGGAGTTTGCGGCGGATATACAGGGCGGAAATCACGATCAGGACGATGCTTTCCAGGACAAGCAGCTCGGCCATGATAATGAATGCTGTTGGATTGATATTCATTCCCGTTCCTCTTTGCAGGCACAGCCGGGCGGTAGCGGCGCCTGAAAACACCTGTTATCCAGGTTAGCGGTCCGGGACGGAAAATTCTTAGCGCAATGAGCGGATGCAGGCGCGCCAGCTGACGATATGGGCAGGGTCGACCATCTCTGACAGGTGTTCGAGAATGGTGTCCACCTTGCCGGGCTCGTCGAAGAACTCCACCACCACGGGCAGGTCCAGGGACAGGTCCACGATATTCGCCGTATGCACGACGCCCGACTGGCCAAACCCCGATATGCCGCGGAATACGGTGACGCCGCGCACGTGCTCCCAGTCATGGAGGCGCTTGAGGAGGGCGTCGAGTTTGGCCTTGGACTCCGTGAGGTAGATCCTCACCATGGTGACTTCGGTGGTCTTCATAGTTGTCTCCCCGCGATGATGCCCAGCCAGGCCGCGCCCAGGCACAGGCCGACGCTGAGCAGAATATTCACCAGGGCCTTGAGCATCTCGCCCTGTTCCATCAGATTGAGGGTTTCGATCGAAAAGGTGGAAAAGGTGGTGAACGAACCCAGCAAGCCGATGAGGATGGCCGCGCGCCATTCGCTGCCCAGATTGAGGCGCTCCACGAACAAGACGAAGAGAAAGCCCATGAGCAGGGAGCCGGCGATGTTGACCGTCAGTGTACCATAGGGGAAGCCCCGCCCCAGGAGGGAGTGGACGCCGAGGGAGGTCCAGTAGCGCAGCAGGGCGCCGATGGCGCCGCCCGCGGCAATGGCGAATGCCTGGCTCATTCCTCCACGCTCCCGCATTCCCTGTCCCGCTGCGCCAGATAAGCCAGTTTCTCCGCAATCTTCTTTTCCAGGCCGCGGGATACGGGGTGGTAGTAGCGGCGTTGCCCCAGGGATTCCGGGAAATAGTTCTCTCCCGCCGCGTAGGCGTCGGGTTCATCGTGGGCATAGCGGTAGGCCTTGCCGTAGTCCAGTTCTTTCATCAGTTTCGTTGGTGCGTTGCGCAGATGGAGGGGCACTTCCAGAGAGCCGTGCTGTTTCGCGTCGGCGCACGCCGCTCCCCAGGCTTTGTATACGGCATTGCTCTTGGGCGCACAGGCTAGATAAGTCACGGCCTGGGCCAGGGCCAGCTCACCCTCCGGACTGCCCAGCCGTTCCTGCACCTCCCAGGCATCCAGGGCCAGGGTGAGGGCGCGGGGGTCGGCATTGCCGATGTCCTCGCTGGCCATGCGCGCCACGCGCCGCGCGACGTAGCGCGGATCACAGCCGCCGTCCAGCATGCGCGCCAGCCAGTAGAGGGCGGCGTCCGGCGCCGAGCCGCGTACGGATTTGTGCAGCGCGGAGATCTGGTCGTAGAAGGCCTCGCCCCCCTTGTCGAAGCGCCGCAGGGCGCCGCTGGAGAGCACCTCGTCCACGAGGCGCTCGGTGATATGGAGCCTGCCGCCGTCGTCGGGCTCGCCCAGCCCGGCGGCGATCTCCAGGAAATTGAGGGCGCGCCGCGCATCGCCATCCGCCGCGTCCGCCAGGCGGTCGAGGAGGGCGCCGTCCATTTGGATGCGCAGCCCGCCCAGTCCATATTTTTCATCGTGCAGCGCGCGCTGGAGAATGTCGCGGATGTCCCCTTGCTCCAGTGGCCTGAGCACATAGACGCGCGCCCGCGACAGGAGGGCGTTGTTGAGTTCGAAGGAGGGGTTCTCCGTGGTGGCGCCGATGAAGATGAAGGTGCCGTCCTCGATATAGGGCAGGAAGGCGTCCTGCTGCGCCTTGTTGAAACGGTGTACCTCGTCGATGAACAATACGGTGCGTTGTCGGTGTCCCGCCTGTACCTGCCGGGCCTCGGCGACGGCGGCGCGCACGTCCTTGACTCCCGCCAGCACCGCGGACAGGCTGATGAAGTGGGCGTCGGCGTAGCGGGCGATCATGCGCGCCAGGGTGGTCTTGCCGCTGCCGGGGGTGCCCCACAGGATCATGGAATGCAGCTTGTCGCTCTCGATGGCGAGGCGCAGGGGCTTGTCCGGGCCAAGGATGTGCTGCTGGCCGTGGAAGTCTTCCAGCCGCCGGGGACGCATGCGGTCGGCAAGGGGTTGATTGAAAGTGGAATGGTCGCTTGCCAGGTTCATTTATGGGTCGTCGTAAATGACATCGGCGCCGGGAGGCGGCTCGAAGGCGAACTCGTCCGGGGCGATATTGATGTTCTTGCGCAGTTTACCAAAAGTGATAATGGAGGTTTGGCCGAAACTGTCCCGCAACTCCATAACGGCAAGGGCATCGCCGGAGAAGCCCATGCGGATGCTGTCGAAGCCGCTGTCCTCGTTGCGGGGCCGCAGTTCCACCCAGGCGAGTCCGTTATGCTTGTCCAGCTCGCGGATGAGGAAGGTTTCTTCCAGTGGCCGCCTGCTGCCGAGGAGAGCCGCCGGCGTGCCCTGCAGGTCCTTGTCCAGGGATTTGACCGTGACTTGGCCGAGGTCGGGATCGTAGAGCCACAGGCGCTTGCCGTCGGCGACGATATCCTGCTCGTAGGGCGCCAGGTAACGCCAATGAAATTTCATGGGTCGCGCAAGCTCCACGGTGCCGCTCATGCGTTGGGACACCTGTCCCTGGGGATCCAGCACCGTTTGCTCGAAAGTGGCGCTGAGGCTGTCCAGATCCTGGAAGAAGACCTCCAACTGGGCCTTGCCGTTGCGTGTGTCCTGTGTCGCTGGCGCCGGTCTGGCATAGGCGGTCAAGGACAGGCACAGGGCGGTCAAACACCACAGCAGCGCCACAGCCAGGCTTCCGCGGACGGTAGGACGGTGATGCATGGCGGGCGGCGTCAATTGTCAGGCGGCGGGGGTGGGGCCAGCACCTCTCGTGAGCCATTGGATTCCATGGGGCTCACCACGCCGGCCCGCTCCATTTCCTCGATGATGCGCGCGGCGCGGTTGTAGCCGATCTTGAGACGCCGCTGCACGCCGGAGATGGAGGCCTTGCGCGTCTCCGTGACGATGCGCACGGCCTGGTCGTAGAGGGCGTCGGTCTCGCCTTCTCCCTCGGCGCCGGAACCGTTGCCGTCGCCTTCGTTCTCGCTGCCTTCCAGGATCTCATCCAGATAATTCGGCTCCCCGGCCTGCTTCAGGTTGTCCACCACCTTGTGCACCTCGTGGTCGTCCACGAAGGCGCCGTGGATGCGGGTGGGGACGCTGGTGCCCGCCGGCAGGTAGAGCATGTCGCCATGACCCAGCAACTGTTCGGCGCCCATCTGGTCGAGAATGGTGCGCGAGTCGATCTTGGAGGAGACCTGGAAGGCGATGCGGGTGGGGATGTTGGCCTTGATGAGGCCGGTGATCACGTCCACGGAGGGGCGCTGGGTGGCCAGCACCAGATGGATGCCCGAGGCGCGCGCCTTCTGGGCGAGGCGGGCGATGAGCTGCTCCACCTTTTTGCCCACCATCATCATCATGTCCGCCAGCTCGTCCACGATGACCACGACGTAAGGGAGTTCGGTGAGTTCCGGTGCCTCTTCACCCTCCACCGGCGGTGCGAAAGGATCCCTGATGGGATTGCCTTCCCCGGCGGCAGCCTTGATCTTCTTGTTGAAATTGGCGATGTTGCGCACGCCCATGAAGGCCATGAGACGGTAGCGGCGCTCCATTTCCCCCACGCACCAGCGCAGGGCGTTGGCGGCTTCCTTCATGTCGGTGACCACGGGGGCCAGCAGGTGGGGGATGCCTTCATAGATGGACAGCTCCAGCATCTTGGGGTCGATCATGATGAGGCGCATGTCCTTGGGTGTCGCATTGTAGAGCAGGCTGAGGATCATGGCGTTGATGGCCACGGACTTGCCCGATCCGGTGGTGCCGGCGATGAGCAGGTGGGGCATCTTGATGAGGTCCACGACCACCGGATGGCCGCTGATGTCCTTGCCCAGCGCCAGGGGCAGGGGGGTGGCAGTCTTTTCGAAATCGCGGGATTGCAAAATTTCACTGAGGCGCACGATCTCGCGGTGTTCATTGGGGATCTCCACGCCGATGACGGACTTGCCCGGGATGACGTCCACGATGCGCACGCTGATGGCGGAAAGGGCGCGCGCCAGGTCCTTGGCCAGGTTGCTGATCTGGCTGACCTTGACGCCGGGAGCGGGCTGCACTTCATAACGGGTGATTACCGGGCCTGGATGGACCGCGACCACCTCGACCTCGACGCCGAAGTCCTGCAGTTTGAGTTCCACCTGACGGGAGATGGCCTCCAGGGCGGCCTCGGAAATCTGATTCTTGGGCGGTTCCGCCTCATCCAGCAGGGACAGGGGCGGCAGATCCCCGTTATCGGGCGAGGTGAAGAGAGGGACCTGTTTCTCCTTTTCGACGCGCAGGCCCTTTTCCGGCTTCTGGATCAGTGGCTCGATTCGGGGTTTGGGGCGTTGCTTTTTCTTGATGTTCTCGACC
>JALSGV010000078.1 GCA_026982565.1 Gammaproteobacteria bacterium
CTTCAGGCCTGCGCCGGCACGGCGTTGCGGCGCTTGCCAATGGAATGACCATTGCCTGCGCACCGCGCCTTGTTCCAGCACAGGCCTGAAGTCCTGAATACGATATATATGGTTGCCGGGTTAATAAGAATAATTTTGAGTAGTTTCAATTATGAGCCTGCCTTTCGTCAGCGCCTAGTGGGTGATTGTGGGGGACGCCATGTTCAAGTCGATCAAGTTCACCGGGCGGCCGCTGATCAAGGCAAGAGACTCGATCAGTTGTTCTTTTTCACTGGCCGAGTGAACGTCTTCCTTGCGCAATTCTCACTCTCGCCACATCTTTCCCTGAGGAGGAAGCAGCGAAAGCCCCTCTCCCGCCGGGACCTCGGTGCCCGAAGGAGGATGTAAAAGCATCCACACCGCCTGGAAACGCAGGGCTTCGGTCCCCTTCTCCCTTTTCACTAATTGGCTGATATTATAACATCGAAAACTCCCTCTATCCGCACCTCAGGACAGGACTAGATACATGCCGTAAACCCTATCCCTCCCGATCTCGAAGCCTTCAGCCTGACCTCGGCCATCAGCCCTTGAAACAGGTTGCCGGCGTTCAGCGTCTTTCCCATCAATTTTATCTGGCGAAGGACCATGGCGAAGTCCCCGTGTGTGACGCCCTCCAGGTCGCGCTGTACGCGAATTGCCCAGTTCTCGGACTCCCCGCTTTTCAGTCCCTTTTCATGACCCGCCGCCTCCATCAGTATTTGCCTGAACATTGCCAGGCGCTGTTCCGGACGCATGGGGTCGAAACGTATCTTCATATCAAAGCGGCGCAGTGAGGCTTCGTCCAGGGAGTCCATGAGATTCGTCGAGCAAATGAAGACACCCGTAAACCCTTCCATCCAGGTCAACAGCTCGTTGACCTGCGTCACCTCCCAGCTTGCGCGCGCAGACCGCCGGTCGCGCAGGAAACTGTCAGCCTCATCGAGCAGGAGCACGGCGTTGTCACGCTCGGCCTCATCGAACATGGCGGCGATGTTTTTTTCGGATTCGCCCACCCACATGCTCATGATGTCGGACGCCCGTTTTATCAGCAGCGGCCTGTCCAGGATTCTGGAGACATGTTTGCCGAACGCGGTCTTGCCCGTGCCGGGAGGCCCGTAGAGACACAGGCGTCCTCGTCCTGATTTCTTCAGCCCTTCCATCAGATGGTCCAGGGGTGTCGGGGTATTGATCAGGTCCGGTCTGTAGGGAAGATGCTCCAGGCCTGCGGCTGTTTGCAGCCTCGGCAGGGCCATGGCCTTGCACCACGCATTGAGCATGGCCTCCATGCTGCCTTCCACCTGGCCACGCTGTGCCTCGCCGATATCAACGGCCGTTCTGGCGGCGCGCGCGATCATGGCCGGACTGATATGGCTGTTTTCCGCCATGCGCTCGACCCAGCGTTCACTGATGCTTTGCCTTATCTCAGGGGCAAGATGACGCATCAGGGCCGCCTTGCGGACCTCCCTGGGCGGAATGCCAACCTCCACCACCAGGTCAAAACGGCGCAGATGGGCCGGGTCCATATTCCGCACTTCATTGCTTATCCAGACAGCCGGCACGGGATTGTTCTCCAGGACCTGGTTGACCCAGGCCTTGGAGTCCGTCCGCTCGGCGGCGCCCATCAATAATCCCAGAAATCCCACGCCAACACTATCGAAGACATCCTCTACCTCGTCGAAGACGATGATGCATTGCTCGCCATTGGCCAGAATATTCTGCGCCAGGCGGTATGAAGAAAAACGCATTTTCCCCCTCAGGCTGTCTCCTGACGCATCGCTCATGGCGACCTCGTAGCACGTGGCGCGGCAGGCCCCGGCCAGATTCAGGGCCAGTTCCGTCTTGCCCGTTCCCGGCGGGCCATAAAGGAGGATGTTGACGCCCTTTCTTCGTTGCGCGATCCCATGAGACAGGTACCGCAACATCCAGTCGATCTCCCTTGAGAGATGAGGGAAATCCTCCAGCACGATTTCCGGCTCCCTGGCGGGCGGACAAAATGGCCTGAGCAGGGAATAGATGTCATCGTGCCTCTCGAACAGGGTACGGAGCAGGCCACCCATGAGTTCGAACCGCCCGGAAAGCCCAATGGCGATATCATCCCCGAGCTGCAACAAGCCGGACATGCGCAGCCTTCCCTGGGCGCCGAGGGCCGCGCTGACGCCGCTTGTCTCCATATCGAGAATGGCGGCCAGCGTTGCATCGAGCCTTGCGTGGGCCGTCAGATCGTCGGGCAGGTGATCGCTCATATTGTCGAGAAAGCGGTCGTTTTTTATGAGCAATACGAACTCGAGCGTCAACCGCTCGGAGGCGGACAGGCCCAGGGCGCGGCACAGCAAGTCCATATTGCGGCGGAACGGCAGGTCATGAAGGTGCTTGTCACGCGTGAGCATGGAGAGGCGCTTGCGCGCCAGGCTCCTGAACCTTTTGATGCGCATCCCGCTGCCGGGTGGCGTCAGTCCCAGCCTGCGCCATTCATGATCGTCCAGATCGATTTCGCCATCCGGGTTTCTGGCGCTCCGGCAACCACCAAGAAACAGCATCATTCTCAATCCCCACATTGCCATGATGGCGGCGGTGCCTTCGAGCGGCTGGTATGGGTGCTCCTTCCGGGACTTTTTCATTGACCTGCCCTCCTCTCGGGTTTCCAATGACAGGACCATGATACGGGTCTATGCGACATATTGTGTCGCATAGAATCAGGGAAAGAGAAGGATACGAGGGCGGGCGGGTGGGCCTGGAATACGCCGTTAATCGCCCGCGGGAAAATACATTGCCTGCAGCCTGCGCACCATCTGCTGGAATGCGCGGCGCAGGCGCGCCGGCCCCAGCACTTCCACGCTGTCCCCAAAGCCGAGCAGCCACCATCTCAGTTCCAGGCTGTCCATCACCGTGGCGCGCACGTCCACGCTGCCGTCAGCGCGTGGTTTCAGAATCTGATCCCCGGACAGCGGCGTCTCTTCAAGGGAGCGCGCCGCCGCCCTGCCGGCGAAACGCAGCCGCAAACCCATGGGCTTTGGGGAGAGAGGATAGGAAAACTCCCCTTGCCCGATATAGGCGTCCAGATCGAAGTCGTCCGGCACTGTGGCCTTCTCCTCCAGCAGAGCCACCTTGCGGAAACGGTGGAGCGCAAGCTGGATGACATTGTCATAATCCCACAGCGTGGCGACGAGATAGACGACGCCCTTGCGGAAAACCAGCCCCAGGGGGTTGACAACATATTCATCGGGATTGTCCTGGCCCCTGGGCAGGTAATGGGCATGAAACCGCACTTCCTCAAAAAGCGCCTTGTAGACCGTGGAGCGCACTTCGCCATCCAGTTTCAAGGGCATCAACGGCGCGGCTCCGGAGATGACCCGCACCTTGTCCGTCCAGCACCGAAAGGCCCCCGCGCTTGCGGACTCCAGCACGCCGGCCGCCAATCGGAAATGCGGCTGAAGGGCGTCCATCACCTCGCGCGGCATGCGGGAGGAAAGAAAGCCCTCGGCAACCTTGAACGCCAGCGCGGCCGATGGCTCCATGCCCGGCAGATCGAACGACCCGGCCTCCATGGCCCACCGCCAGCCGTGGGGTTTGGAGTTCTCATCCCTGTCCAGAGGAAACAACAAGGAGAGCGCCTCCAGGTCACGCTGAATGCTCCGTATGTCCACCCTGAACCCTTCCGCCCGCAGTCTTTCAAGGAGGGTGCGCGTATTGATGTGGCAGGGATAGCGCGGGATCATGCGCAGCATGGTCCATTGCCTGAGAAAGGTGTCATACTTCGCCATGTGAAATCCCGGCTTGCGTTCGATGCGGAAATGGTAAGTCCGGCGGTCAGAATGTGCAATCCAGGTTTCCCGCGCTTTTCCAGCAGGACAGCCGGGAATTGTGGCGAAATCAGGGGCCGAAGGGCTGCCGGCCCAACAGCGGACTAGTCATGCGAGAGGACATTGCGCACCGCCGCTCTGATCAACCCGCTGCGCGTCATGCCATGGGCCTGGGCATAGCGATCCATCTGGGCAACGAGGGAGCGCGGCAAGGAGACATTGATCCTCGCCGGGCGGGTATCGAGGCGGCTGACATCGATGTCCACCAGCAGCCAGGTGCCATCCTGGTACTGCTCGTCCGCCATCAGTTTCTCCAGTGGCGTGGGTTCGGGCAGGTCCATGTCCTCACTCTCGCAGTAAAGCTCGACAGTTTCCTGGACCTGGGCGGGAATGTCCTCCCATTTGTCAGCCGCGCTGAAGCAGCCGGGGAAATCAGGCACGATGACGCCGTGCGCATGGCGTTCGTCTCCTGGATGCACATAGACAGGATAGATCATTGCTTACCTCCATTGCCAGCCGGCTTGCCGGTAGATGCCTCGCAGGGTGCCGATGGGAAGGTCCTCCCGCGGGTGGGGCACCACGACGTGGCCGGATTTCTCAGGATGCTTGAACTTTTCATGGTCACCCTTGCCACCCACATGGAGCTACCCCTCAGCTTTCAGTCGCTTAATGACCTCCCTGCTGTTCATTCGCGCTATTATACACACTTTTACACAACGCCAATACCTCCTTCAATGGTAAGGCCTGATTAATTCAAAAATTGTCATTCTGGCGCAGACCGGAATCCAGGAATATCAACAACCTGGATCCCGGCTTTCGCCGGGATGACGGATTGATCGGAGCTTCCGTAAGGCGTTCTTGAGAGTGGCTGGCGCGGTTGCCTACGGCATCGTGGCCGTGGGTGTAGGGCTTTGCCTTGCTTTGTCAATGTTCGCGGGTGGCATGGAACTCGATGTCCGGCCAGCGCTCGATGGTCAGGTCCAGGTTGACGCGGGTGGGGGCGATGTAGGTCAGTTCGCCGGCGTTGTCCAGGGCCAGATGATCGGCCGCCTTGCGGCGGAATTCCTCCAGTTTGACGGGGTCCCCGCAGCTCACCCAGCGCGCAGTGGCCACCTGCACTTGCTCGAAGGAACACTCGACGCCGTATTCCAGCTTGAGGCGTGACGCCACCACGTCGAACTGCAGGACGCCGACGGCGCCCAGGATGACGTCGTTGTTGTTGAGGGGGCGGAACACCTGGGTGGCGCCCTCTTCCGACAACTGGTCCAGACCCTTCTGCAGGGCCTTCATGCGCAGCGGATCCTTCAGGATCACGCGCCGGAACAGCTCGGGCGCGAAATTGGGTATGCCGGTGTATTTGAGGTCCTCGCCCACGGTGAAGGTGTCGCCGATGCGGATGGTGCCGTGGTTGTGCAGCCCCAGGATGTCGCCGGGGTAGGCCTCCTCGGCGCGCTCGCGGTCGTTGGCCATGAAGGTCAGGGCGTTGGCGACCTGGATGTCGCGGCCGATGCGCAGGTGGCGTATTTTCATGCCCTTGGTGTATTTCCCCGAGCAGATGCGCAGAAAGGCGATGCGGTCGCGGTGGGCGGGGTCCATGTTCGCCTGGATCTTGAAGACGAAGCCGGAGAATTTTTCTTCGCCGGGGCTCACCACGCGGGTCTGGGTGGCGCGGGGCTGGGGCGGCGGCGCGCAGGCCACGAAGGCGTCGAGCATTTCCTCGACGCCGAAATTGTTGATGGCGGAGCCGAACAGCACGGGCGTCAGTTCGCCGGCCAGATAGGCCTCCAGGTCGAAGGCATGGCTGGCGCCGGTGACCAGTTCGATCTCGTCACGCAAGTCCGCGGTGGCGGATGCGCCGAGAATCTCTTCCAGGCGGGGATTGTCGAGCCCGGCGATGAGTTCCCCTTTCTGGATCTTGCCGCCGTGGGTAGGGCTGAAGAGGTGTATCTGCTGGGTCTGCAGGTTGAACACGCCCTTGAAGCCCTTACCCATGCCGATGGGCCAGGTCACCGGCGCGCAGCGGATGTCCAGGATGCGCTCCACCTCGTCGAGCAATTCGATGGGGTCGCGGCCCTCGCGGTCCAGTTTGTTGATGAAGGTGATGATGGGCGTGTCGCGCAGGCGGCACACTTCCATGAGTTTGATAGTGCGCGCCTCCACGCCCTTGGCGCAGTCGATGACCATGAGGGCCGAATCCACGGCCGTCAGGGTGCGGTAGGTGTCTTCCGAGAAGTCCTCGTGGCCCGGCGTGTCCAGCAGGTTGATGATGTGGTCCTTGTAGGGGAACTGCATCACCGAGGTGGTGACTGAGATACCGCGCTGTTTCTCCAGCTCCATCCAGTCGGAGGTGGCGTGGCGCGCCGCCTTGCGCCCCTTCACGGTACCCGCCAGTTGGATGGCGCCGCCATACAACAACAGCTTCTCCGTCAGGGTGGTCTTACCGGCGTCGGGGTGGGAAATAATGGCGAAGGTGCGGCGGCGCGCCGTCTCGGTACTGATTGACATATACTCTTTATGGTCCTGCTTGAAATACACGGCCCGGCAGGATGCCGGGCCGCGGACGTACGGATTGGCTTACTTGATGGCGATCAACTCGATATCGAACACCAGTGTTTCATTGGGTCCGATGGAGGTGCCGGCGCCCTGGGCGCCATAGGCGAGATCGGCCGGGATGAAGACTTTCCACTTGGAACCCACGGGCATGAGGGGCAGTATTTCCTGCCAGCCCTGGATGACGCCGTTGACCGGGAAGGTCACCGTCTCGTTACGCTTGTAGGAACTGTCGAACTCATTGCCATTGATGAGGGTGCCGCGATAGTGGACTTCCACGGAATCCTGGGCGGTGGGTTTCTTGCCATCACCCTCGCGGATAATCTGGTATTGCAGTCCGCTGGGGAGTTCCACCACGCCGGGCTTCTTCTTGTTGGCGGCGAGGAAGTCCTGGCCGGCATGGAGGTTCTTGTCGGCGCGCGCGGCCTGTTCCTCGCGGAGCTGTTTCTGATATGCCTGGAATGCCTGCTTCATTTCGTCTTCTGTCAGTTTCAGCTCGGCGCCGCTCAAGACATCTTTTATGGCCTGGGTCAAGGCGGGAATATCCAGACTGGGTCCCGCCTGGTTGAGACTGGTGGCAACCTGCACGCCGACCGAATAGCTGAATTTTTCCTTGTCGCTTTCCAGGGCATGGGCGTTGGACCAGGACCAGGCCAGGCCCAGCAGTACGACCCCTGATAGTGTTTGTTTATACATGCTGATTCCTTAGGTTTGAGATTGAAAAGGTTGCGATAACGAGATGTAATGACAGACTGGTTGAAAATGTATGCGGGTATGTCCAGGAAATCCGGGTAATATGATGAAAACCGTCAGCTATTTAGTTTTGCTATGCTGCCTCGTTGCGGGCAATGCCCTCGCAGGCACGCCAAACGCCGTCATTTTCATGTACCACCATTTCGGCGAGGAAAAGCATCCCAGCACCAATATCCGACTCGAGCAGTTCGATGCCCACCTCGGCTATCTGCAGACGGCAGGATACCAGATATTGCCTTTGGAAGAAATTGTACAGGCCATCCGTGGAAGGAAGCCCCTCCCGGAGCGCACGGCGGCCATCACAATCGACGACGCCTATATCTCGGTCTACAGGAATGCCTACCCCCGCCTCAAACGGCTTGGATGGCCTTTTACGGTATTCGTCGCCACCGATCCGGTGGACCGGCAACTGCCGGCCTTTATGTCATGGGAGCAGATGCGCGAAATGCAAGCCCACGGCGCCCGCTTCGCCAACCACTCCAGCAGCCACGGGTATCTGATCCGCCGCGAAGCGGGAGAGACTGATTCACAATGGCGCGAACGCGTGCGTCAGGACATCCTCAAGGCCCGGGGCAGACTTCGGGATGAGTTGGACACCCATTCCACCCTGTTCGCCTACCCCTACGGAGAATACAACCGCGCACTCGCGGAAATCATCGAGGAACTGGGTCTGACGGCCTTCGGCCAGCAATCGGGAGCGGCGGGCCCCTATTCCGATCCTCGCGCCCTGCCCCGCTTTCCCATGGCGGAGAAATTCGCCGGCCTGGATCAGTTCCGCATCAAAGCCGCCTCCCTGGCCCTGCCGGTGACAGAGGTCAATCCCTGGGATCCGGAACTGCAGGACAATACCCCGCCCGCCATGGTGGTGACCCTGGCGCCCAGCGATGCAAATCTGGAACGCCTGCAATGTTTCGCCAGCGGCGGCGCCGTCATGGCGCCCACCTGGCTCGGCATGGACCCGCCCCGCTTCAGGGTGACGGCCCGGGCGCCCCTGCCCCGGGGCCGCAGCCGTTACAATTGCACGGCCCCTTCCTCACGCAATGACAGGTTCTACTGGTTCAGCCACCTGTGGATCGCGCCAAGGCCCCATCGATGACGGCCAGATCGGGCCGCGGCGCCAGTTCGACCTGCGCCAGAACCTCCAGCAGGTTCCCCCGGATGATGCGGCGTATCTCCTCAACATAGGCCTCGCCGCGCTCCGAGTAGCGCGTCAAACCCGCCGCCAACTGCATGGCGTCCAGGGACTGGCCGGTCTGGCGCATGTGGCTGCGCAGGGCGCGCAGTCCTTCATAGGCATGGCCGATATTGAGGTTGTGGATATAATCGCGCACGGAAGCGCGCAGTGAAGGAAATTTCCTGACTGCATAGGTCTCGCCCTCGGGCCGCTCCAGCGGAATGATGCCTTCCCCGTCACGCCAGGTCCATTGTCCGAAGAGATTATTGGCCTGGCGCGCGAAGCGCGAGGTGCCCCAGGCGCTTTCATTGGCCGCCTGCGCCAGGAGCAGCGCGGGCGGAATCTCATCCATGCGCTGCAGCAGCCTGTCGATGGATGCCGGAAGATCCGCCGTCATTTCCACCCTATACTGGCCGAACAACAGGCGCAGACGCGCCTCAGCCCCGGGGTCAGGGGTCGCCCCGGCCGCCGATTGCATGCGTTTCACGAACGCCCGCTGATTGCGTATCTCACCGTTTTCCGCCAGGGCGAGTGGAAGCATGGCGCGAAAGAACAAGGCCTTCTTGCGGGAAACCTCCATGTCGTCCTGATAATCGGCGGGCAATGGATCAATGGCGATGCGCGGCACGAGACTGCCTGCGGGCAAAGGCCAGGTATAGGACAGGCGGGAGAACAGTTGCTCCACCTCCGCCACCTTGTTGACGCTCACGGCCTGCAAGGGGACATCCCATGGCTCATGGACAGACGCCTCCTGACGCGGCTCATCCCGGCCGCCAAACAAAGCCGCCAGGCCGAAAACAACGGCCGCCTGCAGGGTCAACCCGAAGAACAGCAGACTGCGCGCTTTTCCGTCAATGTCGCGAAGCATGGCCATGGAAACGGTTCCATTCAATTTTTATTATTAACCCGGCAACCATATATATCGTATTCAGCCATTGCGTGCCGGTTCGCTGCAAGGCGGCGAAATGCCGCTGTAGTCATTCTACAGCAAATTTCGCCAACGCAGTCAGCGGGCTGGCACGCAATGGCCTGTCCTTTGATTTCAATCTGTCAGGGACTTCAGGCCTGCGCCGGCACGGCGTTGCGGCGCTTGCCAATGGAATGACCATTGCCTGCGCACCGCGCCTTGCTCCAGCACAGGCCTGAAGTCCTGAATACGATATATATGGTTGCCGGGTTAATAACCCTCATTTTAACGGTTTCTCGTATACGCAAACACCCCACTCCCATCTTTACAAGGCATATATATGACCATTTTGCTATATTGAAAGATGTATCAAAAATATGCATTATAGGAGTGGAGCCGTAGAATATTTTCTCAGTACGAGCTGCGAGGTCAAAGCCATCGAATCGACCCATTGACAGCACGGATTTCAAGCATCCTTTTGATCCCTTGATCTCTCAGCAACAGAGGAGGGAAAGCGATGAATACTCAACATACATTCACAACACTACTCGCAGCCGCTATCGCGCTTGCACTGGCGGGCTGTGGAGGTGGTGGCGGCAGCGACAGTACGGATGACAGCAATCTCAGTGGTGGTGGCGCTGGTGCTGGCGGAGGAGGTGGCGGCGGCACGACGGGAACCATCAATGCCGGCAATGCCAAAAGTTACGCGGCATACGTCAGCACACTGGGAGACATCATAGACTTTGAAAACATGAGTGCCGGGCTGATCACCGGCATTGACGTCAGCCAGACGGAAAGCATGCGCCTCGGCAAACTTATCAACTGGCAAATAGACCTATTGCCCGCTCTTCAATACACGATCACTCCCAGCAACGTCACAGGACTTATTTTGCCCCCGGGTGCTATCCCCTGTCCTGGCGGTGGCGATATAAGTATTGCCTGGAATGACGCAGACAGCAGTAATACCGTATCTACTGGGGACAGCACACAGATCACCTTCAATTCCTGTATTACGGGCACTGATACGCTGTCCGGCAGCATGTCGATGGCCTTCAACAGTGTTTCCGGCGACTGGAGCTTGCCGGGCACTGCCTGGTCACTGGACATCACCCTGACAGCAAAGGACCTCAAAGACACCTGGAACAGTCAAAGCAGTGAGACCACGAACGGAACATTGAGTATCGAGCGCAGCTCGCCGGATGGGGTCGTCATCTCCACAAAGATAACCGGGTCCGTACAATCCTCGGGAACAGACGCCGGCGGCGATTATGCCTATACCATCAATAACGTGAACCTTACCGGCAGGAGCAACACCGCCACCAATGCCTATAGCGGGAGCTATAATGGCGATGTCAACGAGAGTGATCTCGGCGCATTCAGCATTGTCACCAGCACCGAGTTTTCAGGCGTGGAGCCCAATGAGCCCAACACCGGCGTTGCCAGGGTGACGGCGAATGACGGGTCCAGCCTCACGATGACTGTGCTGGACGCCACCAGCATATCACTGGAAGTGGATACGGATGGAGACGGGACCACAGACTCAACTGTCAACACCACATGGGCAGAGCTAGACAATGTCTAAGGAGAGCCAGGCGGAGGAATGAAATTCCTCCGCCTGGCAACGCATTCAGCATCTATGAAAGCAGCAAACCCAGGCGATTGCCCATACGCTGGGCCTCTCCTGTGATGTCACCCAGCATGGAAACGATTTCCTTCATGGGCACCAGGCGGATCGCCGGCTCTTCTTTCTCCAGGCCCGTTAACCCCATATACAAGTCAGACTCAAGCGCATTGCTCTTCTTTTCCTGCTCATCGAGGATGCGTATAAAACGGGACAGACTGATCGCAAAGGCGCCAGATGGCCTGTTGTCAGCCACATTGTGGGTTTGCTCGATTGCCTTGCCAGCTATCTGTATGGTACGGGCCGCGCCGCCCAGAAACTCAAGAAAGCGCACCTGAATCTTCTCGGGCATGGATACCTGGTATTCGACAGTGAGT
Organism: Gammaproteobacteria bacterium; assembly: GCA_026982565.1. Classification (GTDB taxonomy): domain Bacteria; phylum Pseudomonadota; class Gammaproteobacteria; order SZUA-140; family SZUA-140; genus SZUA-140. The sequence continues at coordinate 11,201 of JALSGV010000078.1, forward strand.
CCCGTGGCATTCTTGATGGCGTCATATATTCGTGCTTGGGCATCCATCAGAATCATCACATCCCGAAACGTCAGCGGGCAGGCAGGAAACTTTTTTACACTGGAAAACACATGGGGAGACAACATCGAAATAAAATCGACTTCACGCCCAGCCCGCGGCCATTCCGCAAAATATGCCGCCTCGAAACAGCACATGAGATGCCTGGAACATTGACACAGCCTCGCCGAGGATTGTCGCAATAAAGATATTGGTGAGGCATTGCACGCATTGGTCAGGCATTCAGACATAATGACCTCCCTCTTGCCAGGATTTCCCCCTAACGGGAAAAAGGTGAAAAAAAGGCTTCCCGCCTGTCATCGCTCATGTAATTGACGCCATCGTCGTAATGAGCAACAAGTGAACTGCTCATATACTTCGAAAACCCCTGTTGTTTGAGGTCGAAGGTGGTGATGAGATCCAGCATCCACATGGGCACCTGCCCTACATTGCACTTGAGTTCCAGTATCACCCTGGCGTCATTGACAAGGTCACTGTCCTTGGAATAGATATTCTGGTTGTCGTAACTGACAAGCGGGCTGCCCAGATCCAGGCCGTAATGGTCCTGGGTTCTGTATTTCATGCTGATATCCATCGTGACGCGCGCATAGTCGTCGACCGTGGAAAAGAAGGCCCGCCTCCTGTATTGGGTGAATATCCTGGGTTCGATGGCATAGCTCAGCGCCAACCTCAAGAACATCTCCTTGTTGACCCGTTCGCGGTAAGGCGCGGCCGCGGGAATCCTGTAGGATGGGTCCGTCAGAATGGCCGGCCATTCATGACGATCCAGGCGCGCGCGGTATTTGATGCTCACCGAGCCCTTTTTCTTCTTGATCTCCGCAAAGCGGATTCCGCTGGCGCCATCCCCATAAAAACGCACACGCATATTGAAGCGCCCGTTCTTCCCCCACAGGCGTTGTCTGAGGAACTCGTTTTCGCGCGTATCAAAATAGAGGCTGTTGACCAGATAAAAGTTTTCAGGCGCGATAGCTGAGTGATAATCAAGAGCGCAGTAAGCGCTGACAAACTGGGAAATGGGCTCTACATATTCATAAGGGATGGTGTATTTCAACTCATGCCTTTCTATCGTCAGTGGCGTATACTGGTTTGTCTCCATATCACGCCCCTGATAATAGGGGCGTTCCCGCCTGTATCCAGTTTTTCAAAGGGTTTTCATGCAGGCGCCCGGCAAGATGAAGATAATCGATATAGTGGCGCATTGCGCTGATGTGGATCTCCTGTTTTCGCTTATTTCTTTCCAGACGCGCCTCCATAAGATCCAGGGAAAGATGCGTGACGTCCAGTTCCGGTATCCGCGACAGGCGCGCCTCAATTTTTTCGAGTGCCTTCTCCTCCATGCCAAACCGACTGGAAAGCCTGCGCAACGACATACGTTTCTTCATCAGTCTTGCCTTAATCGCTCTCTCACTGGAGAGCAAATCGGTCTTTGCGAGCATGACGTCGGTTTTCCGCCTGCTGACACTGGATGGCCGCCCACCAAGCGGGAGCTTGATACCCACTGTCAAACCGAGATCCATCTCCTCCTGATTGGCATACTCAAGTTCCAGGAAGTTGATGGGCGCGCGACCCTTTCTGGCAGTCACCTGAAGATCCTCCTTGGCAACCATCCATGCAAGCCGCTTTTCCCTAAGAAAATAATTCCCTGAATGCTCGTCTCCGGACGATGCAAGGACGACTTCCTCGATATCGTGGAGCGGAACCACCCAGTCATGGGGTGATATGGACAGATCCAGTTTATTATCGCCTGACAGATCATGATCCAGGAGAAGTCCCTGGTATTGCTCCAGATTAAATTCCGCCAGGGATCTCAGCTCTTCATGTTCCAGCTCGATATCCTGGAGTTCACTCGGTCTGAACTCCGTTGTCTGCGCCAGGCTTCTGAGCAGTGTCGCCCTGGCACTGACAAGACTCAGCCGCTCCTTTACATAGTCTGTCTGAACGCGTTGTTCAAGTATATCGATGAGCGCCAGATACCGCGCCCTCAACGCATCGTTCAGGGCAGATGCGTGGACCAAGGATCTCTGCCGATCCTTCAGGTCTGCAAGCCTGGACTCCGCGGACCGTTCCTTCCCTGATTTCGGGCGCACGCGCAAGGCATAGGATTGTTGATTGGAGACATCCGCCTTCAACCTCAACTCCGCTTCGTTTATCCAGGCAGGTATTCCGGAAGTCCTCGGAACGCCGCCATCTGGAGTCAGATAAGAGACGTCCTCCCGGGCCGACAACAGAAACGCTTCAATGCGCTCTCCTGCAAACAAGGCTGGGGGGAAAATGATTGACAGGGAGGACAATAAAAAAATTATGAACATAATCTGCAACCTCTAAGCCATACGGAAATATTGATCGGGAATAATGAAAAACCGCGATGGGGAAGATCCACCTCCGTCAAAGACGACCATGTGCCCGCCCTTCTTTCCCCCATATGCGAAACCCTCTGCTTTTTGCGATGCAAATGCAGCGATACGCCTCAACCGGGCACTTTCCATGTCAAAAGAAAACAAGGCGCTTTCCGCCGATTTACGGCCGGCGGTAACAGCGAGCAGATAGACAACGGATTCTCCCATCGCCATATCAGAGAGAAACATGGTTTTTCCTGACGCAGTCCGCGGGAGAGAGATTGACCTCCATATACCTCCCCGGATACCTTCTCCTGCAAACAAGTCACCCACATCATTCAGCTTAATGATCACCGTCTTCCCGTCCTCGCCAAACGGCGACTTGAACCCAAGATAGAGCGCCCCCTCCCTGACCAAATGAGACTCCACATCCAGGGAACCCTCCTCTATCCCTCTCGAAAGAAAACTGGCCAGATCTTCATCCACCCGCTCTTGATGGGTCAACCGCTCCAGGACGCCATACAAATCCACTGAGCCGCTAACCTCATAGCCCTCTCCGGCACGCGTCAATCGCACGATATTTCTTCTCTTCTTTTTCAGGACCCCCTTCTTGTTGTGGGACAAGGAAGATACGAGATAGACATCATTTCCATCCAGGCTGATACTCTCGATATCATCGATTCCCGCCTTACCAACAACCGGAGAAACCGCCATGACCTCGCCATACTCATTCATTTCGTATAGCACCGGCCCACCCTTCTCCGTTTCATCGCTGACCAGCAGGTAACGTCCGGCGGGTCCATCCCACACGACCCCTGATGCCTCCAGATATGAACTCCCGGCCACTCCACCCGGCCCGGCTATAGGCCTGGTCTCATCGAAGCTCACATTGACTCCGTCGCCAGTCCTGTCTGGCAGGTCAACGGCGTAACTCTTACCGACGGTGTAGGACAGCTTTTCCAGAAAGGCCATGATATGCTCCCGCGGTGAAACAGGATTCTGCAGCACGACACTCACCTTTTCCCCCAGCAGGATGCTCGAATCCACGGGCAGTCGTATAACGACTTCCCGTCCCCATGCCGAAACACGGGGGTTTCTCTTCAACCTGTCGGGGTACTCGACGATGCGGCTTCCCAGGCTTTCCACGACTGCGGCGATGGGCCCGCCGGCATCCTCAGAACGGCCGGGCACCACCCATACCTGCTGCCCGACCTCGACTTCATTGATGACATCTTCGTGGATATAGCCCTTTACATAATTTGGATAAGGGCTGTGAAGCGTGACGATTGCACTGTAGGGTGACACCAGCTCACCCTCCTTGAAAATCACGCTCCCCACGCTGCCGGGAAATTCCGCCCTCACTTTGAGGTCCTCCGCCTGCCGCACCAGTTCATCCCTGCGCTTCTCCAGTTCGGCCAACTGAACATCGGCCGGACGAATATTTGCGCCCAGTTGCCTCTCCAGGTTCTTGATCTGCGCCCTCAACGACTTTTTCACATGATCCCGTTCACGCTTCAGCCCTTCTATCTCGGTAACGAGGGGACTGATCTCCGTGGTCGCACTGCCTTTTTCCCCGTCTCCCGTAATCTCCCCCAAAAATTTCAGGTTCAGGCGATGGCGCGACTCCAGGGTACGGATTTGGGTGTCTATCTCGGCAAGGCGCTCCCTTTCCTTCGCGCGCAGGCTTTCCAGCCTCGCGCGCGTCGTCGCAGTGGATTCCAGGTGCCGGGTTTTTATTTCCGTCATCCTGTTTTCAATAATTGCCAGTTCGGAATCAAGATCCGGCCTGCGCACCTCAAGCAGGACATCGCCTGCCTGCACCGCCTCTCCCTCCACGACAACGACGCGCACGACCTCTACGGGATACTGAAAGCTGATGGCCTGCTCGCGGCTGCTTGCGACGCCGGGAAACTGGCTGGCGCTCTTCCCGACGATGGCGTAATTGAGTGCGATGAGGCCCAACAATGCGGCCACCCATACGATCGTCAATAGATTTCTCTGTATAAACTCCATTAATTCACATCCCCTTGGAGAAAAACCGAATGATGGAAAACAGTACAGGGCGAACCTGTAGCAGTATTGCTATCACCCCTCACAGGTCTACTGTCGCTTCCTGCATCAACAGGTTGACCTGCTGGATATTCTCCAGGTCCTTGAGCCTCTCCAGCAGTGCCTCGTAACGTATGCCTTTTCTTAGTTTGATGTGATAGGCATAGTCCATCCTTTTACCTTGTTCTATTTCACGAATGGTAACCAGTGAAAATGCCCTGCAATGCTCGCGCATGATGGTTTCAAGGCGTGAATTATCGACGCCTTCCGATGGCAGGCTGAAACGTAACATGCCATCAAAATATTTCTTTGGCCCGAGCGGTGAAAAATAGAGGACGATGGACGCCAGTGTGAACGTCAAGGTGCCCAATATCGCGACCGAGAACGCATAGGCGCCGGCCGAGATTCCCGCCGCCAGCGAGGCGAACAGGAACAGGGTGTCCCTGGGATCCTTGAAATTGGTCCGGAAACGGATAATGGCCATGGCGGCCATGATCCCGATGCCGCGCGCAAGGCTGTCTCCCACCGCCTGTATCACCATGGCGGCTATGATGGAGATCAAGACGACCGACTGGACATAGTTCCGGGAATAGGACAAACCCCGGTATGTCTTGATATAGACTACGGCGAGAATTGTCGACAATACGAAAGAAAGCGTGCTGACATAGAGCAGGCTCATGAAGCCGGGACTTTCCACGGCGCTCTGGACAGTCAATGATTCTAGCAAGGCTCGATCTCCTGGTTGATGCAATACGTTCACAAACAAACTGCGTGAACAACTATGGCAAACCATGAACGGCCTTACATTAACGCCTGATTACAGTTTTATTACAGATCGCTCTTTTGATTTCGTGTTTCAACCCGGGCCCGCGGATTCAGGCTTAAGGAAGGCCTGATTAATCAGGCAATCGTCATTCCCGCGCAGGCGGGAATCCAGGAAAATCAAACAACTGGATCCCGGCCTTCGCCGGGATGACGAATCAATCAGACCTTCATTATTATTATTAACCCGGTGTCAGAACTCGACTGACAGAATCGCGCCCACGCGGTTCACATGGTCATATGGCTTGTCATCTCCGGTCACGGCCAGGTCTCCGTCGAATTCACCGTGCAGAAG
>JALSGV010000079.1 GCA_026982565.1 Gammaproteobacteria bacterium
ACAACCGCGTTACTGATGCAAAGCTGCATGTGGTGGAATTCCGCGGGTTTGAAAAGTTTATTCAGGGGCACCCCTACTGGGAAGCGCCGATGCTGTTGCAGCGCATCTGTGGCATCTGTTTCGTCAGCCACCATCTGGCTGGCGCCAAGGCGCTGGATGATATCACCGGCGTCGGTTACAGCACCGGGGTGGAGATGTTGCCAACCGCGGAAAAAGTGCGCCGCCTGGGGCACTATGCCCAGCAGCTGCAATCCCATGTCACCGCGTACTTCTACCTGATCGTCCCGGAAATGCTGTTCGGCATGGATGCTCCGCCGGAACAGCGCAATGTGCTGGGCCTGGTGGAAGCCAATCCGGAGCTGGTCAAAAGAGTGGTGGCGCTGCGCAAGTGGGGCCAGGAAGTAATAAAGAGCGTATTCGGCAAGCGCATGCATGGCATCAGCTCGGTTCCCGGAGGCGTCAACAAGAACCTCAGCGCCGCCGAGAGAGACCGCCTGCTGAATGGCGAGGACGGGCTGCTGTCCATGGATCAGGTGATCGATTATGCCCGGGAAGGGCTGCAACTGTTCCATGACTTCCACGAACAGCACCGCAAACAAGTGGATGGCTTCGCCGAAGTCCCCGCCCTCAACATGTCGTTGGTGGATGACAACGGCAATGTGGATTACTACCACGGCAGGATGCGCATCGTGGATAAAAACAAGGAGATTGTCGCCGAGCTGGACTACCATGACTACCTCGATTACTTCGCCGAAGCCACCGAAGAGTGGAGCTACATGAAGTTCCCCTACCTCAAGAAATTGGGCCGCGAGGCCGGGTCGGTGCGGGTGGGGCCGCTGGCGCGGGTGAACGTAACCCGAAGTTACGGAGATTCCACACCGTTGGCCCAAGCGGCGCTGGAGCGTTTCCATGACTATACCAACGGCAGGGCAAACGACATGACTCTGCATACCAACTGGGCGCGCGCCATCGAGATCCTCCATTCCGCCGAGTTGATCAAGGAGCTGTTGAATGATCCGGATCTGCAGGGAGAACAGCTGATTCTGACGCCATCAGAGAATGCCTGGACCGGCGAAGGCGTGGGCGTGGTCGAAGCACCACGGGGCACACTGCTGCACCACTACCACGCCGACCAGGAGGGCGCCATCACCTCCGCAAATCTGGTAGTCGCCACCACCCAGAACAATACAGTAATGAACCGCACCGTGCGCGCGGTGGCCGAGGAGCATCTGGGAGGGCAGGCGGAGATTACCGAAGGCATGATGAACGCCATCGAGGTGGGTATTCGCGCCTATGACCCCTGCCTGAGCTGCGCCACCCACGCCATGGGCCAGATGCCGCTGGTGGTTTCGGTATATGACGCCGGTGGAGAACTGGTTGATGAACGCACCCGCTGAAAGCCTGGTTGCCGCTCCCGGCATTGCCCTGGCCGACTACAACCATCCTTCCAGCCTGATCTACGGCATTGGCAACGTAGGACGGCAGGATGATGGCCTGGGCTGGGCTTTCATCGACTGGCTGGAAAGCGAATCCCTGTGTCCGCAAGGAGAGATCCTGCGGCACTACCAGTTGCATCTGGAAGATGCCGACCTGATCAGCCGCAAACAGCGGGTGCTGTTCGTGGATGCCACCAAAGAGGCGGATGTGGAGCAGTTCCGGCTGGAAAGGGTGGAGCCGAAGATGGATTTCAGCTTCACATCCCACGCCATCTCCATCCCTGCCATCATGGCAACCTGCGAGCAGTGTTTTGAATACCTGCCGGAAGTGCATTTGCTGACCATCCGCGGCTATGAGTGGGAGCTGCGGGAGGGCCTGACACCTCCGGCAATGCAGAATCTGGAAGCCGCCACGGCTTTTTTTGCCTGAATACATGCACGAACTGTCACTGTGTGAAGGAGTATTGCAGGTTCTGGAGAATGCTGCCAGGAACCAGGGCTTCAAGCGCATCAATATCGTCTGTCTGGAGATCGGCGCCCTGGCGGGAGTGGAGCTGGAGGCCATGCGCTTCAGTTTCGAGGTGATAAAAAAGGGTACACTGGCGGACAGCGCCAGGCTGGAGATCATCAGGCTGCCGGGACAGGCCTGGTGCCTGCCCTGTGCAAAGAGTGTTGAAATCGAACAGCGCTTCGATGCCTGTCCACACTGCGGCAGCTACCAGTTGCAGGTGACCGGCGGCGAAGAGCTGCGAGTGAAAGAACTGGAGGTGGAATGATGTGTACCGTATGCGGCTGTGGTGAAGGGGAGACGACTATCGAGGGTCAGGAGCATGATCATCACCCCCATGAGCATCATCACGGACATGGCCATAATCATGACTATGGCCAGGGGCCGGCTCATGCCCATGCGCCGGGACTCAGCCAGGCGCGCATGGTGCAGATCGAACAGGATATTCTGGGCAAGAACAACGAATACGCGGTGGCCAACCGGCGCTGGTTCGCCGGGCGGAACATCTTGGCGCTGAACCTGGTTTCCAGCCCCGGCTCCGGCAAGACCAGCCTGTTGACCCGCACCCTGTTGCAGATGAAAGA
>JALSGV010000080.1 GCA_026982565.1 Gammaproteobacteria bacterium
ATTGCGTGCCGGCCCGCTGACTGCGTTGGCGAAACTTGCTGTAGAATGACTACAGCGGCATTTCGCCGCCTTGCAGCGAACCGGCACGCAATGGCTGAATACGATATATATTGTTGCCGGGTTAATACTGTGTCTATGTGCCTCGCAGGTTACCATGCCCCCGAAAATATGCGAACATATCACGAGACGGTATTTCCCAATGTCGAAATCGCGCATGTTCCGAAGCGAGAATAAAAACAGCATCGTTGAACAGGCCACTCTGGCCGGTGGCTGTTTCTGGTGCATGGAAGAGACATTTGCCAGAGTGTCCGGCGTGCTCGATGTCATGCCGGGGTATACGGGAGGGCATGGGCCCTGCCCAACTTATGAATCTGTATCGAAGGGGGATACCGGCCACGCCGAAGCCATTCAATTGTCTTTCAATGCCTTGCAGATTCCCTATGAAGGGCTGCTGGACATCTTCTGGCGCAATATCGATCCAACCACGGCCGGGCGCCAGTTCTGCGATGTAGGGAGCCAGTACCGGCCTGCGATTTTCTATCATGATCAAGGGCAGCGGTTACAGGCCCTTGCATCGAGAGAGGCCTTGGTGCGTGACAAGCCCTTTGCCGGTGATGTCGTAGTGGAAATCGCGCCGCTGGATGTTTTTTATCCCGCGGAGGAACACCATCAAGGTTTCTATCACAAGAATCCCGTCCATTTCCAGCGCTACAGGCGTGGCTGCGGTAGAGACCGGCGTTTACGGGAACTTTGGTATGGTGGGGAGAAGTAAAACGGGATGGATGAAATAGTCCTAAGTGAAGAGGAGTGGCGCGAGCGTCTGACGCGGGAGCAGTATTATATTTTGCGTGAGGAAGGTACGGAACCGCCCCATAGCAGTCCGTTGAACGGGGAATACCGCAAGGGGGTGTTTGTCTGTGCGGGCTGCGGGTTGGAATTGTTCACGTCCGACATGAAGTATGACAGTGGCACAGGCTGGCCCAGCTTCAGCGCCGCCATTGAGGGGCATGTGGAAATCAAGACCGACTTCAAACTCATTTACCCGCGCAAGGAGTACCACTGTGCGCGCTGCGGCGGTCATCAGGGCCATGTCTTCAAGGATGGCCCCGAGCCTACCGGACAGCGCTGGTGCAACAATGGTCTGGCGCTGAAGTTCAGGCCCGCTGGCTAGCCCGCATTTCTCACCCGGCCTTGCGCAACCGCACCCTCACGGCGGCCTCGCCAGGTTCTATTTCGAGGATTTCATGACCATCTTTCTCCAGGCTGGATGCGGCCGATGCAGCCGGTTCATCCGAGAGGAACAGAAAGTCGATCACCTCACCGGCTTCGAAGCGCAGCAGGCTATTACGCGCCTTGATGTAGTGCAGCGGGCAACCGTATGCCGTCAGATCGATGACTGCGCTTTTTTTTTATCTTCAACGACCGCCAGCTTGGGCAGTGACACGGTGAGATCCAGCTGGGTATCAATGTTCTGGCAAACGGCGCCGGCTTCAGCCACCCAGTAGTCCAGGGCGCGGTTCAGATCCGCATAGTCCTCATCGTTGTAGTCCGTGGCCAGACGGTTCAGCGCCGCCGCGAATTCCGATAATTGTTCTCCAAGGCTCGAGTTGTCCGACAGGGACTGTTTGAGCAGTGTGGCAATTTCTTCAAGGTCGTCCACAGGCTTCTGTCCCGCCAGGAAGAGCAGGGATTGTCCGACCAGGCGGCCGATTTCCCGCGCGCACTCCATGGATTCAGTGTACTTGCGTTGCAGCAGGAAGGCGTTGCGGTAATTGCGCTCGTTGGCGGCTTCGGCGAAATTTGCCGAAACGGTTTCCTGGGCTGCGCCGGCGCACTCGCCGCCGCCAAACTGTTCCACCTTGAAATCAACCTCCGCGCCGTGGTCATGCAGCACGGATTGGATGTCCCCTTCCGCCACGGCGGCGATGTCCGCCAGCAAGTCCTTGAAGTACGATGTGTCCTTGCTCTGTCCCCACTGGAAGAAGGATTCACCATCCTGATGCGTTTGATCATAGGTGTCCTGCAGTCGGGCGATGGCGTCCTCGATGCGGGCTGCCGGTATGGTCGGTCCCTTGACGGCTAGCGCGCCTTTACGCCGCCCGTCGCCGGCGATGTACATCTGATAGTGAGGAATGAGCCTGCCATGGAGGCGCTTGCCCTCGCCGTAGATGCCGATGTCGCCGGTTTCCGGCTGGGCACAGCCGTTGTGGCAGCCGCTGACGCGGACACGCAGATCGTTTTTGCCTCCCGACAGTTTGGCCCCCAGGACGGGAGACGAGGTAATGCCCAGCCGGCAGGTAGTCGTGCCGGGGCAGGCCACTACGTCGTCGCCGGTTCTGGGTTCGCCCAGACCCAGGGCGGCGAGCGCCTCGCGCAGGGCCGCGATGCGGGCATCGGGGACATTGATGAATACCAGGTTCTGGTCCTGGGTGGTGCGCAGTTCATCAAGCCCTTCGTCCTCCCCGATGCGGGCGATGCCGCGCATCTGCGCCACGGTCATGTCACCGATGGGCAGGCTGACGGGGAAGACGTTCAGGCCGGCCTGTTTCTGGGGGATGACGGCGCGGGGCGCGCCGGGGTTGTCGCAGGGCGCCGTCGTGTTGCCCGGCGACCATTCCACGACCGGATTCTTCACCTCCGTGAGGGCCGCCTTGGTGCGTTCCAGTTCCTCACGGTATTTTTCCACGAAACCTTCCGCGCCAAAACGGTCCACCAGGAATTTGATGCGTGACTTCGCGCGCATCTTGCGGTTGGAATAACGGTTGTGGAGGGTGATGATGGCCTCCATGCAAGCCAGCAGGTCTTTTTCCTCTATGAATTCCTCCACGGTGATGGCCTGGCGCTGCTTGTGTCCCAGGCCGCCGCCGGCGAGTATCTTGAAGCCGAATTTGCCGTCGCGATTGACGGCCACGACCCCCAGATCGTGGATCATGCCCTGGGCGCAATCGGACTCACACCCGGAGAAGCTCATCTTGAACTTGCGCGGCAGATGCTGCGTCAGGGGGTGGCGCAGGAAGTGCGTGACCGCCAGGTTCTGGTAGGGGGTGATGTCCACATGCTCGCGGGGGCATACGCCGGAGAGGGGGCAATCCGTCACGTTGCGCACGGTGTTGTTGCACGCCTCCCTGGAAGTAAGGCCGGCGGCTGCCAGATCCAGCAGTGCCGCCGGTGTATCCTTCAAGGGAATATAATGAATCTGTATGTCCTGACGGGTAGTGACATGGGCGATATCATGCTGTGAATAGCGCGCTACCACATCGGCGATGGCGGACAACTGGGCCGGCGTGAATTTGCCGCCCGGCACCTTGACACGGATCATGTTGACCCCATCCTGGCGCTGCCCGTAGACGCCCTGTTGCAGGCGCATGGACTGAAAACGGTCCGCATCAATGCGGTTGGTCAAGAAGGCCTCGACCCCTTCCTTGTAGCGTTCCAGTTCCTCATGGTCAACCAATATTTGCGCCTCGATCATAAAGCGGTTCTCCTGCCCAGTTATCCTGTTGTCATTCAAAATAGGCAATCCACCAGGATTGCTTCTTGTCTATAATATAAGCTCTGATACTTTACCGATTTCATGAAGTAGGCGAATTCTACTGTGTGCTGGCCTGCCTGTCAGGGCGCAAATGCGGATTTGCAGGGGGCTTGCCGGAATCGGCGCTACCAGGACATTGTAATGTATCAGAAATCCTATATAATCAAAAATAATGATCCATTATAGATATATATGAATTTCATATAAAGTGTCCAGGGCATGAATTTTCAACAACTACGCTATATTCGCGAAGTCGCCCGCTGTGGCCTGAATATTTCATCAGCCGCCAATATCCTGCACACGGCCCAACCGGGCATCAGCAACCAGATCCGCCTGCTTGAAAAGGAACTCAATGTGCAGATTTTCGAGCGCAATGGCAAGCGCCTGGTGGGCATCACCCAGCCGGGGCGCGCCGTCCTGGCCATGGCGGAACGGGTGTTGCGGGAACTGGAGCATATCAAGCAGGTGGGTTTCGAATTCACTCACGACGCCCAGGGAACCCTCTCCATCGCCACCACCCACACCCAGGCGCGTTATGCCCTGCCCGAGGTCATCAAGGTTTTTACCGAGCACTATCCCAATGTCAGCCTTCATATGCACCAGGGCAATCCCACCCAGATAGCCCAGTTGGCGGCCTCGGGAGTGGCGGACATCGCCATCGCCACGGAGGGCATCGATCTCTATGAGGATCTGGTGGTGATTCCCTGTTACGAGTGGAATCACTGCGTGGTGGCCCCGCCGGGCCTGCCCATCCTCAAGGAAGAGCACCTGACGCTGGAGAAAATCGCCGAGTATCCCATTGTGACCTATGATTTTTCCTTTGCCGGGCGCACCAAGATCAACGAGGCCTTCGAGAGCAAGGGGCTGCGACCCAATGTGGTGTTGACCGCGCTTGATGCCGATGTGATCAAGACCTATGTGGAACTGGGGCTGGGCATCGGCCTGATGGCCAGAATGGCCTATGATCCCGAGCGGGACAGTAATCTGCGCATGATAGACGCCAGCCATTTGTTCGAGCCCTGCACGACGCGAATCGGCATCCGGCGTGGCAGTTACCTGCGCGGCTATACCTATGCCTTCATCGAGATGTTCGCGCCCAAGTTGGACCGGCGCAAGGTGGATGAGGCCATATCGAGCTGACATGGCATGGTTGCACTTCACGACGGGTTATTACATGATGCAGGCATGGCAGTGTAGATCCCGCATATATCAGCCCGGGCCGGAACCAGGCGAAGGACAGTAATAGCAAAAGACGGTGCAAGGCCTGATGGGAGGTACCATTACAGAAAAAAGCACCATCACACCTGAAATTGCGCCTACCATTCCTCAGGCGTTCCGTGAGCGTGTGAAGCAGACACCTGATGCGGTCGCCTACCGCTATTTTGACAGTGGCGCTGACCAGTGGCGGGACATCACGTGGCGGCAAATCGCCGATGAGGTGGCGCGCTGGCAGGCTGCATTTGTGAAGGAGGGCCTGCAGCCAGGCGACAAAGTCGCCTTGATGCTTAGAAACTCGCCAGAGTGGGTTGTATTCGATCAGGCGGCCCTGGGTCTGGGGCTGGTCACCGTGCCCGTCTATATCGATGACCGGCCGGACAATGTCGCCTACATTCTCAATCATGCCGAGGTCAAGCTGCTGGTAGTGCAGGAAAATGCCTTAAGGGGGCAATTGCTGGCATGCAGCACGCCTTTGGAATATGTGCAGCGCCTCGTCAGTCTTGAGGCGCCCGATGAGGCGGATTGCACCACCGACGAGCGACTGGTTGCCGCGGACGACTGGCTGGGTGAGGCCGGGCAGGCATTGCAATGCAGGGAAAGCAATCCGGAAGCCCTGGCAAGTATCGTCTATACCTCGGGCACGACGGGGCGTCCCAAGGGCGTCATGCTCAGCCACAGGAATTTTCTTTCCAATGCCTGGGGCAGCATACAATGCGCGCCAGTGGGCGGCGACGACGTTTTCCTCTCTTTTCTGCCGTTGTCCCATACCCTGGAGCGCATGGCCGGTTATCTGCTGCCCCTGATGCTGGGCGCGCAGGTGGCCTATGCCCGCTCCGTGCCGCAATTGGCGGAAGATCTCGTCACCATCAAACCGACGGTGCTGATTTCGGTGCCACGTATCTATGAGCGCGTCTATGGCAGGATCCAGGACGGTCTCAAGGAGAAACCGCCCGCTGCGCGGAAGCTGTTTGCAATGGCGGTGGATGTGGGTTGGGCGCGTTTCGAACACCAGCAGGGCCGGGCCGGATGGTCCGTCAAACTGCTGATGTGGCCGTTGCTGGACAAGCTGGTGGCTTCCAGGGTGCTGGCAAGGCTGGGCGGGCGATTGCGAGTTGCCATTTGTGGCGGCGCCCCTCTATCGTCTGACGTGGCGCGGCTGTTCATTGGCCTGGGCTTACCCCTGATACAGGGCTATGGCCTGACGGAATTCAGCCCGGTGATTTCCGTCAACCGTTTGGATGACAACATCCCTTCCAGTATCGGCACGCCATTGCCCGGCGTGGAAGTGCGTATTGGGGAGGACGATGAACTGCAGGCGCGTGGTGACAGCGTCATGCTGGGGTACTGGAAGAACGAGGAAGCGACCAGGGAGGTAATCACCGAAGATGGCTGGCTGCGTACTGGCGATAAGGCGCGCATGGACCCGGACGGTCATCTTTATATAACGGGGCGCCTCAAGGATATCATTGTTCTGGCCACGGGAGAAAAGGTCCCTCCTGCCGACATGGAAATGGCCATTACCCTCGATGGCCTCTTCGAGCAGGTGGTGGTGATCGGTGAGGGCCTGCCGTACCTGAGTGCTCTGGTGGTGTTGAATTCCGAACATTGGGCCGTGCTCGCCAGAGAGATGGGCGTGGACCCCCGGGACCCCGGTTGCTTGTGCGAGAACAAGATCACCAAGGTCGTGCTGGACCGTTTGTCCAGATGTATCAAGGACTTTCCAGGCTATGCGCAAATTCGTTGCGTGACCCTCTATCTGGATCCATGGACCGTGGAGAACGGCTTCCTGACTCCGACGCTGAAAATCAGGCGCGCCAAGGTGATGGAGGCATGTGCTGACGATATCGAGGCCATGTATGCAGGACATTAGCGGCACGGGATTGCCGCAAGGCAGGATGCCCCAGATCCGCGTACCGGCCACGCCGGCGGCGAGCAACAAGGGCGGCAACATCTTCGGCGGCTGGATCATGTCTCAGGTGGATATCGCGGGCAGTATTCCGGCCGAGATGCGCGCCTGCGGCCGCATCGTCACCCGCGCGGTGACTTCATTCGAATTCAAGAAGCCGGTTTTCGTGGGCGACCTGCTGAGCTGCTATGCCGAGATAGTCAGTGAGGGGCGCACCTCCATGAGCGTCTTCGTCGAAGTCTATGTGCAACGGGTGAAAGAAGGGGTCATCGAGTGCATCAAGGTGACCGAGGCCACGGTTGTCTATGTGGCTATCGACAGGGATGGCAAGCCGCGGGCGTTGCCGCCGCTGCCCGGCGGCGGCACGGTGAAAGTCTGATAGACATTTCACTGTCCGTGTATCCCGGACTCTTTCTATGCAATGTGCGGCGGGCTTGACCCGGTGAGCCCAGCACTGGCGCCAGCCGCGGATTTCACTTGGCAGAGATGGTGGGTGGCACCCATTCCACTGGCTGCCCTTTGGCCTGACCAAGACCAGCAGTAGTTCGGCAGGCTTCTTTCATTTCTGAGGGGGATATTTTCTCCCTTATTTCTCAAGCTGCCCCGAATCTTTCCGATAACCATTGGAAATATCCGGCAAGTTTATGGGTGTTTATCTTATTTGCCGTCGATAACGGTCCACATCATACAGGAATTGCCTGGCAGGCACTTCCTGTAGAGGAGGGTATATGTACAGACTAATTATTTTGGGGAGCCTGGCAGGGCTCGCGCTTGCGGGTTGTGGTGGCGGAGGTGGTAGTAGCAGCACTATCAATACACCCACCGGCGTAGTGACCGGGGTGGAGATGCCCAGCGCCATGAGTGTCGTGAGCGCCCAGGACAGCGGCCAGGTCAGTGGCGTTTTGATCGATTACAATGGCGTATCGGGCGTGCTGCATGAAAGCGCGGGTACGGACTACAGCACGGATCCGGTCAGCGTATGGGTCTGGGACGAGTCACTGGAGCCGCTGCAGTTGGTGAATGAGATCCTCTGCTACATGGGGCAGACCGCGGCGGACCAGATGGTCAATGTGGGCGGCAACGGCGAATATACGGCCCTCATCGATGAGGTGAAATGCCAGCAGGGGGAGAACACCAGCGAGGCCACGGGGCAATCCAGTGGCCAGTCGACGGAAATGTCCCTGTGGACGGTGAAGTCCACCCGCGCCAGCAACAGCGAGCCGCAGATCATAC
Source organism: Gammaproteobacteria bacterium (assembly GCA_026982565.1). GTDB lineage: Bacteria > Pseudomonadota > Gammaproteobacteria > SZUA-140 > SZUA-140 > SZUA-140. Next base: position 7,890 of record JALSGV010000080.1, read on the forward strand.
GGCTCTGGGTGCCGCCGAGCAACGAGCCGGGGGATGACCAGACTGTACTGGTTGAAATCATGGCCTACGCGGGCGTCAGCGCCACCCAGCCCTTCGGCAGCTTCCGCATGAACTTCCAGGGTGTCGATTCCCAGGGCAACACCACCATGACCGGCAGCCTGTTCACGGTGGACGCCAACACGGATCCGGCCAACGCCAACAGCAGCGGGAAGCCGCAGTTCAAGCTGATCCTGACCGGCGAGGACGATTGCGGCGGTGATCCCCAGTGCGCGGGGACCTTTTCCACCAAGACCAATGTCATTTTCAATGACGGTGGCGGCGACAGTGGCACGGCGCGCACGTCGAGTTCATTTGTGCCCGACAGCAATCCCAATCAGAACTTCGGTAATGACTATGCCATTGCCTTCGATGCCAACTTCCTGCTGCGTGACGGAAACGTGCTGGACGAGCAGACCCAGCAGATGGTTCCCAGCCAGATGTGTCTGGACCGTAACGACTTCAATACCAATGTGTGGCGCTATAATCTCTATTATTCAGGGAAAAATCTGCCCACTGGGGCAAGCGCCGGGCAGCGGGTGGAGGTCAATTCCGGATTCCCCATCACCGTGGATGTCAACGGCTCATCAGTGTTTGGCTGGATCGGGTACTGGGGGCTGTGGTTGCCGGATTCGGTCGACACCAGCACGCTGACCACGGTGACCCGGCAGGAATTCGGTTCGAGCACCAGCACCACCTATGAGCTGGTGCAGGCGCCCGGCAAGCTGATCAAGAACGAGCGCGTGACGGTGTCTCTCTCCAGCCTGGATGGCATGGGCTTCGATTACTGGGATAACAATACGGGCAACGAATTCATGGTGGAATACACGGCCGATAATATGCTTGCCGATGGTACGACAAGCGTACCGGGGGCAGGTTTCTACGCCATCGCCCGTTATGACTACTCCCAGGGCGCCCGCCAGGCGAGCACAGACCTGAACGGGGATGGCAACACAGGTGATACGCCGGTGAATGTCACGCCCGCCGATGGCGAGTGGATGGGGCTCTGGTCCCAGGGGCTGGGTGGCAACGTCAACTATGTGGGTGGCGGTACGACCCTGACCTATTTCAAGGAGACCTTCGTCAATTCCAATACGGCGATCGCCGAGATGTTCAATACCACCAACGATCCCGATCAGGACGGCGTCGTGGCCTTTGACTGCTATCTGCAGTGTCTCGCGTCGGATATCTCCCAGACGGACCTGGACAATGATAATATCTATCTGGCAGATGCCGCGGATACCACGTCGCCTGCGGTCACTTACTACCTGCAGCGCTCTGATCTCACCCTTTATGATGGTGATCCCGCCAACGGGGGCAAGAAGGTGATCCTGGCCAACGGCGTCAAGCCTCAGCAGGGTTCGATCTTTGACTGGGGCATGACAGCAGGTCCCTTCGTCATCTCGGGCACCACCCTGGCCAATGTCTGGGATGCCTGGGATGAGGCCGTCTCCTATCGTTGGGAAACAGGCAGCAACGAATGGAACAAGACCTTTGCTGTCAAGGAGCAGGGCTCCAGCACCTTCGTGGAGTTCGATCCGCCCCTGCAGATCCCCTTCCAGTTCTCCTCGGCGGAAGACGCCAATGCCGGTGGTAACTCTGCCGCATCCGACTACTATGGCCAGACCTTCCTGCTGGAGTATGGTGGTCAGGGCGAGCTGTGGGGCATCCCATGGGTGGAGCAGGACGGTGGCCGCTGGACGGCAGCCTTTACCCTGGCCGATGGCGCCATGTTTGGCACTGGCGACATGTATGTCGTCAAGGGCGTGGAGAAGGAGCAGACCATGCGCGAAGCGGCCACCATGAGCAGTTGTTCCGCGCTCACCGCGCCCACCGACAGTGATCTGCCCCTGCCAACGACCACGGAGATCGGTACGGTAAATATCACTTTGGCCGACAAGCCTGATATTAGCGATGCGCCGGCGGTCATCGAGGGGGTTGTGCAGGGTAACTGACCTCAATAAAAAAACAGGCCCTAATCAAAAGCCCGCCCTGTGTCAGCAGGGCGGGCTTTTTTTCGATGCTCCTCCCAGCCTTGCAGCAGGTCCCACAGTACCGGCACGATGAACAGGGTCAGCGCGGTGGCCGTGGCCAGTCCGGCGACGAAGGTGGAGGCCATGGCGCCCCACACCAGAGAGTAGCTGGGGAAGCCGATGGCCATGGGCAGCAGGCCCAGCGTGGTGGTCAGGGTGGTGAGCACAATGGGCCGCAGGCGTATGCGAACACCCATCTCGATGGCCTCACGGCGGCTCCTGCCTTCCCGGTAGCGCTTGTTGATGAAGTCGATGAGTACCAGGGCATCGTTGACCACGACGCCGGCGACGCCGATGACGGCGATGAAGCTGTTGACGGTGAACAGGGATTGAGTCAGCAGTTTGCCGAATACTACGCCGATGAGGGCGAACACGATGGCTGAGAGAATGATCAGTGGTTGCAGATAAGACTGGAATTGGGTGGCCAGAATGAGATACATGGCGAGCACGGCGATGATGAAGGCATAGGCCAGGGATTGGTAGGAACGCTGGGTGTCTTCGTGCTCGCCGCCGAAGATCACCGTGGCGCCAGGATGCTGGTCACGGATCCGTTTATAGTGGTCCTTCACGGCGGCGACTACGACAGGTGTGGAGGTGGGGGCGCCGGCGCGGATATTGGCCTTGATGCTGATGGAGCGGCGCCCCTGGTAGCGGTTGAGATCGCCCGCTTCGTTATAGGCCTCGAGGCGGGTGACGTCGGCCAGCAGGACGGGGCCGCTGGCTGCCTCGACCAGGGGGATGCGCAGGCCATCGGCCGGGTCGGGCAGGCTCAGGGTGTCTATGGATAATTTGAGATCCACTTCCTCGTCGCTGAGGCGGTATTTCCCGATATAACGCCCGTCCAGCACACTGGCCGCGAGGCGCGCAACCTGCGCGCTGTCCAGGCCGTATTCACTGGCCGCTTCGTGGTTCACGCGGAAGTGGAGTACGCGCCTGGGCTGGCCTCGGTCGTCTTCCAGCTCCACCAGATGCTCACCCAGGCCGGGTTTCTCGCGCATGAAGGCAAGCAACTCGTCCGCCAGATTGTCGATGGTTTGCTGGTCATTGCCCAGGATGCGTACATTGATGTCCTTGCCGGCGGGCGGGCCGTCTTTTTGAGCATGGACGCGGATATGAAAGCCGTCTTTTTCGAACGCCGGTTTGAGTCGTTCGCGCATCCAGTCCAGGTGCTGCAGGGGGTCGTCGAAATCCTGCTGGTCCGTGGGCGGCATGGAAACCATGACGGTGCCGCGATTGTCGCCAAAGATCTGTTCGTAGTCGTCATTGACGATGAAGCCGGCAAAACCGGCGGTGGAGCGCGCCATGCCGGGTCCGTCGGCGAGAATGAATTCGGACACCGCCTTGATGCGCCGGTCGATTTCCTCAATGGGGGTGCTGCTGGGGCCGACGAGATCCACATAGTAGAGACGGTAGTCATCGGGAAAGAATTGAATGCGGATGAGGGAGGCCTTGCCGGAGACGGACAGGCCCAGGATGACGAGGGAGACGGAAAAAGCCACCAGCACCAGCGCCACGCTGCGCAGGCGATAGCGCAGGGTAAGGGTCAGGATACGGGTGGTCAGGGTGCGCAGCAGGGCCAGCAGGGCGTTGTCCCTGTGCATTTCCGGGCCGGCTTTCCTGTTTCCGGCGTCCGGTCCGAAATCGAGATAGTGGATGGGCAGGATCAGCAGGCACTCGATGAGAGAGGCGATGATGGCGAAACTGACCACCTTGGGTATCTGGGCGAAGAACTCGCCCGTGCTGCCGGTCATGATCAGCATGGGAAGGAAGGCCGCCACCGTGGTCATGGTGGCGGAGATTACCGGCAGGGCAACCTCCGCCGTGCCCTTGGCGATGGCCTGGCGCAGTTCGGCGCCATCCTGCACGTGACGGTAGATATTTTCCGTGACGACGATGGCGTCGTCGACGATGATGCCGGTGACCAGCACGAAGGCGAAAAGGGTGATTTCATTGAGGCTGTTGCCTGTGAGATACATCAGCAGCATGGTGATCATGAAGGAAAAGGGAATGCCGATGGTCACCAGGCCCGCGTTGCGTGCGCCCATGAAATACCACAGGATGAGCGCGACCAGAATCATGCCCACCAGCATGTTCATACCCAGGGTGCTGAGGGCGTCCTTGATATAGACGGTGGAGTCCTGGGTCAGCACCAGTTCCACGCCCTCGCGCTCGAACATGGGGCGCAGTTCCTCCAGGATGGCAAGAACATCGTCCTTGATATCCAGGGCGTTGCCATGTTCCGCCTTGATGATCTGCAGGGCGAGGGCGTTTTTCCCGTTGATGGAGGAAATGATGACGGGATCGCGGTAGGCGAGCCCGGCGCGGCTGACCACGTCGCCTACCCTGACGAAACTGCCATCGGCGTCATGGCGGATGATAGTGGACAATACCTGGTCGCGGCTGCGGAATTTCCCGTCCACCTTGACAGTGAACTCACCGGAATGATTGCTGAAGTCGCCGGCGGGTATGGACAGGTTGGCTTCCTGCAGCGCCTGCGCCACTTCGTCGAAACTGACGCCCAGGGCGCGCTGCTTGCGGGGGTCGAGCTGGACATGAAACTCGCGGGTATATTCTCCGGCTATTCTCACGTCCTTGATGCCATGGACCTGCTTGAGAGGCGTCTTGAGGCTGTCCGCCATTTTTGCCAGTACATGGTTGTCGAGATCAGCGGCCAGGTTGACCACCACGACCGGCAGATAGTCGTCCACCAGGGCCTCCCATACCACGGGCGGGTCGATCTCGGCGGGCAGTTCATCCAGGACGTTGAGGACGCGGAAGCGTACTTCGTCGAAGAGCGTGTCGTAGTCCGCGTCGTCGATGAATTTCATGCGCACATAGGAGCGCTGCCGGAAGGAGGTGGCGGAGATCCATTCCAGATCCTCGATAGACTCCAGGGCTTCCTCGATCTTGCGCGTCACCAGGGTCTCGACTTCCTCGGGGGAGGCGCCGGGGAACTGGGTGGATACATTGACCTCGCCGAAGTGCACGTTGGGATAGCGTTCCGCCGGCAGGCTGAAAAAGGCGAAGCTGCCGGCCACGATGAGCATGACGAACAGCAGGTTGTAGAACACCCGCTGCTTGAGGGAAAAGCGGACGAGGTTTTCCATCAGCGCAGGCGGATCCGGTCGCCTGCCGCGAGGCCGTCGGAGATGATGCGCGCAAAAACCTTGCTGTCGGATTCCAGGTCGCCCAGATAGACGACGGGCAGTTCCCTGCCATTTGTTCCCAGGACCCAGAATTGCCCGAAACGCTCCGCCAGGGCCTCCCTGGGCGCCAGCAGCGCACCGCTGGGGTCAGGCAGGCGCAGGGTCAGCGCCACGCGCAGGCCGCCACGCCTCTCCGCAATGCCTTCCTTCAAGGCGAGGTCTACAGCAGTCTTGCGTGTCTGTTCATCGAAGGCGGGGTTCCAGTGAACGGCTTGTGCGGGCACCAGGCGTTGTTCGTCCAGCAACTCTACCTGCAGGTCATCCTGTTGCGCCCGCAGGGCTTTCACTTCCTCATGGCTCAGGGCGAAGGGGACCAGTAATCCGGTGAAATCCCCCGCCTGCCCCACGGGTTCGCCAGCGGCTACCCACTGGCCGGGTTCCACCCGCCGTTCCGTTACGGTCCAGCCGGCGGGGACAGTGATACAATGACGCCGCTTGCGTTCTGTCAGCTCACGCAGCCGCGCCCGGGTTTCGGCCAATTCGGCCTTGGCGCCAGCCCTGCGGCGCACCATGTCGTCCAGTTCGGCCTGCGCCGTGGTGTTCTTGTCAACCAGCTTGCCGAGCCGTTCCGCCTGCCTGGTGTAGTAGTCCACATCGGCTCGCAGACGTTCCTGGCGGGCGTGGTTGGCCGTGATGTCCAGGTCGACATAGGTCGTGTCCAGGCAGCCGAAATGCCGTCCTTCTGAGATGACGTCGCCGACTTCGGCGTTCACGAAGGCAAAGCGGCCTGCCTCTTCCGCCACCAGGCGCAGAGTGGCGCGCGCGCGGGTGAAGCCGGTCAGTGTCACTTCCTGATAGGATGTTTCTACGGTGACGAGTTCGCCGCTTGCCTGAGCAACGCCTGCTCCCGCCCACAAGATGAGTGCCACCAGTATTCCGATTGCCGCCTTCACTTAGGCCTCCTGCATATCCGCTGGTTCGATATTGCGGTGGAAAAATTACCTCACAACTGTTTTAATTGTACAGGTGAATATGTCGCATGGCGCATGAAAAACGCCTGAATCCCGGATTTCTCTTCACCTCGTCCGGGCCGTGCAGTTAAGGAATATGTTTAAGAATTGATGGTATCCGCAGGTCTGCCAATTGTCGCGGGAAGCATAGGAAAGGTGCTCCTCGCCGGGTTGATCCTCATGTCGGGTGCCTGCGCCACCAAAGCGGTGCAGCCTGTTCTCTATCCCAATACTACCCTGGAAGCGGCAGGCAAGGCGGCCAAGGGCTACGAAGTAATTGCTTGGCAATGAAGCGGTGGTTTCCATGGTGAGTACAATGATGAACCGGAGGCCAGTGATTCATCGCGTCTTTATTGTTTTTTCCATCCTGCTGCTGTTGTTTGTTTTCAGCTCATCCGCATATGCCCAGGGTGATGCGGCGTCCGCCGATGCTGCGCCTCCTGCGCCACCCCCCATACCGGAGACCCTGAAGACGCCGCGCGCCACCATGGAGACCTTCCTCAAGGCCATGGAAGCCGTCAAGGCGGGGCAGGACGAGATGATGACCCGCGCCGCGTCGACCCTGGACCTTTCCGGCATCAGTCCCCTGGTGCGCAAGGAGAAGGGCCGTGATCTCGCCTGGCTGCTGCTGGAAGTCATCGAGCGCACGCGCGCACCCGATATCAAGCGTTTTGCAACCCGCACTTCGGGCCAGCCTTTCGTTTTTCAAACCTACCCCCAGGGGCAGGTGGCCCTTGTCTTCAAGGAGAACGAAGGGTGGTTGTTCAGCGCGGAGACCATCGCAGCGTTGCCCGCCATTCTCGACGGCCTGGCGGAGAAGAAGAAAGTGGCGGTGATCGGCGGCGTTGAGGGTGAATTTCTACCCCTCAATCTGCGTATTCGCAATGCCCTGCCCGAAAGCCTCAAGCGGGAAGGCTTCGTGCTCGAACACTGGCAGTGGTTGGGGATTCTTCTGATTATCACGGTCGGGGTGGTGCTGGACAAGCTTATCTCGGTCGTTCTCCGTGGGGGCGTCAGGCTCTGGCGCAGGCGTTATGCCGCAGGTGCTTTCCGCGATGTGCCGGATACCATGCTGCGTCCCCTGGGCTTGATGGCCATGGCCGCGGTGTGGTGGGCGGGACTCAATGCGCTGGGGCTGACGGAAGACGTGTTGGTGGTGCTGTTGGTGTCGGTCAAGTTCCTGGCCGGGATTTCCGGGGTGTGGGCCGCCTACCGCCTGGTCGATCTGCTGGGCGCCTTTCTCATCGACCGCGCCCAGCGCACCGCGGGTAAACTGGACGATGCCCTGGTGCCGCTGGTCAAGCGCATTCTCAAGGTCTTCGTCACCATCCTGGGCCTGGTGTTCGTGGCGGACAATCTCAATATCAATGTCACCAGCCTGCTGGCTGGATTGGGCCTGGGTGGTCTGGCCTTCGCCCTCGCGGCCAAGGACGTGGTGGGCAACTTGTTCGGTTCCGTGACCGTGCTGCTGGACCAGACCTTCCATGTCGGTGACTGGGTGATCATCGGCGATATCGAGGGCACGGTGGAGACCATCGGTTTTCGCAGCACGCGCATCCGCACCTTCTACAACTCCCTGGTGTCGGTTCCCAACTCCACCCTTATTACCGCCAATGTGGACAATATGGGCAAGCGCCGTTACCGGCGCATGAAAACCATGCTGGCCCTGGCCTACGAGACGCCACCGGAGCGTATCGATGCCTTTTGCGAGGGGGTGAGGGAACTGGTGCGCCTGCACCCCTATATGCGCAAGGATTATTATCATATCTATCTGAACGAATTCGGCGCTTCGGCACTGGAGGTGCTGGTCTATGTGTTCTGGGAGACGCCCGACTGGAGTACCGAACTGCGTGAGCGGCACCGCTTCCTCATGGACTGCCTGCGCCTGGCGAAACGCCTCGGTGTGGAGTACGCCTATCCCACCCAGACCCTCTATCTGCGCCACGACGACCGCGTCACCCCGCCGGAAATGGAGACGGCATCAGAGGTTTTTCAACCGTCCATGGCGGCCCAAGAGGCGCTGACCATGGGCCGGCGGGAGGCGCGGGGTATCGTCAAGGCGACGACCGGTCTGGATGCGGCGCCCCAACCGGTCAG
>JALSGV010000081.1 GCA_026982565.1 Gammaproteobacteria bacterium
GGCAACCATATATATCGTATTCAGGACTTCAGGCCTGTGCTGGAACAAGGCGCGGTGCGCAGGCAATGGTCATTCCATTGGCAAGCGCCGCAACGCCGTGCCGGCGCAGGCCTGAAGTCCCTAACAGGTTGATATTAAAAGACAGGCCATTGCGTGCCAGCCCGCTGACTGCGTTGGCGAAACTTGCTGTAGAATGACTACAACGGCCTTTCGCCGCCTTGCAGCGAACCGGCACGCAATGGCTGAATACGATATATATGGTTGCCGGGTTAATAAGATTGAATGCATATGCTGAACACTCACATTCAAAACACCGTCAAGGGGGCCTTGGCCGAAGACATCGGCAGTGGCGATGTCACGGCCCGGCTCATACCCGAAGGTCAGCAGGCCACGGCGCGGGTAATCAGCCGGGAGAATGCCGTCATCTGCGGCCGCGAGTGGTTCGATGCCGTGTTCCATGCGCTGGATCCCGGCATGATGATCACCTGGCAAATCCGCGACGGTGACGCCGCCACGCCGGACCAGTTGCTGTGCACCCTGAGCGGGAATTGCCGGGCGCTGCTGAGCGGCGAACGCACCGCCCTCAACTTCCTGCAGACCCTGTCAGGCACCGCCACGCGGGCGCGGCAGTTTCACGACAGGGTCAGCGATCTCCCCGTCACCATCCTGGACACCCGCAAGACACTGCCGGGACTGCGCCGGGAACAAAAGTATGCCGTGCGCTGCGGCGGCTGCAGCAATCACCGCGCGGGACTCTATGACGCCATACTCATCAAGGAAAACCACATCCAGGCCTGTGGCGCCGTGGGCAAGGCCATCGAGCAGGCGCGCCTGGCGGCGCCCGGCCTGCCCGTGGAGGTGGAAGTGGAAAACCTTGCCGAAATGACTGAAGCATTGGCCCATCGTGCCGATATATTATTGCTGGACAATTTCCCCGAGGAGGAATTACGTCGCGCGGTACATCTGAACGAGGGACGGGCCAGGCTGGAGGCATCAGGCGGCATTACGCTGGAGAATATACGCGCCATCGCGTTGACTGGCGTGGATTACATTTCCGTCGGGGCGCTCACCAAGGATCTCAAGGCCATTGATCTCTCAATGCGCATCGTAATCGACCGATAACATAGACAGGACACGGCGGAAAACTTCCGCGGGGAGGCGGCGCCGCGTGCGCCCGCACGGTACTGCTGTCTGCCTGAAAGAATCCATATTTGAAGAGACCTGACTGAAAACATGAACAATGCCGCGCCCAAAGACTGCAGGGAAACAAGCATCCCCCTCTTGCAGCCTATCTCCTGCGAACCCGAAGCCGATGATGCAGTCAGGCCCGGCGAGAAAGTATTGTTGTCGCTTCACACAGGGAAACGCTGCCTGGGCCGGCTGCTGGCCTTTGTGCGCGAGGAGAAGCGCCTGAGCATTGCCATCGATGGCAGCAACAAGCCCCATGAGGTCCCCTTCAGCAAGATCAAGATCATGAGCCTGCCGCGGCGGCACAGTTGGAGACGCGCAAAACAACAAAGCGGGCCCATGTCCCAGCCGGATCTGATTCAGGATTTCTGGCTCACCTTCAAGGATGGAGACAAGCTGGAAGGCAGCACCTTTGGTTTCCGCACCGACGCCGCGGGCCTGTATCTGTACCCGACCCAGAACGGCGCCGAGTATGCCTACCTGTTCATCCCCCGCAGCGCCCTGGAAGATCATCGCATCGGCCCCCATCTCGGCGAACTGCTTGTCGACCGACAGATAGTCAGCAAAGAGGAAGTGCAAGAAGGCCTCAACGAGCAGGAAAACAAGCGGCAACAGCCCCTGGGCGAATATCTCCGTTCCAAGGCCATCATCACAACCAATGAATTGGAGGCATCCCTACGGAATCAGAAGACCACGCCCAATCTGCGCCTGGGCGAGATTCTCATTCATGAGAATATCATCACTGAAGAACAGCTCATGGAGGCCCTGCAGGCCCAGCAGGATGACCGTGGCAAGCAGATCGGCCAGATTCTCATCGAGCAGGGACTGGTCTCCGAGAGCGACATACAGCAAGGCCTGTCAAGGAAGCTGGGCATCCCCTTCGTCGATATTACCCAATTCCAACTGGATGCCGAAGCCCTGAAGCTGGTGCCCGAGGACTTGGTCAGGAAACACACCTTCCTGCCCCTCTATATCTATGACCAGAAACTGGCCATCGCCATGGTCAACCCCATGGACTGGGAGATCCTTGACGCGGTGCGCTTTCATACGGGCCTCAACGTGGAACCGGTGATGGCGGAGCCCAAGGAGTTGCAGCGCGTCATCAGCATGCTCTACTCGGCGCCTGACCTGGAAGGCGACATGTTCGATGAGTTCATGGGGGGAGATGAAAACAACGATGAAGAGGAATACGACGAAACCTCATCCTCCGACAACGTCGTCGTCAAGCTGGTCAACAAGATCATCGTCGACGCATACAATAAAG
>JALSGV010000082.1 GCA_026982565.1 Gammaproteobacteria bacterium
TGTGTTGCACCACTTCTTCGGGATCGTGGCCCGACGCCAGCAGGCGCAGGGCCTTGCGCACTTCCTCGTCGCGGATGCGGTCGGTGTTGTCGCGGTAGGCGCGGATGGTGGAAACGGCGCTGAGGGAGCGCAGCCATCCCATGAAGTGGGCGGCCTGGGTGTCGATGATCTCTTCGGCCTGCTGCGCGGCCTCCTGGCGCGATTTGAGCCCTTCGTCGATGATCTCGCGCAGGTCGTCGACGGTGTAGAGATAGATATCGTTGAGGTCGCCCACTTCCGGTTCGATGTCCCGCGGCACGGCGATGTCCACCATCAGGATGGGTTGGTGCTTGCGCTTCTTGATGGCGCGCTCCACGGCGCCCTTGCCGAGGATGGGCAGTTGGCTGGCCGTGGAGGAGATCACGATGTCCGCATCGGCCAGGTATTCCGGAATCTCGGACAGGGTGATGGCCATGCCGTTGACCTCCTTGACCAGGGCCTCGGCGCGCGCCAGGGTGCGGTTGGCGATGATGATGCGGCCGATGCCGTTCTGGCGCAGATGGCGCGCGGCCAGTTCGATGGTCTCGCCGGCGCCGATGAGCAGGGCGGTGTGCTTCTCGAGATCGGCGAAGATCTGCCTGGCCAGGCTGATGGCGGCGAAGGCCACGGACACCGGGCTGGCGCCGATGGCGGTATCGGTGCGCACCTGCTTGGCGACGGAAAAGGTGTGCTCGAAGAGCCGGTTGAGGAGCTTGCCCAGAGTGCCCGCCTCCTTGGCCGCAACATAGGCGTCTTTCAGTTGTCCAAGGATCTGAGGCTCGCCCAGGATCATGGAGTCGAGACCGCTGGCGACCCGCAGCAGGTGCTTGACCGCCTGCAGTTCGGGGTAGGTGTACAGATAGGGCTCCAGTTCCTCGCTGCGCAAGTTATGGAACTGGCTGAACCAGTCGATAATGATGGTACTGTCGCTGCCGTCGATATTGCACAGCATTTCCGTGCGATTGCAGGTGGAAAGAATGGCGGCTTCACTGACGTGTTTGTGCTCCGTCAGTTCGTGCAGCACATCGGGCAGGCGGTCGGGGGCGAAGGCCACGCGCTCGCGTATCTGCACCGGGGCTGTATTATGATTGAGGCCTACCGCTAGTAACATCATTCGTTGGAATGGGCCGTTCGTGATTCGGGCTCTTCTAAGTTGTTCGGGATAAACACTTAAATTATATAGTCTTCAGCCGGTAATTACACCGTGATTCGCCTCCCGGGCGGCCCATTGTATAGGATAATGGGGTGTTTTTGAGAAAATTTATGATAACATGCTGTCTTTATGAATAATTTCTACATTATTCCGCTGACCGCCGCGGCCGCCCTGTGGCTGGGGGCTTGCGCCTCCATGCCGGGGCAGGCGCCCACCACCCCGCCAGACAAGATAGATGGCGGACAGGCCGCGGCGGCCCATGGTCATCCCACTCCCGAGGTGGCGGAAAGCGTTCCGTCCGTGGATCTCAGCGCTGATATCCTCTATGAACTGCTGGTTGCGGACATCGCCGTGCAGCGCAAATATTATGCTCTGGCCATCGACCGTTATCTCAGTCTGGCAAGGCGCACGGGGGATCCCCGTGTCACCGGCATGGCCGCGCGGGTCGCCATCTATGCCCGTGACAGCCGCCATGCCCTGGAGGCCGCCGAACTGTGGGTGAAGCAGGATCCGCAGAATGCGGAGGCGCGCCAGGCCATGATTGCCGCCTTGATCCGCGCCGGGCGCCCGCAAGAGAGCTTCCCCCATGTGGATGCCCTCATGACCATGGAGGACAGCGGGCCGGACAACGGGCTGCGCCTCATTTCCAGTCTGTTGGGCCGTGAGCAGGACATCAAGGCGGCCCTGATCGTCATGGAGCACGTGGTCGGGGAGGAAGATGACAATGCCGGTGTATGGTTGGTGTATGGTCAGCTTGCGCTGCGGGCCAGCGATCTGGAAACCGCTTCCACGGCCATCGACAGGGCTCTGGAACTGAGGCCGGGCTGGGTGGACGCGATTCTTCTCCATGTGCGCGTGATGCAACTGCGGGGCGACAACAAGGGTGCCCATGCCTATCTGGGCGAGGCGGTGAAGAAGGCGCCGGACGAAGTGCGTCTGCGTCTGGCCTATGCGCGCCTGTCCATGGATGAAAAGCAGTATGAGACCGCGTTGCGGCAATATGAACATTTGGTGCAACAGGCGCCGGACAACGATGAGCTGAAATTCACCCTGGGACTGCTGCTGTTGCAGATGCAGCGGGTGGATGAGGCCGAGACCCACCTGAAACAGATTCAGCATCGGGGCGTGCGTTTCAACGATGTCAATTTCTACCTCGGCTGGATCAACGAATACCGCGACAACACGCAAGAGGCCGTGGATTACTACCTGGCCGTGAACGGCGGGAGCAACTATCTCGAGGCAGGTATTCGCGCC
>JALSGV010000083.1 GCA_026982565.1 Gammaproteobacteria bacterium
GGGGGTGAGCCTGCTCAGGGCCGTCGGTCTGGATGAGCTGATCGCCACATCGCCTCAGGACTATGTGGACAAAGCCGTGGCCCTGGCCCGTGATGTGGCGCGGCGCCGCACCCTGCGCGCCACCCAGCGTGAGCGCATGGCGGCGTCGCCCCTGTGCGACGGGCGCGGGCTGGCGCAGGCCCTGGAGACAGCCTATCGCGACATGTGGCGGACCTGGCTGAGTGGAGCGGGGCATGGTGGATAAGGCGGACCTGCCGGACGATGAACTGGTGCGCCACGCCGCGGCGCTGGGTGAGCTGTTGCGGCGGCGCGGCCAGATGCTGGCCGTCGCCGAGTCCTGCACGGGCGGGCTCATCGCCGCCGCCATCACCGCCGTGCCCGGCAGCTCGCAGTGGTTCGAGCGCGGCTTCGTCACCTACGCCAATCGCGCCAAGGAAGAAATGCTGGGCGTGGCGGCGCAGACCCTGGAGGCACATGGCGCGGTCAGCGAGGCGGTGGCGCGGGAGATGGCGGCGGGCGCCCTGCGCCGCAGTCATGCCCAGGTCAGCCTGGCGGTGAGCGGCATTGCCGGGCCGGGCGGCGCCGTGCCCGGCAAGCCCGTGGGCATGGTGTGTTTCGCCTGGGACGGGCAGGGCGTGGCCGCCCGCGCCTGTACCCTGCGCTTCGCCGGCGGGCGCCACCAGGTGCGCCGCCGCGCCGCCCTGGCGGCCCTGCAGGGGATGGCGAGCCTGATCGGGCGCGGTGATGGCGACGCCTGAGAAGAAGGCGCCCGCCGCCCGCCGTCTGTTCTTTGCTTTGTGTCCCGATGACGCGCTGCGGGCGCGGTTGAAGCAACAATTGCGCAAGGTGCTGCCGCGCGGCGCGGGCCGCGCCGTGCCCGTGGACAATCTTCACATCACCCTGGTGTTTCTCGGCCAGGTGGAAATGCCAGTTACCGACTGTATCGTGGCGGCGGGCGACGCGGTGCGCTGCCCGCCCTTTCGCCTGGAACTGGGTCGCCTGGATTACTGGTCCCGGCCCCGCATCCTGTGGCTGGGTCCGCGCCACACGCCGCCGCAACTGTTCACCCTGGTGGGCGGCCTCAGGCAACACCTGCAGCCCTGCGGCATACCCCTGGACCCGCGCCCCTACCAGGCCCACATGACCGTGATGCGCAAGGTGGGGCGGGCGCCCGCGGTGGGGGAGACGCCGCCGCTGGCGTGGGATGTGACAGACTTTTCCCTCATGGAATCGGTTTCCGGGGCTCGGGGGGTGCGCTATCATGCGCTTCACTCATGGGCCTTGCGGGAAGGCGGGTAGCACTATGACGGAGGCCGTGTTCTATGTGATAATTGGGGCCAGCCGATATCCGGGCGACAGGGACTGCGGGCAGGTGACAGGCAGATCATTTACTGAGGCTTCACAGGGGGAAGAATGGAAGAGAACAAGAGAAAGGCTTTGGACGCGGCGCTGTCGCAGATCGAGCGCCAGTTCGGCAAGGGATCCGTCATGCGCATGGGCGATCCCGGCATGGTGCGCGACGTGGAGGCGGTGTCCACCGGTTCCCTGGGGCTGGACGTGGCGCTGGGCATCGGCGGGCTGCCGCGCGGGCGCGTCGTGGAGATCTATGGTCCGGAGTCCTCGGGCAAGACCACGCTCACTTTACAGGTGATCGCCGAGGTTCAGAAGCTGGGCGGCACGGCGGCCTTCGTGGATGCCGAGCATGCCCTCGACCCCGTCTACGCCGAGAAGATCGGCGTTAATATCGACGACCTGCTGGTCTCCCAGCCGGACACCGGCGAGCAGGCCCTGGAGATCACGGACATGCTGGTGCGCTCCGGCGCCGTGGACATCGTGGTGGTGGATTCGGTGGCGGCCCTGACCCCCAAGGCCGAGATCGAAGGCGACATGGGCGACTCCCACATGGGTCTGCAGGCGCGCCTCATGTCCCAGGCCCTGCGCAAGCTGACGGCCAACATCAAGCGCTCCAACACCCTGGTGATCTTCATCAACCAGATCCGCATGAAGATCGGTGTCATGTTCGGCAACCCGGAGACCACCACCGGCGGCAACGCCCTCAAGTTCTACGCCTCGGTGCGCCTCGACATCCGCCGCATCGGCGCCATCAAGAAGGGCGACGAGATCGTCGGCAACGAGACCCGCGTCAAGGTGGTCAAGAACAAGGTGGCGCCCCCCTTCCGCCAGACGGAATTCGACATCCTCTACGGCGAAGGCATCTCCCGCGAGGGGGAGATCATCACCCTCGGCGTCAAGGAAGGCATCATCAACAAGTCCGGGGCCTGGTACAGCTACAATGGCGACCGCATCGGCCAGGGCAAGGACAACGTGCGCACCTTCCTGAAGGAGTCGCCGGACATCGCCCGCGAGATCGAGGACCAGATCCGCGCCAGGCTGCTGGGCGGCGTAGCGCAGGGCGAAGCGGAGCTCGTTGAAGCGGAGGTCTGAGGAGCAGGCGCCGCCGACGCCTGGGGCGGCGCGCCTCAGGGCCATGGACCTGCTGGCGCGGCGCGAGCATACCCGCCTGGAGCTGCGGCGCAAGCTGTGCCACAAGGGCTTCGATGAAACGCTGGTCGATGAGGTGCTGGCGCGGCTTGCCGCCGACGGGCTGCTCAGTGACGCGCGCTTTGCCGAGTCCTACGTGGCCGCGCGCGTGGCGCGGGGGGAAGGGCCCGTGCGCATCCGCGCGGCGCTCAGGGAGAAGGGGGTGAGCGACGAACTGATCGCAGAGGTGGTGGATGATGACCGGGCCGACTGGCAGGTTCTCATCAGGGAGGCATGGCGCAAACGCTTTGCCGGAGAATATCCGCAGGATCACAAGGAACGCGCCCGCCAGGCGCGTTTTTTACAACAGCGTGGCTTTACCATGGAACAGATCGGCGCGCTGTTGTTCAGGGGAGAGTAGATGAAGACATTATGATGACGAGCGCAGCCATACGACAATTGTTTCTGGACTATTTCCAGCGCCATGGCCATACGCTGGTGCCCAGCAGCTCCCTGGTGCCCGGCAACGATCCCACCCTGTTGTTCACCAACGCGGGCATGGTGCAGTTCAAGGAGGTCTTTACCGGCCAGGAGAGCCGCCCCTACAAGCGCGCCGTCAGCTCCCAGCGTTGCGTGCGCGCCGGTGGCAAGCACAACGACCTGGAGAACGTGGGGTATACGGCGCGCCATCATACCTTTTTCGAGATGCTGGGCAATTTCAGTTTCGGCGACTACTTCAAGCGCGAGGCCATTCACTATGCCTGGGAATTCCTCACCCGGGAGTGCGGGCTGCCGCCGGAGAAGCTGTGGGTCACGGTGTACGAGGAGGACGACGAGGCGGCCGACATCTGGCTCAAGGAGGTGGGCGTGGATCCGGCGCGCTTCGGGCGCATCGGGGCGGCCGACAACTTCTGGTCCATGGGCGACACCGGGCCGTGCGGGCCCTGCTCGGAGATCTTCTACGACCACGGCCCGGAGGTGGCGGGCGGTCCGCCCGGTTCCCCGGACGCCGACGGCGACCGTTACGTGGAGATCTGGAACCTGGTGTTCATGCAGTACAACCGCGACAACACGGGCGCCATGACGCCCCTGCCGCACCCCTCGGTGGATACGGGCATGGGACTGGAGCGCCTGGCCGCCGTCATGCAGGGCGTGCACAGCAATTACGATATCGACCTCTTCCGCAAGCTCATCACGGCCGCCGCGCAGCTGGCGGGCGTGGAGGATGCGGGCCAGTCGTCCCTGCGGGTCATCGCCGACCATATCCGCTCCTGCGCCTTTCTCATCGTCGACGGGGTCATCCCCTCCAATGAAGGGCGCGGTTATGTGCTGCGGCGCATCATCCGCCGCGCCATCCGCCACGGCTATATGCTGGGCATCAAGGAGGTCTTTTTCTACCGCCTGGTGCAACCCCTGGTGAGGGAGATGGGCGCAGCCTATCCGGAACTCACCCGCGCCGCCGAACAGGTGGAGCAGGTGCTCAGGCAGGAGGAGGTGCGTTTCGCCGAGACCCTGGAGCAGGGCATGCATATTCTCGAACAGGCCATTGCGCAGTTGCGCGGCGCCGTTATCCCTGGCGACGTGGTGTTCAAGCTCTACGACACCTACGGTTTCCCCGTGGATCTGACGGCGGATATCGCCCGTGAAAGGGGGCTGCGACTGGATATGGAAGGTTTCGAGCGCGAGATGGCGGCACAGCGGGAGCGGGCGCGCGCCGCCAGCCAGTTCGGGCGGGACTATACCCAGGAACTGCGGGTGGACGGCGGGAGCGAATTTACCGGTTACGGGCACACCTCCGGGCAGTCGCGTATTGCGGCCCTTTTCGACGGCGACAACCGGCCGGTGGATGCGCTGGAGGCGGGTGCGGAGGGCCGCGTGGTGCTGGACGAGACGCCTTTCTATGCCGAGTCCGGCGGCCAGGTGGGTGATACGGGTCAACTGTTGCTGAATGGTGAAGTGGCCTTCGAGGTGAGCGACACCCAAAAGGCCGGTGAGGCCAACGTCCATATTGGCAAGGCCACGGCCGCCTTGCACAAAGGCGATGTGGTGACTGCACGGGTCGATGCAGCGTTGCGCCACGCCACGGAACTCAACCATTCGGCCACTCATTTGTTGCATGCGGCCCTGCGCGAAGTCCTGGGCAGGCATGTCACCCAGAAGGGCTCGCTGGTGGATCCCGAACGGCTGCGTTTCGATTTTTCCCATTTCGAGGCCATGACGCCGCAGCAGATCGAGGCCGTGGAGCAACTGGTCAACGCCCAGGTGCGCGCCAATCTGCCCGTGGAGACCCGAATCATGGATTACGATGAGGCGGTGGAGAGCGGCGCCATGGCCCTGTTCGGCGAGAAATACAGCGACCAGGTGCGGGTGTTGCGCATGGGGGATTTCTCCATTGAATTGTGCGGCGGCACCCACGTGTCGCGCAGCGGTGACATCGGTCTGTTCAAGATCGTCAGCGAGACCGGCATCGCCTCGGGCGTGCGGCGCATCGAGGCCCTGACGGGGCAGCGCGCCCTGGAATGGGTGGAGGAGGAAGAGCGCCAGTTGCAGCGCCTGGCGGGTCTCGTCAAGGCCGGCCGCGACAATGTGCTGGAGCGGGTGCGGCAGGTGCTGGCGCGCAACCGGGAACTTGAAAAAGAGCTGGAGGCCCTGAAGTCCAGGCTGGCCAGCAGCGCCGGCGGGGATCTCGCCGCCAAGGCGCAGATCGTCTGTGGCTGCAAGGTGCTGGCGGCCAGGCTGGACGGGGCCGACGCCAAGACCCTGCGCCAGACCCTGGATCAACTCAAGGACAAGCTGGACGCGGGCGTCATTGTCTTGGCTACCGTCTCGGGCGACAAGGTGAGCCTGGTGGCCGGTGTGAGCAAGGACCGGGTCGACCGGCTCAAGGCCTCGGACCTGGTGAATTTCGTGGCGCAGCAGGTGGGCGGCAAGGGCGGAGGCCGGGCGGACATGGCGCAGGCGGGCGGCAACAATCCTGCCGCCCTGGAAGGGGCCCTGGCGGCGGTGCCGGAATGGGTGCGTCAGACACTGGAACGTGAAGGATGAGGCGTGAGATGACATGGGAGAGGTGTGGTTTCGGGGTGCGGCGTTTTCCGCCTCAGGCCTCACGCCTCACCCTTCACGAAAAAACATGGCATTGATCGTACAGAAATACGGCGGCACTTCGGTGGGATCGCCGGAGCGCATCGTCAGCGTGGCGGAGAGGGTGCTCGCGCGCCGCCGGCAAGGTGACGACATCGTGGTGGTGGTGTCCGCCATGAGCGGCGAGACCAACCGCCTGCTGGAACTGGCGCGGGCCATCACGCCCACCCCTCCCGCGCGGGAACTGGACGTGATTCTGGCCACGGGGGAACAGGTGACCATCGCCTTGCTCAGCATGGCCCTGCAGGCGCGGGATTGCCCGGCCTGTTCCTATACGGGCGCCCAGGTCCACATCCTCACCGACAGCACACACAACAAGGCGCGCATCAAGGATATCGATGCGCAGCGCATCCGCAACGATCTGGCCGCTGGCCGTGTCGTCGTGGTGGCCGGTTTCCAGGGCGTGGACGAGCACGGCAACATCACGACGCTGGGGCGGGGCGGCTCCGATACCACGGCGGTCGCCCTGGCGGCGGCCTTGCAGGCCGACGAGTGCCAGATCTATACGGACGTCGACGGCGTCTACACCACCGATCCCCGTGTGGTGCCGGAGGCGCGCCGCCTGTCCCTCATTACCTATGAGGAAATGCTGGAAATGGCCAGCCTGGGCGCCAAGGTGCTGCAGATACGTTCGGTGGAGTTTGCCAGCAAGTACAATGTGCCCCTGCGCGTGTTGTCCAGTTTCGAGGAAGGGCCGGGGACATTGATTATCAAAGAGGAAGAGGGAATGGAACAGGCACAGATTTCCGGGATTGCTTTCAACCGTGACGAGGCGAAGCTGACCGTATTGGGCGTACCCGACCAGCCCGGTGTGGCGGGCCACATCCTGGGGCCCATCGCCGATGCGGACATCGAGGTGGACATGATCGTGCAGAATGTGGCGGAAGACGCCACCACGGACTTCACCTTCACCGTACACCGCAACGACTTCGCGCGCGCCATGAAAGTCCTGCAAGAGACGGCTGACAGCCTCGGCGCACGCGAGGTAAATGGTGATGACCGCATCGTGAAGATTTCCCTGGTGGGGGTGGGGATGCGCTCCCATGCCGGCATCGCCAGCAAGATGTTCCGCACCCTGGCCGAAGAGAAAATCAATATCCGCATGATTTCCACCTCCGAAATCAAGATTTCCGTGGTGGTGGACGAGAAGTACCTGGAACTGGGCGTGCGCGCCCTGCACGAGGCCTTCGGGCTCGAAGGCTGAAGCCACGATATTTTCTGTTCATTCCTTCCTTGTGCGGTTGTTTTCTCTTATGAAACAAGTGCTTATATTCTTGTTTGTGGCATGATGGGATTTGCCGGCAACGCGTCTTGTGGTAACTTTTTCCTATAGTTTCCCTCTTTACCGGCCGATGAAGAATCATGGGCGTCATGGAAATAATGACAAAAGGTCCTTATTGAAAAGGACGTTTTGGGTAAGGAGACTTGCAATGCTGATTCTGACACGCCGGGTAGGCGAGACATTGATAATAGGTGATGACGTGACGGTGACCGTTCTGGGTGTACGGGGCAATCAGGTGCGCATTGGCGTGAATGCTCCTAAGGAAGTGAGCGTGCACCGTGAAGAAATCTACGACCGCATCCAGAAAGAAAAGAGTCAAATACCGGGCCGCGCCCAGATCTGATTTCCCCCGCAATATTATTTTGCGTCAAATGAGCATATTCGGTATCCTTTCGCATTCGCCGTAGGGCGGGCCGGCAAGCGTGTCTGAGGCGCGCGCCGGGTATGCGGAGAGATGGCCGAGTGGCTGAAGGCGCTCCCCTGCTAAGGGAGTATGGGGCTAAAACTCCATCGAGGGTTCGAATCCCTCTCTCTCCGCCATTTAGCGACGTTCACGGTCATCGATTGACATCGGGGTCGACTACCGTGATAATCCCGCTTCAATTTTGCGCCCGTAGCTCAGCTGGATAGAGTACCTGGCTACGAACCAGGCGGTCGGAGGTTCGAATCCTTCCGGGCGCGCCATTTTGACAAATAGCCGTAAGCTCATCATTTGCTTGCGAAAACCGGGCCAGGGAACGACCCGATCCACTCCGGGTCGTCGGGCGGCCTGACCGCAACCAGGCCGCCCGCCTTTATATTCGTTGGCTCATCCACTCTTAGGCCCGTTATTTTCCTCCCCTCACTTAGTGCCCTCATTCCGCAACACATCCCACACACGCTATCATATACATAAATGGGCCGAGCCAGGCAACGGAAATTGAACCTGAGATCTCACCACTCATCCCTACCAGGTAAGATAAACTGTATCTTCTCCATAAATATAGCAATATTTATGGCAGTTCTGATTAACCCATCATCCCGGCGCGGGCCGGGATGATGATTTTTGAATTAATCAGACCTTATATGGACTCCCTCGTTTTGCAAGACAATGGTTGACGGCAGCCAGGTTCGATTGCATGTTTATATCCGGTCTCTGTGTGAGCCCATCTTCTTTAGGCCCGGACTCTGATGGAAATCCGCACGCCGGTGCCTCATTTCCTGACCGGCCTCAGAAGGCACCCTCAGATTTCAGGTTCTCCCGGCGTCGGTCCAGCCTGTCTTGCCATCATGCCACTGTCATTGCAATCGGTGATAGTCCCTTTCTTAACAATCGCTCTATGTGTGTTACACCTTCATCTCGCCAGCGGCTGGTAATCCGCATCCCGCGCCAGATGGCGCATCACCGCGCACGCCAAGAACCAGCGAGATACGCAGATAAACATCGCCCCGCTTGGTATTATTAACCCGGCAATAATATATATCGTATTCAGCTATTGCATGCTGGTCCGCTGGTATGCGGATGATTATGTGGTTTGCTTCAAGAGAGAAGCGGATGCCAGGTGCTTCCGCATCGAGATGGAGCGGCGGCTCGGGCTAATTCGGGTTGGAAATCGCATCGCAGAGGACCAGGATTTTGATGTTTGAGCCGATGGGGTGGCAGAGGGTGAAGGGGCTGTGAAGGAGAAAGGCCGAGACCTTTTGGTGAACCTATGATATCAATCCAAAACAATGACGTTCCTTTTGAGGAGGTGTCCCGCAGGCACCGCAGAGGTTCGTTCACTGACGCACTGAATCGCTTGCTGTTATTGAAAGTGAACGATCAGTTCGTTTATTCCAGCTATACCAGGCTCATTGAGAAAACGTATTCTTAAGCCTCCTGTCGACGTACAACGCAAGGAGGTCGTAATGTACGAATTAAGCATACTGGAAATAGTGTTGTTTTTGAGCTTGTTTTCACTTGAGCGCATAACTCCCGCTCGTCAGTTCCCGATTCTGAAAACGTGGTTTATACATTGGTGCGGGCTGATGTTATTCGCGACTGTCTGGCTGACCGGGCTGCTGTCAATCTGGCCCCACGTCCCTTCAATATGGCAATATTTGGATGATTTGCCATTTTGGGGGCAGGTACTGACAGCATATCTGGCCTATTCATTCGTTGCTTATTGGTACCACCGTCTTCGCCATGTCAATCGTTTCCTGTGGCGCTATGTTCATTATATGCACCATGCGCCGTCACATATGGATACGCGGGTGACATTCTGGCGCCATCCAATTGAAATGGTCATTGATTCGCTGGTGATATTGTTTGTCGGGAAGATCCTGGGTGTCAGCGCAGAAATTATTTTCTGCGTTCTGCTAGTCGAGTCCATGCTGGAGATTTTCCATCATTCCAATATTCACACTCCTGTCCGCTTGCGATGGATTGGCTATTTTATGCAGCTGCCAGAGCAGCACCTGGTCCATCACGAAAGGGGACTGCATCGTTGGAACTACGGTACGGTGACGCTTTGGGACACTCTTTTTGGCACGGTTTGTTTGCCCAGGGGGTGGGAAGGGCGGGTCGGTCTCCCAGAATGGAACAGTACCCGGAAACTGTTGCTGTTTAAGTACTAACCACATACGATAGCCGACACCCACCTGGGTTGGCAGAAAACCCCAACCCAGGTGTTAGTGGTGTTGACAGATGGGGTTATTGTCACTATTGTTTCAGTTGGGATATAGGGAGGTATCTGATCAATGAGAAAAACAGCATCTGTCATACAGCTATTCAGCAACGGTAGCGGTCTGCGCTCTGTGGAACAGCTCACCCATGAGCTGGAATCCGGCAAAAAAATATCATACCAGGAAACGATCGACGCGCTGACCAAGGCGGCGGAAATTATCCAGAGTCTGCCCAAGTATGATGTTATCGGGATGGAGAATCTTGTAAAGCGCTTGCGGAAAGAACTGGCGGATATCAATAAACGCAAGGACGGTATTGATTCCATCAATAAATTATCCATGAAAATACATGTCAGCCGGACACATCTAGCGAATTTCCGTGATGGCGGGATGGTTTGCATGAACATCATGAACAGGCTCGCCACTGCGTTCGATATTCGCTATTTAATCGAAAATTATGAAGACCATGAGTCCGTGATCGATTAAAAAAATTTCATCCTGGTTGCAACAATAGTGGCAACCCAACAAATCCTGGAAGTATTTTCAGGCATTGATTCATATGGTTAGGTGCTCTTGATACCGGAATGCAGGGAGAAGGGAATGATAGTTGAGAATAAAAGGGATGTGACGCCAGGAAGTGCCCAAGATGTTGTGAAAGCTGATCAGATCGTGTCTTTCAAAGGCCACTTTCTTGATCAGTTGATAGACGCTGTCGCGTTGATTGAAGTGGTCGAGATAATTATAAGGCATCATGAAGATGTTTATCTCCGCAAATCCGGTTTTGTAGGGTTGGCCATGCTGATAGAGCAAATAAAGGAATTGCTGGATGTTAATGCCAACTTATTGACTGATGATGTTGTAATCCCAAGCAATACGGTGATGAAAAAAACGGGGGGCGCCGATTCTGCCGGATGATACGGCATGCATGACCTGCCCATAAGATTAACCCGGCAACAAATATATTGTTGCCGGGTTAATATTCAGTCAGAAAATACGCTGTTATTCCGCTCCTTCGTAAAATGCCTTGTGAGCCCGAAGGAAGTGCCCTTGGGGTAAATCCAAATCTCCGCGTGATCATCTCCCCATTCCGGTGAAAAAATGTGGGCTGACACAGAGAAGTCTGCAGGCTGGTTCTCGCCGGGCAGATGGGTGATAATGTCGCCTGATTCCCGGTATAGGGATGGCGGTGAACCTTTGTTTTATGACTTTTTACTTACTGATTTTATTAACAGGCGTGCCCATGGTCCTGATGATCGACAACTATGACTCATTCACCTATAACCTAGTGCAATACCTGGGAGAGCTGGGGGCGGAAGTCAGGGTTTGCCGTAACGATGAGATCAGCCTTGATGAGATCAGGGCGTTGACGCCCGATCATATCGTTATTTCTCCTGGACCCTGCACACCCAACGAGGCAGGTATTTCCATCGATGTCATCAAGACCTTTGCAGGCGCCATCCCAATCCTGGGGGTGTGCCTGGGGCATCAAAGCATCGCCCAGGCTCTGGGAGGGCGCATCGTCCGCGCTCGGCATATCATGCATGGCAAGACATCCATGATTCATCACCGGGGAGAAGGAGTGTTTCATGGTTTGCCCAGCCCCTTCGAGGCAACGCGCTATCACTCCCTGGTGATCGAGAAGGACAGTTTGCCCGGCTGCCTGGTTGTGACAGCCTGGACAGAGAATGAAGACGGTACTATGGATGAGATTATGGGGGTCCGGCACCAAGCGTTTGTTTTGGAGGGGGTGCAGTTTCATCCTGAATCCATTTTGACCCGGCATGGCCATGACATGCTGAAGAATTTCCTGGTTGAGGGGCGGCCGACGCAGGCGCCTGGCGTTTCAGGAGGGCAGATATAATGACCATGGACATGCCCGCGGCAATTCGGGCCGTAACCGAGGGGCGCAATCTTTCGGCGCGGGAAATGACGAGTGTCATGAGAGCCATCATGAGCGGCCAGGCCACACCGGCCCAGATCGGCGGGTTCCTTATCGGTCTGCGCATGAAGGGGGAGACAGTGGATGAAATTGCCGCCGCGGTACAGGTGATGCGTGAACTCGCCGCGCATGTGGAAGTGGACAAGACCCATCTCGTTGATACCTGTGGCACTGGCGGAGACGCTGCTTCTACCTTCAATATATCCACCGCCAGCGCCTTCGTGGTCGCGGCGGCGGGTGGCAAGGTGGCCAAACATGGCAACCGTTCCGTTTCCAGCAGCTCCGGCAGCGCCGATGTATTGGAGGCGGCGGGGGTTTGTATCGATCTGGCACCTGACCAGGTGGCCGCATGTGTGTCCCGCCTTGGGGTGGGTTTCATGTTTGCCCCGCTGCATCATGGCGCCATGAAGCACGCCATCGGGCCGCGCCGCGAAATGGGGGTGCGCACTCTCTTCAATATTCTCGGACCCATGACCAATCCTGCCGGCGCGCCTCATCAGGTCATCGGTGTCTTCAGCGACAGGTGGTTGGAACCCATGGCCCAGGTTCTGCGCAAGCTGGGCAGCCGGCACGTGCTGATCGTGCATGCCCGGGATGGCATGGACGAGATCAGTATCACGTCACCCACGCAGGTGGCGGAGCTGCGTGATGGCGATATCCATACCTACACTGTCGAGCCGGAGGGCTTTGGCATGCAGCGTGCTGATCTCGCCCAACTGAAAGTAGACAGCGCCGGGCAAAGCTTGGCGCTGATCAAGGCGGTGTTTTCTGGTGACAGGGGGCCCGCGCGGGACATCGTGGCGCTCAATGCCGGCGCCGCCATCTATGCTGCGGATTTGGCGGAGACCCTGGAAGCCGGCGTGGCCCGGGCGCAGGAGGTGCTGGACAGTGGCGGGGCGGGCGCCCGGCTGGAGGCGCTGGTCGAGTTATCCCAATCACTCAGGCGGCAGTAAGCCTGCTGCCGCACCAACAGATTACCGCAATGACTGGAACGTCTGATATCCTGAAACGGATTCTGCAGCGCAAAGAGGAGGAGGTTGCCGAACGCAGCAGGCAGACGTCTCTCGATGAATTGACACGCCTTGTCGGTGCCGCTCCCCCCGTGCGTCCCTTTGCAAGCGCCCTCAAGGATCGTATCGATGAGGGGCGGGCCGCCGTCATTGCGGAGATCAAAAAGGCCTCGCCCAGCAAAGGGGTGTTGCGTGAGGATTTTCACGCGGCGGAGATTGCGGTTTCCTATGAGAAGGGTGGCGCCGCCTGTCTTTCTGTATTGACCGACCGGGATTTCTTCCAGGGAAGCGAGGATTATCTGCGCCAGGCGCGCGCCGCCTGTTCCCTTCCCGTATTACGCAAGGATTTTATTGTCGACCCCTACCAGGTCTACGAGGCGCGCCATATCGGCGCTGATTGTATTCTCCTGATCGTCGCCGCGCTGGATGATGCGCGGCTGGCGGACTTGGCCCGGCTGGCGGGGCGGCTGGGTATGGACGTGCTGGTTGAGGTCCATGACCGGGCGGAACTGGAGCGCGCCCTGTCTCTGGATCTCGAGCTCATCGGCATCAACAATCGCAACCTGCGCACCTTCGAAACCTGCCTTGAGACGACGCTGGAGCTGTTGCCGTTGATTCCACCGGGCCGCATCGTGGTGACGGAAAGCGGCATTTTGTCACGTGAGGATGTGCAGACCATGCGCAAGCATCAGGTCAATGCCTTTTTGGTGGGGGAGGCCTTTATGCGGGTTTCAGATCCTGGTGCCCGCCTGAGTGATCTGTTTGCCTGAGCGCCGCCTCCGGCGCGGTGCCGGACTGTCACCCTTCCCCTGGAAAAGGTATGATATAGCCTAGTTGGGCCCATGGCTGAGGGCCAAAGTATTGCCTGAACGAGCCAATCACGGAGAGCCTGCGGTTATGTCAAAAACTTCCAGTTTTCTTATCCTTATCGGCATTGTGATGCTATTTGCGCCCATGAGTGGGTATGCCGAGGAGGTGGACGGCTTGGCGGTGGTTGAGCAATGCTATTACAAATACTGGGGTGAGGACCAGCGTACCAATCTGGAATTTACCATGCGCAACAAGGCCGGCAAGGTCACCAAGCGGCGCAGTTATGTGCGTTTCTGGAAGGACTACCGCGGTGAGGGTGATCTGGTGAGCAAGTTGATGTTGTTTACCACCGGGCCACCGGAATATGCCGGCAACAACCTGTTGCGCACCACCTATACCCTGGAATCAAGAAAACCGCCCGAGTTGTGGATCTATATCAAGAAACTGCAGTCCGTCTCCCGCCTTTCCGTGCGCGAGGAGGATAATCTCAATTGGGGGCTGAATTCCGAAGATCTCACCATCCGCCAGGTCAACGAAGACACGCACAGCCTGCTGGACGTGGAGGAAGGGACGGGTCACACGGTCTACAAGGTCAAGAGCGTGCCCATAGTAGAGAGTTCGAGTTATGGCAAGATCATTTCCTATTTCGAAAAACAGGACTCGTGGGATGATTGCGCCCTGAGTGGCAGGGAATATTATGACAAGAAGGGCAGGTTGATCAAAAAAGCGGCTTTCTCATGGCAAAAGGTGGATGATGCTTGGGTCTATGATGCCATCGTTATTACCATCGAGAGACAGAGCGACGAGAAGTTTCCGGAGAAGAAAAAGCTGCACAAGGATACGGATATAATCGTCATCACCTACCAGTTCACGGAACCCCATGTCAATGTGGGGCTGAAGGACAAGGATTTTTCAAAAAGGAGCCTGCGCCGCCGCATCAGATGATGGGCGGCAATGCGAGTGCTGTTCTCAGATCAGCCCGTCTTTGGCCAATTGCCGGAAGATGACGGATTCCAGTTCCGAGATGGTCTGGGCGATCTGGTTCGGCGCGAAGCTCTCGGTCGTCATGCTCCAGATGAGTTGCTTGTCCGCTGTTTCATAGATATTGGTTTCCAGGGAGGCAATGGTGATGTCCACCATGTACCCCGGGTCGTAGGCCAGCCCGTAGGCGTGATTGTAGAAGCCGTACATAGAGCTGTAGTAGGGGGCCGTGACGTAGTTGGTGGCGGGCACGTACTGGGTTTCGTTTTTCAGACCCACCATGCGGGTGATGATAACGGCGCCAAAGTCATTTTCCTCGATGATCTTTTCGATGGCGGCCTTGTCGAGTTGTTTGTCTTGCGGGGCAAGCGTGGCGGAGGAGGTGGCTTCGATGCCGTGTTCCGTGAACTTCTTTACGATGGTGTCTTCAAACATGCGCCGGGTGGTAATGTTGTCCGAAATGCCTATCACTAGTACGTTGGATAATTTTTCATTATAGGCTGCATCCTTCCAGGACCCTGTTACCTGAGTATTGGCACACGAGGCGAGAAGGATAAGGCTGGCGGTGGCCAACAGGCCTGAGATAAAAGCCGTCTTGGGCATGGTTTCACCTTGCGGGAGTTGAGAGATGTGCCGAACGCTATTATTTCACCCAATAGACGCCCAATGCAAGGCGCTTGTCTGCACCGATTTTTCCGTATGAGACCATATGTTATATTGATATAGTCATGAATATGTCGATGTTCTGTCCGCTCCGTTTTGTAATGTTTGCGTCGCTTTTGTCCAGCTTGCCAGCATCCGTGCTGGCCCTGGAGAAGGATATTTTCTATGTGGGCGTGGATGCCAGTCACGTCTGGTTCACGGAGTTTGAGGATGACACGCCTGCATATCTGGCGCGGGTGGGTATTCGGCCATCCCGATATTATGCGCTAGAGATCGGGCAACTGGCATTCTTCGATATGAGGAATCGTTTCAATAACGATGCCGGCGATGTCGTCGATATGAGAATCAAGGATGGTGGTGTCTTCAGCCTGTCTGTTCTGGGGACCTATCCACTGGGAAGGCGCTTGTCCGTGCAGGGAAGGCTGGGGCTTTCCCTGTGGAGCGTTTTCTATGAACTCGAATCGAGCGCCTTCCCGGGTGTCGTTACCAATCGCAAGGATGACGACCGGGGCATCTCAGCGGGGGTCGGTCTGACATATGATCTGAATAAAGTCATCGGCATTCATGGAGGGCTGGATTACTTTTCATACCAGCCGTCAATTCCGCCCCATGATGACGGTAGAGAAACGGTGCCGGCCGTTTCTCTCGGCATCACTGTGCGGCCGTTGTAATCATTAACCCGGCAACCATATATATCGTATTCAGGACTTCAGGCCTGCGCTGGAACAAGGCGCGGTGCGCAGGCAATGGTGATTCCATTGGCAAGCGCCGCAACGCCGTGCCGGCGCAGGCCTGAAGTCCCTGACAGATTGAAACCAAAATACAGGGTTAATAATACATGGATGGCGCGCCGGTGGTGATTGCTCTTATGATGCTCCTTTCGCTGCCAGTTCGGAATCCTGCGGCGAAAGTAACGAAGAACGCGAATAAGTTCAGCAGGGATCTTGCAAATCCCATAGGCCCCGTTGACTGATAAATCCTTATCTGGATATTACCGGGAAGAAAGGAAATCTTACAGTTAAAGAAATAC
>JALSGV010000084.1 GCA_026982565.1 Gammaproteobacteria bacterium
GCCCGGAATGACAAGAGGGGGAATGACAACGAACGTTGTCATTTCGACCTCACCTCCCTGTCATTTCGACCGAAGGGAGAAATCCTGTGCCACCACCCCAAGATTCCTCGCTGCGCTCGGAATGACAACATTCGTTGTCATTTCGACCGAAGGGAGAAATCCTATACCTTCGGCCCTGTCAGCAGCGACCGCTCAACATTCCTTCAGACGGTAGACATGCCCGCTGGGGCCGCGTACCGTCTCGAAGCGGTCACTGTAATTGGCCAGCGACTCAGAGCCACCGAGAAACAGATAACCCCGGGGACGGAGGCTCTCTGTAAGGCGCTCGAGAATGTCCTTCTTGACACTGCTGGAAAAATAGATCAGCACATTGCGGCAGAAGATGCAGTCGAACTTTCCCAGGTGACTGAAGCTCTGCAGCAGGTTCACCTGCTTGAAGACCACCCGGTCGCGGACGATCTGCTTGAGCCGCCAGATTTCCCCTTCCTTCTCGAAGTAACGCTCCCGCAGCGGGCCTGAGATGCCGCGACGCATGGCCATCTCATCGAACCGGGCGCTTTGCGCATCTTCCAGCACCCGCGGAGAGATATCGGTGCCCAACACCTGGATGCCCGGCAGCACCCCGGCCCGGTTGCGCAGGAATTCCTCGATCACGATGCTGATGGAATAGGGCTCCTGCCCGGTGGCACAGGCAGCCGACCAGATCCGGGGATTGCGCGCGCCTTCCGCCACCAGCTCCGGGAGAATGATATTGCGCAGGATCTCGAAGGGATAGCCGTCCCGAAACCAGGACGTCTCATTGGTGGTCATGGCATCGATCACCCAGGCCTGGAGTTGGGGATCGCTGTCCTCCCTGAGCCGGGCCGCCAGTTCACTCAGCGATGACAGGCCCTGTTCCTTCAACAACCTGCCCAGGCGGCTGCTGACCAGGTAGTGCTTGTTGTCACCCAGGACGATGCCGCAGCTCTGTTGCAGGAAATCGCGAATGGACTCGTAGTCCTGCTGGCTGATCTGTTCCTGTGATGCCAGGCTTGCCGTCTTCATCGAAAATATCCGGAATGGGCGTTATACAGGCGCATGCCACCTGCAGCGGCAAAATTTGCCGCCCCGGCGGCAATCCTTACCTTCACGCTGCGGGCGCGACATTGAGCTGTTTCATGCGTTCCAGGACCGTCTGGGTGAGCAAGTCCGGGTCGTACTTGGCAATGAAATGATCGGCGCCCACTTTTTCCACCATGGCCTTGTTGAAAACACCGCTCAGCGAGCTGTGCAGGAGGATGTAGAGCCCGCCGAGACGGTTGTCCTTTCTGATCTCCGAGGTCAGGGTATAACCGTCCATTTCCGGCATTTCGATGTCGGAGATGACCATCATGAGGTCGGCGATCTTTTCCGGATCGTCTGCCGCCCAGCCCTGCAGCAGCTCCAGGGCCTCCCGGCCGTTCTTGGCCATGACATGCTCGATGCCCATCTGTTCCAGGGGGCGGGAGATCTGCTTGCGGGCCACCGCAGAGTCATCCACCACCAGGATGAACATGTTCTCCAGCGTGAGTTCGCGGCCACTGACCGCCAGCTCGTCTGAGATATCCATGGACAGGGGCATGAGGTCAGCCAGGATCTTCTCCACATCGATGATGCCCACGAAGTCGTCATCCACACGGGTCACCGCGGTGAGGTAACAGCCCCGCTTCATGCCCTTGGGCGGCGGCAGGATTTCTTCCCAGTTTTTGTTGATGATCCGGTCCACGCCGCTGACGAGGTAACCCTGCACGGAATTGTTGTACTCGGTGACGATGATGAAACCATCACGGGGATCTTCGACGCCGGGCTTGCCCAGCACGGCTGCCAGATCAATGACCGCAATGGTCTTGCCGCGGATGTTGGCAATACCTTTTGTCACGGGATTGGCCTGGGGCAGGCGCGTCAAAGGCGGGCAATGAATCACCTCGTGAACCTTGAAGACATTGATGCCGAAACGCTGTTCATCACCCAGGTGGAACATCAACAGTTCCATCCTGTTATGTCCGGCCAGTTGCGTCAACCGATTGACGCCATCCATTATGCTCGACATGAGAAGTCCCCCCGTCAATGATCTGGGTGCGGCGCTCACCCCGCTTCATGCATTCATATCGACGGATGAGGGATAAATCTTAACAGGCTGTTGAACCTTCCTGGCGATGGAAACAGAGGCAGTGATACAGGATTTCTCCCTGCGGTCGAAATGACAACGAATGTTGTCATTCCGAGCGCAGCGAGGAATCCGGGGGCGGTGGCGCAGGATTTCTCCCTTCGGTCGAAATGACAACGAATGTTGTCATTCCGAGCGCAGCGAGGAATCCGGGGGCGGTGGCATAAGATTTCTCCCTTCGGTCGAAATGACAACGAATGTTGTCATTCCGAGCGCA
>JALSGV010000085.1 GCA_026982565.1 Gammaproteobacteria bacterium
GCTACAGCCTGTGGGGCCTGGCTGCCAGCCTGCTCATCGCCCTGCTCGCCGGCGCCCTCGTTTTTGCCCGGCTGACGCGCCGCCTGCGCCGCCTCTCCCAGGCCATGAGCGACTACAGCGCCAGGCCTTCCACCGTGCCCCCGGTTGACGGCAAGGCGGACGGAGACGAGATCGACCGCCTCGGGCACAGCTTCCACACCATGGCCGAGCGCATCCACCAGCAGATGCAGCAACTGCGGGAGACGGATGCCCTGCGCCGCGAACTCGTCGCCAACGTCTCCCATGACCTGCGCACCCCCCTGGCCTCCCTGCACGGCTACCTGGAGACCCTGCTGCTGAAGGCCGACTCCCTCAACGAGGCGGAACGCCGCCGCTATATCGAAATCGCCGTCTCCCACAGCAAGCGCCTGGGCAGCCTCATCAACGAGCTGTTCGAACTGGCCACCCTGGAAGCCTGCGAGACGCCGCCCCACAGCGAGCCCTTCACCCTGGCGGAGCTGGTGCAGGACGTGGCGCAGAAATTCCAGCTCGCCGCCTCGGAAAAAGACATCACCATCAAAATGGATATGGATCACAAGCTCCCCTTCGCCTATGGCGACGTGGGCATGATCCAGCGCGTCCTGGAAAACCTCATCGAGAACGCCCTGCGCCATACCCCGCCGGGGGGAGAAATCACCCTGTCCCTCAGCAAGGCCAGGGAAGGCATTTGCGTACGGGTGAAGGACACCGGCTGCGGCATCCCCGACGAGGAGCTGCCCCATATTTTCGACCGTTTCTTCAGCCTGCGCAAAAAGCATGAGGGCGGCTCGCTGCATGCCGGCCTGGGGCTGGCCATCGCCAAGCGCATCATGGAATTGCACAAAAGCATTATCGACGTGGACAGCGCCATCGGCCGGGGCACCACGTTCAGCTTTTATGTGCCTGTCTCGCAAGGATAATCCTCCCTTTACCAGCCCGACAGGCTCCGGAGTGGCAACATTACAAACCATTGGCAATAGCCGCTCAAAGCGCTAAGGTATGGGAATCACGAATACCCCGGACAACAGGAGTCACCGACCATGAAGACAGTTATCGCCTTTACCTTGTTCATCGCCTTGTCCCTGGGGCTGTCGACGAGTTTCGCCTGCAGCGCCATGGGCCCCAATACCCATGTGGGCAACATCCTCAACGTGGACAACGAGGCCAGGACCCTCACCATACAGGATGTGGAGACCAACAAACCCATCACCTTCGCGGTGAACGATGCGCTGCTCATGAAGCTGGCCAACGCCAAGGGGCAGGTCATCGTGCGCTATTCCGGCGCGGACGGGAAACTGGTTGCCACGGATATTCAGTAAACTGACCGCCGGCGCCTAATCCGATATGCTGAATTTCCCGGCCCTGCCGCCGCTGTCTCTCTACGTCCACGTCCCGTGGTGCGTCAGGAAATGTCCCTATTGCGATTTCAATTCCCACGAGGCGGCGGACACCATCCCCGAGGCAGCCTATGTGGAGGCCCTCATCAGGGATCTGGAGCAGGACCTGCCCGAGGTGTGGGGCCGCAGCGTGGACAGTATTTTCATCGGCGGCGGCACACCCAGCCTGTTCTCCGGCGCCGCCATCAACCGCCTGCTGTCGGCCATACGCGCCCGCCTGCCCCTCAAGCCGGGACTGGAAATCACCCTGGAGGCCAATCCCGGCGCCCTTGAGAAGGACAAGCTGGCGGCCTTCCGCGACGCAGGCGTCACCCGCCTGTCGCTGGGGGTGCAGAGTTTTTGCGATGCGTCTCTCCAGCGCATAGGGCGCATCCACAGCGCGGCCCAGGCCTTGGAGGCCATCGAGTCCGTCAAGGCGGCCGGCTTCGAGAGCTGGAACCTGGATCTCATGTTCGGCCTGCCGGAACAGACGCCCGAACAGGCCATGGAGGACATACGGACGGCCATCGCCTGCGAGCCGCCCCACCTTTCCCACTATCAGCTCACCATCGAACCCAACACCCGCTTCCACGCCAGGCCGCCACGCCTGCCGGAAGACGACGCGAGCTGGACCATGCAGCAGCAGTGCCGGGACATCCTGGCGCGGCGCCACTACCGCCCCTACGAGGTCTCCGCCTGGGCCCGCCAAGGACAGCAGTGCCGGCATAATCTCAACTACTGGCATTTCGGCGACTACCTCGGCATCGGCGCGGGCGCCCACGCCAAGATCAGCAATGCCCGGCATGGCGCCATCGAACGCTGCTGGAAGACCCGTCACCCCCGCCGCTACATGGAACAATTGCTCAAGGGAGATGACGGCAGATCGCACATCGCCGAGCGCCGGCGCCTGGAGGCAAAGGACATCGTGCTCGAATTCATGATGAATGCCTGCCGCCTCCATGAGGGATTCCCCACCACCCTGTTTCCGGCGCATACCGGCCTCCCCCTCAGCGCCGCAGAACCGGCCCTGCAACAGGCGGAGGCGAAGGGCTTGATTGAAAGGGATCTGGACACCATTCGTCCCACCGCCCTGGGCCGGCGCTTTCTCGATGACCTGCTGACCCTGTTCATGAGCGACACGGCTCCCGCCCGCCACATCGCCGTTTCCATTCAGTCCTGACATCCCCCCGCGTTCAGGCTATGATGTGCGGCTGCAAATCCCCACGCGAGGAACATCGGCGCACATGACAAGCTTGATACTACAGGGGCCACGATTGACCCAGGAAAAAGCCCGGCAATTGGCCTCCGCCCTGCAAGGCACGCTGCGGCCAGGCGCCCATGCCCTGCGCCTGGACATCCCCCAGGCCATCACGCGGGAAAAACTGACTGATTTGCGGGAAGCCGCGGATTTCGATATCAACATCCTGCCCGGAGATTTCCAACCGGACCGGGTGCGCCTGTTCATCACCGACATGGACTCCACCCTCATCAATATCGAATGCGTGGACGAAATCGCCGATTTCACCGGCCTCAAGCCCCAGGTGGCGGCCATCACCGAGTCCGCCATGCGCGGCGAGATCGATTTCGAGACCTCCCTGCAACAGCGCGTCTCCCTGCTGAAGGGCGTCCCCGCCGCGGTGCTCGACCAAGTCTACGCGCAACGCCTGCGCCTCAACCCGGGCGCGGAAACCCTGTTGGCCGGGCTGCGTGAGCGTGGCATCAGGACCGCCCTGGTCTCTGGAGGATTCACTGTCTTTACTGAAAAACTCAAAGCCCGCCTGCAACTTGACTATACCCTCGCCAATGAACTGGAAATCATCGACGGGCATCTCAGCGGCAAGATGCGCGGCGACATCGTCGGCGCCCGCGCCAAGGCCGCTTTTCTGACCCGCCTCTGCCGGGACCTGGCCATCGAACCCGCCCAGGCCATCGCCGCGGGCGACGGCGCCAACGACCTGGAGATGATGGACATCGCCGGCCTCAGCGTCGCCTACCACGCCAAGCCCGCCGTTCAGGCGAGAGCCGATGTCGCCCTCAACCACAGCGGGCTTGACGCCATTCTGGCCTTTCTCGGCCAGCCCACCCCAATTCACACGGAATAGAAAGCATATTCAATAAGTTGACAATCTCCCCCAAGCCTTAATCCCGTCCTGCCGCCCCCTCCGGCGCTCAATATTACGCCTCAGTTGCCGATACACCCTTTATAGCGGTCAACACCGACCGGGTGTTGGCGCGCCCTGCTGTCCCCCACATCAACGGCCCGCGCATGAAATGAAAAAACACATAATAATTCCTGCACTTGCCATACTTATTCTGCTTTCGCTGACCTCATGCAGCGGCGGCCCGGAGTCCGGCCCGTCTGAAAACAACATCAGCGGCGTCGTCATGCTTCCCGCCCAGCAGGTGGCGGCGCGCGCCAGGCCGACACTGATGGCGCGCATCCTCAGGCTCTTTGTCGCGGATACCAATGCCAATCTCATCGGCCTGGTCCCCGTCTCCAACACCACAGTGGAGCTGGTCAGGCTCGACAGCCTCGGCAACATCAACCAGGTACTGGACTCCACCACCAGCGATCCCAATGGCGCCTACACCTTTACCACCAGCTATGCGCCCAGCAGCGCCCTCGCCGTGGTGCTGCCCTATGAACCCGCCACCACCCGCGCCATCGTCACCACCGCCGATGACACGGATATCACCCCCGTGTCCGAAGCGGTGTTCCGCACCATCGTGACGGAAATCGTCGATCCGCCCATGTCTTCCCTGGAGAATTTCACCGTGAAGGAGGTTGCGGCGCTGGTGGACCTGGTGGAGGACATGAACATCGACGTCAGCGCGGCGGCAAGCTTCAACGATGCGGTCAATACCGTACTCTCGCAGGCGGGCTCGGTGCTCACCAACATGGCGAAGAGTTTTTCCAGCCCCACCAATGTCACTGCCTTCTATCAGAACAATTACGCCCTGCTGGGCATGAGCACCACCTTGATCCCCCCCTACCAGCTCAACGGAACGGCAGCGGGTATCGATCACCGCTCAGTGGACGGTTTTTTCGGCTTCCAGAGTATTTCCAGCCTGGTCAACGGTGGCATCGAATACGCCAATCTGCTCCTCAGCGACCTGAACACCGCCTCTTATTTCTGTGATTCAAAATCCACCAACGGCACCATTTTTCTTTCCGCCCCTGACGGGCGCATGATCGTCAGCCCGGTGGACGGGAGCGGCGCGGTGGTGGGCGCCCTCTCCCCGGACAATACCGTGATGATCTACCCCACCATGGAGAAGTGGGCGGGCGTGGGCGCCAACGCCAGTGGCGGGGGAGGCGGCATACGCATCGCCATGCAATGGGACAACAATGTGGGCAGTGATGAAGTCAACCTGAATGCCGCCGTGGACGGGATCTACAACATGATCTGGGCCGCGGGCCACATGGACCCCCAGGCAGGCGGCGGCGCGGGCAACCTGGGTGGCAGCGGCGCCTTCACCATCGCCACCGGCAGCGCCACCGTGACCTTCGACGGCGTCAATGCCGATACCAACGGCCGCAGCGGCTTTACTTCCAGCAATACCGCCATCAGCACCCTCACCGCCGACCTGGCCAGTGGCGCCGTTGCCGGCACCAGCGCCCCGGAGACTTTCTCCGGGGTCTACGAGGTTTTTCCCGGCAACAAGATCATCGCCTCTCTGGGGGATCCCGGCATCATGCTGGGCAATCTTTCCAGCAGC
The DNA here is from genome assembly GCA_026982565.1 of Gammaproteobacteria bacterium. Lineage (GTDB taxonomy): Bacteria > Pseudomonadota > Gammaproteobacteria > SZUA-140 > SZUA-140 > SZUA-140. The sequence goes on from JALSGV010000085.1 coordinate 5,115, forward strand.
ATCGACTTCCTGCGCGGCATGCGCATCGTGGCGCCCGTGGGTGAAGTCTCCCCCCTCATCGCCTTCAGCACCTCGCTGGCCGGAGGTAACATGGGGGCGGGCGGCGGCATGGGCATGGGCGAGGCGTTGTGCAACACCAATACCGGCGGCGCCAGCAGCGGCATGATGGGCAGCAACAATGGCGAGGGGCGCGGACTGGCTCTGGCGGCCCTGCAGACCATCGGCCTCACCGAAGCCGATGTCGCCGGCACCTACAATGTCACGGGGGAGATCACGAACATCACTGGCGCGGGCGGCACCCTGCTCATCGCATCGGAAATCAAATACGGCACCCTCACCCTGGATGGCGCCGGCAACATCAGCGGCGGCAACCTCTTCTTCAGGCGCAGCACCATGGATGCCGGCGGCGCTGTTAATGGGAACGGCGGCGTCATGAACGTCATCACCGGCAATGACAAGCTCAGCGGCGCCTACAATGTCTCGGCCGTGGATGGCAAGGTCACTCTGACCCTCAACAGCCTGGGTACAGGCACTGGCTTCGTGACGCCCGATGGCCAGTTCATGGCCTTTCCCATCGAGTCCACGGCCACGGACAGCGGCAGCCGTGGCCTGTTATTGCTCCTGCGTCAGCCCTGACACGACATAGACCAGATCATGAATGCCGTGTCCTGCCCTGCGGCCACGGCGCTCGAATTTGGTTGCCGGCCGGCCAGCGGCATGCACCATGGCGACATCCCCCGTCAGCCGCTCGAAAGCGCTCGCTTGCGCCATGACCGCGACCATATGGTTTGCATAGTCTTCCCAATCCGTGGCCATGTGGAGCACGCCCCCCGTTTGCAGCCTGGACGCCAGCAGATTGACGAAACCGGGCTGAACGATGCGCCGCTTGTGATGGCGTTTCTTGGGCCAGGGGTCGGGAAAGAACAGATGGATGGTATCCAGGCTGCACGGGGGGATGCGCTGCTCCAGTACTTCCACGGCATCGCCGCAGATGAGCCGCACGTTTTCCATCCCGCTCTCCACCAGCCGGTTGAGCACACTGCCGATACCCGGACGGTAGACCTCGATGCCCAGATAGTTGTTCTCCGGATGATCCCGGGCCATGGACAGCAGGGCGTCGCCCATGCCGAAACCGATCTCCAGCAGGCACGGCCCCTGACGCCCGAAGAGGCGGCCCAGGTCCAGCTCACCCTCCCCTGACGGCACGCCAAAACGTGGCCAATAGGTGTTCAGGGCATGCTGCTGGGCCGCGGTCATGCGCCCCTCGCGGCGCACGAAGCTGCGTATCCTGCGCAAGGTGGTCATGGTGAAAATGAGGGGGGTATCAGAAAAACGCGCCGTCGATGGGGGAAGAGGCGCTGGCAAAGCGCTTGCGGGGAATGCGGCCCGCCCGCCACGCCTCGCGTCCCGCCTCCACGGCCTTCCTCATGGCGGAGGCCATCAGAACGGGGTGTTTCGCGCCAGCGATGGCCGTGTTCATGAGCACACCGTCACAACCCAGTTCCATGGCCACGGCGCTGTCCGATGCCGTCCCCACGCCGGCATCCACCAGGATGGGCACCCTGGCATTCTCGACGATGGTCATTATGTTGTAAGGGTTGCGAATCCCCAGGCCGGAACCGATGGGCGCCGCCAGGGGCATGACCGCCACGCAGCCCATGTCCTCCAGGCGTTTGGCGGCAATGGGATCGTCGTTGGTGTAGACCATGACCTTGAAGCCATCACGGATGAGGATCTCGGCCGCCTCGTAGGTCTGCACCAGATCGGGATAGAGGGTTTTTTCATCGCCCAGCACCTCCAGCTTGACCAGGTCATGACCATCCAGCAGTTCGCGCGCCAGGCGGCAGGTGCGCACGGCATCCTCGGCGGTATAACAGCCGGCGGTATTGGGCAGCAGGGTATATTCCCGCGGAGAAACCACATCCAGCAGACTTGGTTCATCCGCGTTTTGCCCGATGTTGGTGCGGCGGATGGCCACGGTGACGATCTCGGCGCCACTGGCCTCGATGGCCTGACGGGTCTCCTCGAAATCCCGGTATTTTCCGGTGCCCACCAGGAGGCGGGAGTGGTATGCTTTGCCCGCGATGACCAAGGGGTCATCGATGTTTGCAACAACCTGATTCATCAATATAACTTCCGGCTTGAAATAGGACTCAGAATTATAAGCCACGGAGCCGTCGTATGACTATTAACCCGGCAACAATATATATCGTATTCAGCCATTGCGTGCCGGTTCGCTGCAAGGCGGCGAAATGCCGCTGTAGTCATTCTACAGCAAATTTCGCCAACGCAGTCAGCGGGCCGGCACGCAATGGCCTGTCCTTTGATTTCAATCTGTCAGGGACTTCAGGCCTGCGCCGGCACGGCGTTGCGGCGCTTGCCAATGGAATGACCATTGCCTGCGCACCGCGCCTTGTTCCAGCACAGGCCTGAAGTCCTGAATACGATATATATTGTTGCCGGGTTAATAGTTTTGGCCATGAAGGTGCTGGACATCTCCCCGCGACTCCATAACAATACTTCCAGGATACGAAGTCTCTGAATTGAAAGGAAGAAGTCATGATTGCGACCCCCAGCTATCTGGACATCATCGAGAGTTACCATCGATACCGCGGTGCGGCCCATGAGCTCATCGAGTCGGTGATGACCGGCATCGGCAGTCCGGCCCTGTTGGATGACAATGAGGCGCGCCAGCGCGCAATCAAGAGCCTGCAAGATATCTATCCCTTTGCCGACCTGCTCTATACCCTGGACGAGGAAGGCAGGCAGGTTTCGGAGTTTCAGATGGTCGATAACGGCGGCGACCTGGAAAAGGGTTGGGGATTGAACCGCGACCGCGGACAGCGACCTTATTTCCTTTTGGTCAAGGATACGGATAGAGTGGTGACGACGGAGCCCTATTTTTCCATCGCGCGCCAGCAGTTGTGTATTTCGGGCGCCCTGCGCCTGGTTGACCGCGACACGGGCCGCACCGGCTATCTCATCGTGGATTTCGACCTGGAGAAGACCCTGAGTTTTCTCATGGGGGACACCCGCAGGCGTCAGTTCGAGCCCTGGTTCCGTGGCGTGTACAGCATTATCGTTTTCGGGCTCATGGTCGTCGTGGCCCTGCTGCTCTATACGGCCTTTGCGGAAATCGTCTCTCTCTTTACAGAGACCCACACCTATGAGGACGAGAAGCTCAAACCCTTTGGTATCGTCATCTTTCTCACCCTGGGGCTTGCCATTTTCGATCTCGGGAAGACGGTTTTCGAGGAGGAGGTGCTCATGCCCAAGGAGTTCTTCCGTCTCAGCGCCACGCGGCGGACCATCACGCGCTTCATTGCGGCCATTCTGATCGCCGTTTCCATCGAGGCCCTGTTGCTGATGTTCAAATCCGTATTGGGCGATCCGGACAGCATCATGGCGGCGGTCTCCATGATGATTGGCGCGGTCGGCCTGCTGGTCGGTCTGGGGATTTTCGTTTACCTGGGAGCGAGAGCGGAGAAGATCATGTCCGATACGCCCCGTCTGCCGCCTACTGACAATACCGATTAACGCAGTCAAAGGAGATGTTATGGAAGTGACCATCGTTCACGTCCGGGTCAAGCCGGCGCATATTGCGGATTTCATTGAAGCCACGGGGATCAATCACCGGGCATCCATCCAGGAACCGGGTAACCTCCGCTTCGATGTCCTGCAGGCGGAAGACGACCCCAGTTGTTTCGTACTCTATGAGGCCTATGAGACGCTTGACGACGCCCGCCGCCACAAAGAGACCGAGCATTATCTGACATGGCGCAGAACCGTGGCTGACTGGATGGCTGAACCACGGCAGGGCGTGCCCTATACGGGCTTGTTTCCCCAGTCCGGAGCATGAAGCCCTTCTCCATATCGGCGCTGCCGCGCATTGCATTCGGCCGGGGCGCGCTGGCCGGTGTGCCCGGCTTGGTCAAGTCCTATGGGCAAAATATGTTGCTGGTGACGGGCGGCCGGTCCTTCCCTGATTCATCCGCCTGCAGCAGACTGCAGGATGCGTTGCGCGGGGAGGGGATCAGCTGGGAACATGTCAGAGTGACAGGCGAACCCTCGCCCCAATGGGTGGATGATATCGTTCGTCAGTGTGGCGGCCCCTCCATCGACGTGGTGCTGGCCATCGGCGGCGGCAGCGCCCTGGATGGCGCCAAGGCCGTTGCGGGTCTGTTGCGCTGCGGTCATTCGGTCATGGATTACCTGGAAGGGGTGGGGGCAGGGCATCGTTATGGCGGCCCGGCCACTCCCATGATTGCCGTGCCGACCACTGCGGGTACGGGCAGCGAGGCCACGAAGAATGCCGTGCTCAGCATGCAGGGCGAAGGTGGCTTCAAGAAATCCTTCCGTGACGAAAGCCTGGTGCCTGACCATGCCATTATCGATCCGGACCTGTTGCTGACCTGTCCGCGTGCAGTGATTGCGGCCAATGGCATGGATGCCCTGACCCAACTGCTTGAGTCTTATGTCTCCCTCAAGGCGAATCCTATGACAGACGCTTTGTCCATCAGTGGTTTGCAGGCTGTTCGTGAGGCATTGCCTCAGTGGTATGAGAAAAAAGGTGAAGCCCGCGGGGCGCAGGAAAAAATGGCCTATGCCGCCTTGTTGTCCGGCATTACCCTGGCCCAGTGTGGTCTGGGTTCCGTCCATGGACTGGCCTCGCCCCTGGGCGCCTTCTATCCGCTTCCCCACGGCGTGGTGTGTGGCACCCTGGTGGCGGCGGCTACGGAAATGAATATACGCGCCATGCGCGACAGGGAGCCTGACAATCCTGCTTTGGAGAAATATGCCCATGCTGCTGAGATCCTGTGTGGACATGTCTTTCACGACGATGAAGAAGCCTGGTCCGCCCTCATCCAACTGCTCGATGCCTGGACTCGCCGGATGGAACTGCCACGCCTTTCCCCCTATGGCCTCCATGAGGGAGACATAGATAAAGTGGTGGGCCATTCCCGTGGCAGCAGCATGAAGACCAACCCCATCGTTCTGCATGACGAGGAGATTGCTGCGATCCTCATGAAACGCCTGTAATTCAATATCGAAATAATGCTTGGCTGCTGCATGCATATCCCTTATGGTTAAGGTGGTTTGCCAAAATAAGAAAAAGAGTGAATTGACATGCGCACGATACTCCTGATGAATGCCAAGGGTGGGTGTGGAAAAACCACGCTGGCCACCAATATTGCCAGTTTCTACGCCAATCAGGGCAGGTCCGTGGTGTTGGCGGATCTCGATCCCCAGGGTTCGTCCATGGATTGGCTGAAAAGCCGCTCCGAGTACCGCCCTGAAATCATCGGCATACCCGTCTGGCGGGAGGCCCTGCGGGTTCCCCGTGGCACTGAATATCTCATCCTGGACGCACCGGCCGCGGTGCATGGCAGGGCGCTGTCCGATCTGGTCAAGCGCGCCCAGACCGTAGTGATACCCGTGCTGCCTTCACCCATCGATATCAGGGCCGCCAGCCATTTTATTCACGACTTGCTGCTGGTGGGAAAAGTGTCCCGGCAGCAGAGCAAGATAGCTGTGGTCGCCAACCGCGTCAGGGAGAACACGGTCATCTATCACACCCTGGAGCGTTTTCTCAAACAACTTAAGATTCCTTTCCTAAGTTCATTGAGAGACAGCCAAAATTATATTCGTGCCGCAGAGCGGGGGTTGGGTATATTCGAATTGGCGCCATCGTCCATCGTCCACGACCTGGAACAGTGGCGGCCGGTGACACGCTGGTTGAACAGCAAACGCAGCCAGCCCGGCTGACGAAGCGCGACAGGTTGCGGCGTTATTGCCGTCAAATAATCGACGCGACATGGGGTTTCGATTATAGATTTATGATTTTTGGTCGATAAACAGGTCAGGCGCCTCATTTCTGCCCTGTTCTAACACGGCATGACGGGGGAATGGGGCATGGCAGACAATGGCGAGCAGGAGGACAAAGTGTTCCATATATCATCAGAGTTTCATGAGGAGATCCCCAAGTGGGATGTGGCGCTGGAGGCCCTGACCCGTGAGGAATGCCAGCACCTGGGACGGCCCATCAATCAGCTCGATGTGAGGCGGCTGGCCAGGCAGTATGCCATTCGTTTCGACGACATCATGATCACGCTGTTCGAGTTGGTGATTCATGGCAAGTGGGTATACCTGGACGAGAGGGGTTGTCCACTGGAGATCACCCAGGACATGTTGAACGACCTCTATGTCAACGGGCGTCTGGAGGAAAGGGACCTGACGGATTTTTCCGGCAGCTGGCAACCCGCCCGGTTGCCGGGTTAATAACTTGCAGGAAATTTGCCCTTGAGAACATAGATGAAGGCGATGATCTCGGCCACCACCTGGTAGAGGGTTTCCGGAATCTCGTCCCCCAGTTCCAACTGGGCCAGAATCTCCACCAGGTGCGCGTCGTGATGGAGAGGGATGTCGTGCTCCCGCGCCACCTCGCGTATCCTCCTGGCCAGTTCGCCGGCGCCCTTGGCCGCCACCTGGGGGGCGTTCTCGCCATCGTACTTCAGCGCTATGGCAATATCGGTTTCCTGTTTCATGCCATTTCATCCAGCAGATACCGCCCGGGTGGGGGCGGGCGCCTGTTTGCGTCCGCCTTTCCCTGTTCAACGGATAAATGATCGACGGAAACACCTGTTCTGGCCAGCGCCTCCTGCAGACGGGGGAGGTTTTCCCTGATCTCCATGACTGTCTCGGTGCGTTCAGCCTCGAAACGGGTCACGAGGCGATTGTCCTGCAGCCTCAGGCGCGCCTGAACAGGGCCGAGTTCAGGCAGGTTGAAATTGATGGCGACGTTCCAGTGCTCGGGCGACGCTTCTGCCTCATTGTGTTTCTCGAACTGTAGTTGCAGATTTTGAACATCTTTCCCGTGCATGACAGGCAGGTCCAGAAGCAGCAGGAATGCAGTGCCGGTTTCGCGCGACACACTGCTGAGCTGGCTGGCCTGAATACGGTTCAGGGCGTTTTCCGTGAGTTGCTGCAGATCCTGCAGGGCAAGGGCGTTCCTCAGCAGGGTAAGCAGGGATTCGGCGCTGCTGCCGGTGCCGGGTTGAGTCTGAATGAACGTTGCCAGCCGCGCCAGCAGGGCAGGCAGATCGGCGGGAGGCCTGCGGGCAGCGGTGGGCGAGGTTTCCAGAAAGCGCAGGAACGAGGCCAGCTGATCGGCAGGCAGGTCACGTACGAGGTTTTTAACCAGGGATTCTGGAGCAAGCCTGGCCCTCACGAAGAGATCGATGGCCTGTTGCAGGCTCCCTGCTGTCGGCGCACGGCTGTTCTCTTTGCCGGCGGGTGGCGATTCCTGCCTGGCCGGGGTGCCTTCATCGCTCATTATTTGTCGAGAGATCTCCCTGCGCAATCTCAGTAATTGCCCTTTGAGATCGGAAAGTTGCGCGGTTTGCGGCAGGCTCGCGTCGGCCAGCCTGGCTTCCAGCAGGACGCCGCTATCGGCGATGGCGGATTTGATGGCGGCCGGGGGCTTCAGTTTGTCCGTCTTGGCTATATTGGCAGTGATGTCCCGCGCCAGGGATTTTACGGCTTGTGGTAAGCCGGTTTTTTCCCTGGCGACGAAAGCGAGCTTTTGCATCAAGGGGGAAAAATCCTGTTGTCTGGGCAGGGATTCGCGCAGGTATTGAGCCACGGCAGACGGTGGGCCATTCAGGGGGGATATGATTTTCAGAACGGGCGTCTGTCCCAGAGACTGGATTTGCGCGGAAAAGGCCGCGCCAGCCTTGAGGGGTACGGGCGTACTGGCAGTCACCTTCAGTTTCCCTATGCGTAGCATCAATTGCCCTGCGGGATTGCTGTCGTTTTCGGCGCGCACCTTCAATATCTGTCCCACCTGCCAGGCGCGCAGCAGATTGGCCGCGGTCATGGGTGAATTTTCCTGCGCTGGCATCGTGGTGAAGGAAATATTTTTCATGGTGCGGTGCGGAATCCCATTGTCAGTAGCGGGGAGGTCGTGCCAGTGTGTACCATAGCCGGATGTCAGAGGTCCCTCAAGTCATGATATATAAATTCGAGCCCATAGGCATCATCCATTCCTGTTTCAAGGAGAAATTCGGCATCCCGCGTCAGGGTCGCCTGGCGCCTGAGGCGAAGGCCACTCTGGAAATGCTGCCACCGTATAACCGCAGGGAAGCCTTCCGCGGCCTGGAGGGGTTCTCCCATCTCCTGCTGAGTTTCGTGTTTCACGATAACCGTGGTGGCAGGGCCTGGCAGCCTACAGTACGCCCCCCGCGCTTGGGCGGGAATGAGCGCGTCGGTGTGTTTGCCTCCCGTTCTCCCTGCCGCCCCAATCCCCTGGGGATTTCCGTGGTGGAACTGGAGTCAGTGGCGTACGCGCAGGGGCGGCTGTCACTTCTGTTGAAGGGGGTCGATCTCCTGGACAAGACGCCCGTGCTGGATATCAAGCCCTACGTGCCCTATGCGGATTGTGCGCCCGAAGCCAGGGGCGGATATGCCGACGTTGAACCCGGGCGTGTATTGTCTGTCCATTTCAATGAGCATGTGCTGCTGCGCTGCAGGCAGTTGGAAAAAGCGGGGTATAGGGATTTGGAGGCGCTGATTGTCCGGCTCCTGGAACTGGATCCCCGCCCGGCTTATCGAGATGGGGATGACGCCGGTCGGGTGTTTGGGATGAGATTGCTGGATTTTGATGTCAAATGGACGGTGCGGGACGGAATTGTCACGGTTGAAGAGATCCTGTTAAAGCCGTGATGTTGGTTTGACGAAATATAGAATTAGAACCTGAATCTGTGGGTTCATGACGGCGCATAGCACAAGCTCTTGCTTCCACAGCGGTTCAAAAAATGCCCACTTAACCTTTGGGTGAAGCTAAGATTTTTTGAATCCACTGTGAAACCAATTTCTTGCGCTCTGCATCCGCCCTGAACCCACGGATTCAGGTAGAACTGAAGGCATTTAACTGCAATGACAGACAAGAGACAATTCGACGTCATATTCAAGGGCGCACTGGTCGATGGCGCGGATCCTGGTGTCGTGAGAGAGAATGTGGCCACGCTTTTCAAGGCCGATGCCGGCAAGTTGGAAAAGCTTTTCTCCGGCAGGCGCTTCGTAATCAAGAGTAATGTCGATGAGCAGACGGCGCAGAAGTATGTGCTCGCCATGCGCAAGGCCGGTGCAGTTTGCCAGGTTCATGCCAGGGAAACCGGCGAAAACGCCAGCGTTGCAGGAGAGGGCAAGTTCACCATTGCGCCTCCTGGCGTCGTGATGGATGAGACGGCGCCGCCCGCGGCGCCATCCATCGATACGGCGGCCCTGAGCATGCTGGACCCCGGCGTTGACATGGAGGATGATTTGGAGAAGCGCGGTGGGGGCGCGGCGCCGGAACCCATCGATGCCGACATTGCGCCGCCTGGCGTGATACTCGCGGAACCACGGCCTGTTGAGGCGCGTGAAATCCACATCAAGGGTTTGAGCATGGCCGAGCGGGGCGAGGACCTTATGGAGGCAGTCCGGGTTGAGCCCGTTGCCATTCCCGATACCAGTCGATATACACTGGCGCCGGCTGATCAGGCTTCTCAGGATGAAAACGGTCCGGCGGCCTCTTATCTGAAATCCCTGGGACTTGATTGAAGCACCCGGCACAGAAAAATATTTGGAGTTGGAGATTGATATGAAACGCGTTGTTTTTTTGCTGATTCTGTTGTCCCTGTCTGTCTCCCAGGGGCATGCCGCCCTCCAGTCCCGGGAGGTGACTTATGAGGCGGAGGGAACGAGCCTGAAAGGCTACCTGGTCTATGATGACAATTTTTCCGGGAAGCGTCCTGGCGTCCTGGTGGTGCACGAATGGTGGGGTAATGGGAAATACACCCGGCACCGCGCCAACATGCTGGCGCGCCTGGGATACGTGGCCATGGCCGTTGATATGTATGGTGATGGGCGGCAGGTCGATCACCCCGACGATGCGGGCAAGTTTGCATCCCAGATCAGCAAAAATTTTGTCCTGGCCCGGGCGCGCTTCGTCGCCGCCATGACGCTGTTGAAGGCCCAGTCCCAGACGGATCCGGAGAAGCTGGCTGCCATTGGCTATTGCATGGGTGGTGGCGTCGTCCTGAACATGGCCCGCGCCGGACTGGATCTGAAGGGCGTTGTCAGCTTCCATGGCAGCCTCAAGGCCAGCATCCGCGCCGAACCCGGCACTATCAAGGCCAAGGTGCTGGTGCTTACTGGCGCCTTGGATCCTTTCGTTACGCCGGAAAAGATCAGGCAATTCGAGTCTGAAATGAGAAAGGCGGGGGCGCGCTTCAGGATCGTCTCCTATCCGGGGGTGTGGCACAGTTTCACGAATCCTGAAGCTGATATCTATGGAGATAAATTCGATCTGCCCCTGGCCTATGACCGTGAAGCAGATCTGGCTTCCTGGCAGGAGATGCGCCTGTTCTTCAATGATATCTTTAGATGATACTTGTAATTTACTGATAATTCAGTGTCTCTGATAGAGGTTACGCATGTTT
>JALSGV010000086.1 GCA_026982565.1 Gammaproteobacteria bacterium
TTCTTGAGATCCTCCAGCTCCATGATGGCTTTATGCATTACGGCGGGGAGCAAATGCAATCCACAACGCCTCGCTCAATCGCTGCATATCGTTGTTGACGAGGTAAACATCCTTTCTGAGAGAAGCGTCAATGGCGGGTTTTCGCCATTGGCGCTTCCTTGTCAGGGTGCTTGCGGGCTGGGGATCGTCAAGGGTGAAATCGCTTCCGCGACGGCTCCCAAGGTGCCGCCCTTGACTATCAGCAGGCCGCAAGAAACGAGGCTGGAGTGGTGTAAATTTGCCGCTTCAATGGTGGTATTTTGCATCGTGTCTTGCAGGTTTCGAGAGCGGCGGCATGGGCGGATAACGTGATGCGAGGGCCTTCGGTTGAGGGATTTCTCATGGGGGATTTCGTGCGTGCGTGTCGATGAAACGGGCCGTAAATTACATCGATGGGCATGGATTTTCGAGGCCTGGCAGGCCTGTTTTTGATGTCCTGAAAAGTTGCACGGTGGAGTGGGAATCGCCAGCAATTTGGCCGCCTGATACTGCTCGAATGGCGGTATTTCAGCCTCGAAACCAGCCTTTTTGCATCGTTTGCGCGATCCATCCGGAGCCAGGGAGACCAAGGGTAATCCGGCGTCATCGGGAAGTTTGATCGGGAAAGACGATGGCGAGTCCGAGGGCAAGATAAAAGGGAATGGTGCAAACTCATTGTAACCCATTGTCCGCGCGTCTGTTTTGCCTGCACATGTTGAAAATGGCCATGTGCAGCCCCTTCCCTGTTAGTTCTTGAGATTCCAGAGGAAAAGATGGTGCAGGCGTGATGTGCCGACCGTCGCTCCGCCGCGCATGTTCATGCCGGGCGTGCGCGCCGGAAATAATGCTGTCAGGGGCGGGATTTTCGGGCCAGTTATGATCTGTTCGAGCCAAGCACCATGTCGGCCAGTTCGTCGCCGACGGTTTCGGCCAATTGGCGCACGTCGTCGACGATGAGGTGGGCATAACGCTGGGTGGTCTGCATCTGGCTGTGGCCGAGCAGCGCGCCGATGCGTGGCAGGGAGCCGCCCTGGCGCGCCGCCAGAGAGGCGAAGGTGTGGCGCAGGTCATGGATGCGCACATCCTCGATACCGGCACGCTTGCGAATGCGCCCCCAAGGCTTGTGGAGATTCACCAGGGGCTGGCCTTCCTTGTGGCCGCAGATGACGTGTGGATTGCCGTGCAGGCGCGGCAGCTCTTCCAGCACCTGACGGGCTGCAGCATTTAGCACGATGGCCTTTTTGCCGGTCTTGGAATCGGGCAACAGCAGCAGGCCGCGATCCAGATCGACGTATTCCCAGCGCAGGGAGGTGATTTCGCCCAACCGCGCGCCGGTGAGAATGAGCAGACGGATGGCGGCCACGGCGAAGATGTCGCCATGCTCTCGCAATTCCTCATCCAGCGCCTGGCCTAGGCGTTGCAGTTCTTCCGCCGTCAGGAAGCGCTCGCGGTGGTTCTCGGGATACTTCCTGATGCCGCGCACCGGGTTGCTGAATTGCGGGCGAAACCCTTTTGTCTCCGCCCAGTTCATCAGCTTGGAGAGAATGGACAGGCAAAAGTTGGCCGTGCGCGGGATATGCTGCAGCTTGCGATGCAAGGCGATGACGTCTTCGCGAGTGATGTCGGCAAGCGGCTTCCTCCCCAGGATTGGCGATATGTAGCGGTGATATCTGTATTCGTAATCCCGCTGGCTGCGCGGCTTCAATTTGCTGACATGATCTTCCACGAATACCCGCCACAGCTCATCAAGCGTTCGCTTTGCCCGTTCCCGGCGCTTCTCTTCGAGAGGGTCGATCCCCTGTTCCAGCAGCACCAGCAGCCGCCGCGCTTCCTTGCGAGCTGTTTCCGGCGTCCACGGACTGCCATGCCTGCCGATGGTGAGCAGCTTCTGCCGCCCTTTCAGGCGGGCCTTTATGATGTAGGTCGTGGCCTTCTGCTGTCTGCGCGCAGCAAAACCGATGACCCGATCATCCCAGATGGTTTCGCCGGGTTTCAGGGCCTCCACTGCCCGCCTGGTGATGCGCTTCTTCACTGGTATCTATTCCCTCGTAGATACCATATAGATACCACTTTTGCGCATTTCGGAGCAATCACGAAAAAACAGGAGTCTGCATAAATATCTGATTTATCCAAATATATCCAACATGAGAAAATTTCGGAAAACCTGCCGGGAGGAACTTCTAATCCGTCGGTCGGAGGTTCGAATCCTCCCGGGGTCGCCAATGATTTCACGGAGAACACGGAAACTGCAGACAAGGATAAGGTGGCTCCCGGAGGGCCGCCACCCCCTCGCAGCCGATGAG
>JALSGV010000087.1 GCA_026982565.1 Gammaproteobacteria bacterium
AGTATGGCCTCGTTCTCCAGCGTGGAGGTGTCCTGGGTGATTTTCTCGCCGCTGGCGATGGCGCGCAGCAGGCGGCGCATGATCTTGCCGGAACGGGTCTTGGGAAGATTGTCGGCATAGCGGATATCGTCCGGTTTGGCAATGGGCCCGATCTGTTCCGCCACCCACTGACGCAGTTCCTGGGTCAGCGCTTCGTCAACCCCGTTGGGCGGGCGTTCGCCCTTCAAGACGACATAGGCGAAAATGGCTTCGCCCTTGATTTCATCGGGGCGGCCCACCACGGCGGCTTCCGCCACTTTCTCATGGGCCACCAGGGCCGATTCCACTTCCATGGTGCCCAGGCGGTGGCCGGAGACGTTGAGCACGTCGTCGATGCGGCCCATGATCCAGAAATAGCCATCCTTGTCGCGGCGCGCGCTGTCACCCGCCAGGTAAAATTTGTTGTCGAACTTGGCCCAGTAGGTATCGATATAGCGCTGGTCGTCTCCCCAGATGGTGCGCAGCATGGAGGGCCAGGGTTTTTTGATGACCAGATAGCCGCCCTTGTCGGGCGTGGTGATGCTGTTGCCTGCCTCATCGACCACGTCGGCGGCGATGCCGGGCAGGGGCTGGGTGCAGGAGCCTGGTTTGGTGGGGATGACGCCGGGGATGGGGGCGATCATGTTGGCGCCCGTCTCCGTCTGCCACCAGGTGTCCACGATGGGGCAACGTTCTCCGCCAATGGCGCGGTGATACCACATCCAGGCCTCCGGGTTGATGGGCTCACCGACGGTGCCCAGCAGGCGCAGGCGGGACAGGTCGTATTTTTCCGGCAGCGCATCGCCGAATTTCATCAATGCGCGAATGGCGGTGGGGGCCGTATAGAACACGGTCACCTTGTGCCGCTCGCACAATTGCCAGAAACGCCCGGCGTCCGGCACCGTGGGCGCGCCCTCGTACATCATGATGGTCGTGCCCACGGCCAGGGGGCCGTAGGCCACATATGTATGCCCGGTAATCCACCCCACGTCGGCGGTGCACCAGTAGACGTCGTCAGGCCGGCTGTCGAAAACCCAGCGCATGGTGGTGATGGCGCCCAGCAGATAACCGGCGCTGGAGTGCTGTATGCCCTTGGGTTTGCCCGTTGAGCCGGAAGTGTAGAGGATGAACAGCGGGTGTTCAGCATCGACCCACTCGGGGGCGCAGTCCTCGCTGCAGTTTCTGACGGCCTCGTCCCACCACACGTCACGTCCTTCCACCACAGGTACATCGTGTCCGGTGCGTTTGAGGACGATGACTTTGTCCATTTTGACACTGCTTGTCGCGAGGGCCTTGTCGACCGCGGCCTTGAGTTCCACGATCTTGCCGCCGCGATGTGCGCCATCCGCGGTGATGAGCAATTTGGCCCCGGCATCCTCGATACGGTCTTTCAGGGATTCCGCGGAAAAGCCGCCGAAGACCACCGAGTGAATGGCGCCGATGCGGGCGCAGGCCTGCATGGCGATGACGGCTTCCGGGACCATGGGCATGTAGATAATGACCCGGTCGCCTTTTCCAACGCCGACGTTCTTCAGGGCATTGGCGAAGCGGCAGGTTTCCCGATGCAGCTCACCATAAGTGATATGCCGGGTGTCTCCTTGCTCGCCTTCGAAGACGATGGCCGTTTTGTCGCCCTTGTCTTCCAGATGGCGATCCAGGCAGTTGAAGGAAACATTCATTCTGCCATCCGCAAACCACCTGAAGAAGGGGGCGTCACTGTCATCGAGCGCCGTGCTGAATGGTTTCTGCCAGGTGATCTCACGGCGCGCCTGGGAGGCCCAGAAAGCGGTGTGATCTTCCGCGGCTTCCCGTTGCATCTGTTGTACTTGCTCAGCGCTGTTGATGGTAGCCTGTTTCCTGAAGTGCTCAGGAGGTTGAAACAGGCGTTCTTCGTGAAGTATCGAATCAATATCACTGGTGCTCATGGATACGTACTCCCATTTGTTTGGAGAATTATTAACCCGGTAACCATATTGTATTCAGTCATTGCGCGCCGGTTCGCTGCAAGGCGGGGCAAGGCCGCTGTAGTCATTCTACAGCAAATTCCGCCAACACCGTCAGCGGGCCGGCACGCGATGGCCTGTCCTTTGATTTCAAGCTGTTAGGGGTTTCAGGCCTGCACTGGCACGGCGTTGCGGCGCTTGCCATTGGAATCACCATTGCCCGCGCACTGCGCCCTGTTCCAGCGCAGGCCTGAAGCCCTGAATACGATATCTATTGTTGCCCGGTTATTAACCCGGCAACCATATATATCGTATTCAGCCATTGCGTGCCGGTTCGCTGCAAGGCGGCGAAAGG
>JALSGV010000088.1 GCA_026982565.1 Gammaproteobacteria bacterium
AGTGACGGCGATGGCCACGGGGGTGTGCTCTCCGTGTAAGGATTAAAAAACTCTTTTGCCCCTCGAGTGGAGAAGGGACTGCAGTTTTTCTGTAGGTTGGGCTGAGGAACGAAGCCCAACATGTTTGGCTTTTCAAGCTGTTACTGTTGGGCTTCGTTCCTCAGCCCAACCTACGAATGACTTTTACAACACCCCGCAATAAAAAAGCCCCGCCATTGCAGACCGGCGGGGCTTTTCATTACAGCTTGCTGCTGTGACAAGCGGGGCGTGTTACATCATGCCGCCCATGCCACCCATGCCGCCCATATCGGGCATGCCGCCACCCGCAGCCTTTTCTTCCTGCGGGATTTCGGCAACCATGGCCTCGGTGGTGATCATCAGCCCGGCCACGGAGCCCGCGTTCTGCAGCGCGCTGCGCGTCACCTTGGTGGGATCCAGGACGCCGAATTCCACCATGTCGCCGTATTCGCCCGTGGCGGCGTTGTAGCCGAAGTTGCCTTCGCCTTCAACGACCTTGTTAAGCACCACGGAGGGCTCGTCGCCGGCATTGCTGACGATCTGGCGCAGGGGCTCTTCCATGGCGCGGGCCGCGATGGCGATGCCCACGTCCTGATCGTGGTTGCCGCCCTTGAGGGCCTTGACGGCCTTCTGGGCACGGATCAGCGCCACGCCGCCACCGGGAACCACGCCTTCTTCAACGGCGGCGCGGGTGGAGTGCAGGGCGTCCTCGACGCGCGCCTTCTTCTCCTTCATCTCGATTTCGGTGGCTGCCCCAACCTTGATGACGGCGACACCGCCGGCCAGCTTGGCAACACGCTCCTGCAGCTTCTCACGATCGTAGTCGGAGGTGGATTCCTCGATCTGGGCGCGGATCTGGGTCACGCGGGCCTCGATGTCGGAAGGCTTGCCGGCGCCATCGATGATGGTGGTGTTTTCCTTGGTGATCTGGACCTTCTTGGCGTTACCCAGGTGCTCCTCGGGGGTCGCCTTCTCCAGGGACAGGCCGACTTCCTCGGATATGACCTGGCCACCGGTGAGAATGGCGATGTCTTCCAGCATGGCCTTGCGGCGGTCGCCGAAACCGGGCGCCTTGACGGCGGCCACCTTGACGATGCCGCGGATGTTGTTGACCACCAGCGTGGCCAGGGCCTCGCCTTCCACGTCCTCGGCGATGATCAGCAGGGGCTTGCCGGACTTGGCGACACCTTCGAGCAGGGGCAGCAGGTCACGGATGTTGGAGATCTTCTTGTCGAAGAGCAGGATGTAGGGGTTGTCCAGCTCGACGCTCATGTTCTGCTGGTTGTTGATGAAGTAGGGAGACAGATAGCCGCGATCGAACTGCATGCCCTCGACCACATCCAGCTCGTTTTCAAGCGTGGAGCCCTCTTCGACGGTGATGACGCCTTCCTTGCCCACCTTTTCCATGGCGTCGGCGATGATGCGGCCCACGGCCTCGTCGGAGTTGGCGGAGATGGTGCCCACCTGGGCGATGGACTTGTCATCCACGCAGGGCTGGGAGATCTTCTTGAGTTCCTCGACGGCGGTGGTTACGGCCTTGTCGATGCCACGCTTGAGGTCCATGGGGTTCATGCCGGAGGTGACGGCCTTCATGCCCTCACGCAGGATGGCCTGGGCCAGCACCGTGGCGGTAGTGGTGCCGTCACCGGCCACGTCGGAGGTCTGGGAGGCGACTTCCTTGACCATCTGGGCGCCCATGTTCTCGAACTTGTCGTCCAGCTCGATTTCCTTGGCGACGGAGACGCCGTCCTTGGTGATGGTGGGCGCGCCAAAACTCTTGTCCAGGACCACGTTGCGGCCCTTGGGGCCCAGGGTGACCTTGACGGCATTGGCCAGGATGTTGACGCCTTCGAGCATGCGATGATGCGCTTCAGTACTGAATTTAACTTCTTTTGCTGTCATTCTTGGGTTCCTCTCAACTCGATATTGTTTCTTTGCTTCAAATGGCTGGTAAATATTAAGGATCAGCCTTCGACGACGGCCATGATGTCGTCTTCGCGCATGACGAGCAGTTCCTCGCCGCCCACTTTGACTTCGGTGCCGGAATACTTGCCGAACAGCACTTCGTCGCCGACGCTGACATCCAATGGGCGTACATCGCCGTTTTCCAGCAATTTGCCATTGCCGACCGCAATGACTTCGCCGCGAATGGGTTTTTCCGTTGCGCTGTCGGGAATCACGATGCCGCCCGGGCTGGTACGCTCTTCCTCCTTGCGGCGGATGATAACGCGGTCATGTAACGGTCTAATGTTCATTTGTATGCTAGCCTCCATAAAGTCATTATAAAACAGTTGTTTGCACTCTTGTTTGGCGGTCTCCGCAGTATTGTTAGCACTCCAGACCGACGAGTGCCAATAATAATAGGGGCGAAAAAACCAGAGTCAAGGCGCCGGGGCAAAAAATTTTTGAGTCAGGAAGTCTTAGCGGGCCATGTATATAAGAAGCCCCAGAATGACGAGTCCCTGGATGACGGACAGGGTGCGCCAGAAGGTGAGGGGGTCGCGTTCCAGGAGCGGCGCGGAAGCCGGTTTTGTGAAGGCCGCATTGGGGTGGGAAAGGTCGTGGATGAATTCCGATTTGGCCTCGTAGCGGCGCGCGGGATTTTTGTGGACGGCTTTTTGCAGGGCGCCGTCCACCCAGGCGGGGATGTCCGCATTGTATTTTCTGGCGGAGTGATAGGCGGCTTTTTTCAGGGTGCGCGTGGACAGGGGGCCGCCATAGGGGAGTCTGCCCGTCAGTATTTCGTAAGTGATGACGCCCAGGGAATACAGATCCGAGCGGGTGGTGCCCGCATAGCCCTCGAAATATTCCGGGGCGGCATAGTCCAGGGTGCCCAGGGGGCGGTCGCGGTCCACGGGGGCGGCGATCTCCTGGATGCCGGCGATGCGGGTGGAGCCGAAATCGACGATCTTGACCGTGCCGTGGCTGTCGATGACGATGTTTTCGGGCTTGAGATCCTGATGCAGCATCTCCAGGCGGTGAAAGGCGCGCATGCCCATGGCGATCTGCCCCACGATGGGCCGCACCTCCGCCAGGGCGGGCCGGGGATGGTCGTTCATCCACTGGCGCAGGGTCTGGCCTTCCAGGTACTCCGTGACGTAGTAGAGGAAGCGCCGCCGCCGCGTGGCCTCCACCACCTTGAGCACATGGGGGTTGTTGATGCGCCTGCCGGCCCATTCCTCGTGGAGAAAGCTGTCGATGTATTCCGGGTCGTCCTCGTAGTTGACGGAGGGGGTCTTGATGACGACCCGGGTGTCGGTTTCCGTGTCCAGGGCAAGGTAGACCTGGGTGCGCTTGCTGGCGTGCAGTTCGCGCAGAATGCGGTAGCCATCCAGGATCATGCCGCTTTCCAGTGGGGGCGGGAAGGGCAGTTCCGTGAGGTGACGATAGAATTCCGTTTCATCCTGTGGGGGCAGGGACTCGATGGTGAAGACCTGGCAGGTGGCATTGTCATCGCTGCCCCGCGCCAGGGCCCGACTGACGATGGCGCGGGCGGCCCGTTCCGGGTGGGCGCCATGTTCCAGCAGCAGTTGTTTGAGGTGTTTGTCATCCAGCCAGCCGTGCACGCCGTCCGTGGTCAGCATGTACAGGTCGCCGGTCTCCACGGGGAGACTGCGGTAGTCCAGCTCCAGATGGGTGTCGGCGCCCAGGGCGCGGCACAGGAAGGTCTTTTCCCCCGCGCCCCACATCTGGTGGTCGCGGGTCAGGCATTCCAGTTCCCGGCCGCGCAGGCGGTAGATGCGGGTATCGCCGATATGAAACAGGTGGGCGGTGGCGGACTTGATCACCACGGCGCTCAGGGTGGTGATCATGCCGTGGGCCGAGCCGTATTTCTGCTGGCCCTGTCCGTGCATCCAGCGGTTCAGCGCCCCCAGCACCCGCTGGCACGAGGTCTTGACCACCCAGGACTCCGGCGTGCTGTAGTAGTCGCCCAGCAGGCCCTGCACGCAGGCCTCGCTGGCCTCCCGTCCGCCGGCGCTGCTGCTCACGCCATCGGCGATGACCACGGCGATGCCCTTGGTGGTGAGCAGGGGTTCCCCGGGGATGCGGATGCCGCAGCAGTCCTCGTTGTTTTCCTTGAGGCCCTTGTCGCTGTACTGGCCGGCGTTGATGGCGAGTTTCGGTGGCACGATCCGTCAGCTCACTTCGATGACCTGCACCGTGCCATCCGGCAGGGTTTCCACCATGTGGCCCTTGGGCTCATCCAGGCAAAACAGGATCAGGAAGAACACCAGGGCGGCGACGATGCCGATGAAAAGAAAAAACTGATCATAGTCCACCAGGGAGTTGACCGTGAGAAAAATCACCGCCCCCACGTTGCCGAAGGCCCCCACCATGCCGGCGATCTGTCCCGTCATGCGCCGCTGCACCAGGGGCACCATGGCATAGACGGCGCCCGAGCCCGCCTTGGAGAAGATGCCGCCGACGATGGTGACGCCCACCACCACCCACACGGGCCAGTCCTGATGGACGAAACCCAGCAGGAGGAAGCTGGCGGTGATGCCGGCAAAGACGATGATGAGGGTGCGCTTGCGCCCGATCCTGTCGCTGATCCAGCCCCCGCCGGGACGGGCCACCAGGTTGATGAAGGGATAGATGCCGGCCAGCAGCGCCGCGGTGACCTTGGGGATGTCGAACCAAGACACATAGAACATGGCCAGCATGGACACCACGGCCAGTTCGGTGCCGAAGGTGACCAGGTAGGCCCAGTCCAGGATGGCGACCTGTTTGAACTTGTAACGATGCATCTCCGGCACCGGTTTCTTCAGGACGTGACTGTTGATATGCCAGATTTTCCAGATTTGTATGGCGTAGACGGCCAGCAGGCCGGCGTAAATGGCGTAGGCGGCGGCCTGGTCGATGAGGCCCATATTGCCGGGTGACAACTTCCAGGTCAGCAGGGCCAGCGCCAGATAGAGTGGGATGTTCATCAAAATATACAGCAGCAGGTCTCCGCCGCTGGTGATTTCCATGGCGCCCGTTTTTTTGGGTTTGAAGTAAGTGGAACCCTTGGGGGTGTCGCTGACGATGAAATAATAGAGCAGGCCATAGGCGATGGCGGCGATGCTGGCGAGGGTGATGGCGTAACGCCAGCCATCGGCGTCACCCACATTGATTGCGATGAAGGGCAGGGTCATGGCGGCGCCGGCCGAACCGAAATTACCCCAGCCGCCATAGATGCCCTGGGCGATGCCCGTCTGCCGGGCGGGAAACCATTCGCCGATCATGCGGATGCCCACCACGAAACCCGCGCCGATAAAGCCGGACAGGAAGCGCAGTATGGCCAGTTGCTCGTAGTTGCCGGACCAGGCGAAGGCGATGCTGATGACGCCCCCCAGCACCAGAATCCCCATATACATGATGCGCGGCCCGAACTTGTCCACCAGCATGCCCACCACGATGCGCGCCGGGATGGTCATGGCGACGTTGAGTATCAGCAGCACCTTGGCCTGCTGGTCCGTGAGGCCCAGGGATTCCTTGATGAAGGGCATCATGGGGCCCAGGCCCAGCCACACCAGAAAGGTCATGAAGAAGGCAAACCAAGTGAAGTGCAGGATGCGGATATTGGTCCGGCCAAGGGCGAAAATATTGAATCTTTCAGACATGTCGAAAACCTGTGCGGGGTATTTTAAGCGAATCATTGTGACGACATAGCAATTTATGTGCCACTATGTAACTTTATGAAAATAAAGATAAAATATGTTTCCCTTGTGGCGGGTCTGCGCCAAAACAGCACAATTGCACGCGTCTTGGATCCACTCTCCACCCTCGGAGGGCGCGGGAGAGGCGCCTGTGCTGCTGAAATAGACACTGAAGCGGTTGGGGATAATGATGGGGCGGCCTTTGCACGCATGCACTATTATGGTGCGTTATGGCCGGGCATTGATCGGGCTGGATCTTCCGGTGCTTTAAAACGTCTAATTATAACAATAGGTTATTAGTTATTTCGGCTGTGGCATGTATTTTGCTATCACCTCATGGTGATATGATTTTAGCAAGCTCCGATTAATCCGTCATCCCGGCGAAAGCCGGGATCCAGGTTGTTGATATTCGCTGGATTCTGGTCTGCGCCGGAATGACAATTTTTGAATTAATCAGACCTTCCTTTATTTGCAGAATCTGTGTTGTGGAGATGGATATGAAAGAAAAGCTGGTACTGATCGGCAATGGCATGGCGGGTGTGCGCACCCTGGAGGAATTGCTGAAAATCGCCCCCGACAAGTACGACATCACGGTCTTCGGCGCCGAGCCTTTCGGGAACTACAACCGCATTCTCCTCTCCCCCGTGCTGTGCGGGGAGAAGACCATCGACGACATCATGCTCAATGATCTGCAGTGGTATGAGGACAACCATATCACCCTGTATGCTGGAAAGTGGGTTACGGAGATCAACCGCGCCAGACGCACTGTCAGCACATCGGACGGGATTGTGGTGCCCTATGACCGCCTGCTGCTCGCCACGGGTTCCAATCCCTTCATCATTCCCGTGCCGGGCAAGGACCTGCAGGGCGTGGTTTCTTTCCGCGATATCCATGACGTGGATGCCATGCTGAAGGCGGCCGGGGAGGGCAAGCGCGCCGTGGTCATCGGCGGTGGCCTGTTGGGTCTGGAGGCGGCCAACGGCCTCAAGCTGCAGGGCATGGATGTCACCGTGGTCCACTTGCTGGATACCCTGATGGAGCGCCAGCTCGACAAGCCTGCCGCCGACTTGCTCAAGGGCGCCCTGGAGGCGCGGGGTCTCAATTTTCTCATGGAGGCGCAGACCGAGGCCATCCTGGGCGGGGAACGGGTGACGGGGGTGCGTTTCAAGGATGGCCTTGAGATTCCCGCCGACCTGGTGGTCATGGCGGTGGGCATCCGGCCCAACACGGCGCTGGCCGAGCAGGCGGGTTTGTATTGCGAGCGCGGCGTGGTGGTCAACGACACCATGCAGACCTATGATCCGCGCATCTACGCCGTGGGCGAGTGCGTGCAGCACCGCGGTGCCACCTACGGCCTGGTGGCGCCCCTGTTCGAGATGGCCAAGGTGTGCGCCAACCACCTGGCCCATCTGGGTTATTCGCGCTACGAGGGGTCGGTGATATCCACCAAGCTGAAAGTGACCGGCATCGATCTGTTTTCCGCCGGGGATTTCCACGGTGACGAAACGACGGAAGATATCGTCATCAAGGATGCCGCGCAGGGGGTGTACAAGAAGCTGGTATTGAAGGACAACCGTATCCAGGGCGCGGTCCTGTATGGGGATACCATCGACGGCAGCTGGTATTTCCAGTTGATGCGCGAAGGCACCAATGTCAGCGATTTCCGCGACCAGCTGCTGTTTGGGCAGGGGCACCTGGGCGATTCGGGCCACAGTGGCGAGAATGCCGCCAGCGCCATGAGTGACGACATGGAGGTCTGCGGCTGCAACGGCGTTTGCAAGGGGGACGTGGTCAATGCCATCACGCAAAAGGGGCTCTTCACCCTGGAGGACGTGCGCGCCCACACCAAGGCCTCCTCCTCATGCGGCTCCTGTACCGGCCTGGTGGAGCAGATTCTCATGTCCACCCTGGGCAACGACTATTCCGAGACCCCGGCGAAGAAGCCTCTGTGCAAGTGTACGGACTATACGCACGAAGAGGTGCGCCATACAATCAGGGAACACCATCTCACTTCCATCAAGGCGGTCATGGAATATATGGAGTGGCGCAACAGCGATGGCTGTCACGTGTGCCGTCCGGCGTTGAACTATTATCTGATCTCAACCTGGCCCGGCGAGGCGCGGGATGACTACCAGTCGCGCTTCATCAACGAGCGCGTCCATGCCAATATCCAGAAGGACGGCACCTACTCCGTGGTGCCGCGCATGTGGGGCGGCCTGACCAACCCCGCCGAGTTGCGCGCCATTGCCGACGTGGTGGACAAGTACGCCATACCCACCGTCAAAGTCACTGGCGGGCAGCGCATCGATTTGCTGGGTGTCAAGAAGGAGGATCTGCCGGGGGTATGGGGCGATCTCAACAAGGCCGGCATGGTCTCGGGCCATGCCTATGGCAAGTCCCTGCGCACGGTCAAGACCTGCGTGGGCTCCGAATGGTGCCGCTTCGGCACCCAGGCCTCCATGGGGATGGGCGTCGAACTGGAAAAAATAACCTGGGGTTCATGGACGCCACACAAGTTCAAGATGGCGGTCTCCGGCTGCCCGCGCAATTGCGCCGAGGCCACCATCAAGGACTTCGGCGTGGTGGCCGTCGATTCCGGCTGGGAACTGCACGTGGGCGGCAACGGCGGCGTCAAGGTGCGCGCCACGGACCTGTTGTGCAAGGTGAAGAGCGGGGACGAGGTCAAGGAATACTGCGGCGCCTTCCTGCAATTGTACCGCGAGGAGGGGCACTATCTTGAGCGTACAGCCCCGTGGATCGAGCGGGTGGGGTTGTCCTATGTGAAGGAAAAGATCGTCGAGGATGAAGCCTGCCGCAAGGCCCTCTATGCCCGCTTTCTCGAGTCACAGCAATATGTGCAGCAGGATCCGTGGGCCGAGCGCGCCGGCCAGGGTGTGGATCAGCATGAGTTTATCCCCTTGAAAGAAGTCGGTTGAGATTTGGGGCATGAGGCGTATTTTTTTAATCTCACGCCTCACGCCCCAAACAGTATCAGGAATTGAGAGGTGAATTGAGTGACGAACTGGATTGATGTCGGAAAGCTTGAAGATATCCCGAAACTGGGTGCGCGGGTCGTCAAGACGGAAGAAGGCGATGTGGCGGTGTTCCGCACCGCGGACGATGAAGTCTTTGCCCTGCGTGACCGCTGTCCCCACAAGCAAGGCCCATTGTCCCAGGGGATCGTCCATGGCAGACGGGTGACATGCCCGCTGCACAACTGGGTGATCGAGCTGGAGAGTGGAGAGGCGGTGGCCCCTGACAAGGGTTGTGCCGGTGTCTATTCCGTAAAAATCGAAGCGGAGAAGGTGCTGCTGGGGCTGAAAGGCAATTGACAGTACTGGGTTCTGCGGCAATTGGCCACCCTTGTTGCAATTACGCTATGATGCAGCGATGGAGTGACATGTAACGATTGGGGTTGGAGGTATGGTCAGGTGACAGTCGCGCGGGAGTTCGTGCCATTGAATATTGCCCTTTTGACGGTATCGGATACTCGTACAGAGGCCGATGACCATTCCGGCGCCTGCCTGATCGAAAAGCTGCGGGAGGCAGGGCATCGGCTGGCGGCCCGTTCAATCCTTGCCGATGATGTCTACAGGATTCGCGCGGTCGTGGCAGCTTGGATCGCGGATTCCGCAGTCAATGTCATACTCATTACCGGAGGAACGGGATTTGCCCCGCGGGATGTCACGCCGGAGGCGGTACAGCTGTTGATAGAGCAACCTATTGCTGGTTTTGGCGAGCTGTTCCGGGCCATTTCATTCGAGGAAATCGGGTCATCGACCATTCAGTCGCGGGCCTTTGCGGGCCTGGCCAATCACACATTGATTTTCAGCATGCCGGGATCCACCCAGGCTTGCAGCCTGGCCTGGGAACAGATCGTGCGCAGTCAGCTTGATGGGCGTAACCGCCCCTGCAACTTCATTCAGGCCTTGTTTCCGCAGTAGATAATTTGGGGGTTCTGATTGTTCAGGGGTTCCTCAATATGAGGTGTCTTGCTGACTTGGAATTTGATTGAGTACCAGCCAGTAACTGCCCAATTGACGTACTGCATCTGAAAATCTGTCGAAATCCACGGTTTTGCGGATATAACTGTTGGCGCCCAGATCGTAGCTGGATGTGATGTCCTGTTCTTCCGTCGACGTGCTGAGAATGACCACGGGGATACGCCGTGTGCGTTTGTCCGTCCGTATCTGCTTGAGTACCTCGAGGCCGTTGATTTTTGGAAGGTTCAGGTCGAGGAGTATAACGGCGGGCTGGCGCGAGGTGTCGCGTTCTTTGTGTTCCCCCTGGCCAAACAGATAATCCAGTGCTTCTGCACCGTCGCAGGTGACCACGATGTTGTTGGTGATTTTGTGTTTCTTCAATGCACGCAGGGTGAGCGCTACATCGTCGGGGTTGTCTTCTATCAGCAAAACATATTTGTCCTGCATGCGAGTCCCTCCAAATACTATATGATGGGTTTTCTGGCGCGGCAGGGAAGGTTCTTAAACGGTGTGCGGCCCAGAATAGACCTATAGGAAATGTACGATTATTATACATCAGCGTAAGAATTTTGTCACCAGGCGTGTCGTCTGGAGTAGAGACTACCCCACTATCCATTTGAATTCCGGCGTCTTAGCAGTTTCCTGTGCCGCCATCAGGGGTTCTCCTGCGTCCATTGCTGCCGCTTCCTGTTATGTTATTCTTTCTTGTCATGACAGTAGACTTTTTGGGCCTGCCAAGGCGTCTGACCGGCAGGCCATCAGCGTCATAGCGCTCAGGCCAGAGTGTACCTGGTGCGAGGCCAAGCGCGTCGGCGATAATTTTTTCCATGCGCGGGTAAGAGCGATGGAATGCCTGGTAGAGGGTTTGGCGCCGTACGCCTGCGCCACGGGCGATATCGGCCAGAGAGCGTCCCTGGAGTGAAAGCTGGTATATCACCCAGGCCTGACGTTTTTTGGGATCTTTCAGAATCCTTTCTGGCGGGCATCCTGTCCTGGCCATCGCCGAAACATATCGCAGTAATGCGCACCGGTCAAGCATTTGTGCGTTTTCGCCGGGGTTGCGCTTGTAAAGAATAATAATATAATTTATTGAATTTAATAATAAAATATGGAGATCAACAAGATTTTTCAGAAGCCGGTGGCAGGCTATACATCCGGTATTGGTGAGCGTATCAATGAAATTTCCAGGCGCGTGGGCGGTAAAAAAAGGCTTGCCGAGATGGCGGGACTTTCCGAGTCCCAACTACATCGCATTACGTCAGGTGAAAGCCAGGCCAAGATTGAGAACATCGCCGCCATGGCCATCAACTGTGGCGTGTCCATCGACTGGCTGGCAACGGGCAGGGAATTCGATGGCCTGTCAGGACAGAGGGGGAGTGAAGGCGCCGCAAAGTTTCATTCGTTCCATGCCCTGTTGAAGGACGTTCTCATTGCGGTCGAGAAATTTCTTGGGGAACACACACTGCCCATGGAGCCGGAGAAGAAAGCCGAAATGATTTTACTGCTCTATGATTATTCCCAGGCCAAGGGAAAGGTGGATGATGCCGCAGTGGCGAGACTGATGAGGCTGGTCATGGAATAGCCTGATTCCGGCAGCCTTCCGAGGGTTCAACCTGAGCCTTCGGATGCAGGCTCAGGGCAGGGAGAAGTAAAAGCAGGCTCCTTCACCTTCTTTGGCTTCGGCCCATATTTCGCCGCCATGCCGGAATATGATGCGGCCGACCGTCGCCAGGCCGATTCCCGTGCCCTCGAATTCATCCGGTTTGTGTAAACGCTGGAAGGCCACGAACAGCTTGTCTGCGTATTCCATATTGAATCCCACGCCATTATCGCGCACAAATAATACGGGCTTTCCCTCTAGCGGGCGCATGCCGAACTCTATGCAGGCTTCAGGTTTTCTGCTGGTATATTTCCATGCGTTGCCGATGAGATTTTCCAGGGCAATCTGCAGCAGGGACTCATCCCCTTTGACGATGACCTCGTTTTGTATTTTGAGGGTTACGTTGCGCGATATGTCCTGCTCCATCATTTCCCTGGATATTTTTCTGACGAGGTCGCTCAAATTGACTGGTCGATGCTGGATTGTGCATTGTGAGACGCGTGAAATGGTCAACAGGTTGTCGATCAGTTCCCCCATATGCTGGGCAGCCCTGCGGATACGCTGCAGATAGAAGCGGCCTTCCTCCGGCAGAATATCGGCGAAATCCTCCTGCAGCGCTTGGCTGAAACCATCCACGGCGCGAAGCGGTGAACGCAGGTCATGGGAAACAGAATAGGAGAAGGACTTCAATTCCTGGTTGGCGCTTTCCAGGGCGGCGCGGTCCCTTTCCAGCATCTCGATCATGCGCTTTTTCTCGCTGATGTCCAGGGTATAGGTATAGATGCCTATGAGCTGCTGCTTGTCGTCATAATCGGCCGAGGCGGAGATATGGGCATGAAATAGACTGCCGGATTTACGCCTCAGTTGGGTTTCCAGGACATAGATGCCGCTCTTTTTTATGTGCTCAACAATGCTATGATTCACCCTGATCTTTTTTCTGGGGTAGAGCAGGGCGATGGATTTCCCCATGACCTCCTCGGCCCGGTAGCCGAACATGGATTCGGCGCCCCGGTTCCAGAAGGTGATATTTCCTGACAAATCGGTTCCCACAACGGAATCGTTGATCAGGTCCATGATCCTGGCCTGCTTGCGCAGTGCGGCCGTGCGCTCGGCAACCTGTTCTTCCAGGTGGTCGCGATGGCGCTTCAGTTCGTCCTCGATTTCGCGTCGCCGGGAGAGATCGTGGGTGACGACGAGGATGCTCTGCGCTTCACCCTCCTGGTTGCGTATGACCCGCGTTGTGATCTCAACGGGTTTGCCGGTGCGGTTGGCGGGATGGTCGGCTTCCTGTACGATGCGGGTATCCCGGTGTTCCTTGCGTGCAAGATAGACGGGGCAGCCCTCCTTGTCTCCATGGGGGTGGAACAGGTGGGCGGGGTTCCTGCCGATGGTTTCTTCCGGCGTGAGCCTCATCATTTCGTAGAACATGCGATTGGCGCGTATGATTTTCTCATCCGGGCTGATGAGGACGATGGCGTCCTCGAAATAGTCCATGGCCTGGTCCCATTCCCGGCGCGCCTGTTCCAGGGCCTGCTCCGCCTGCTTTTGTTCGGTAATGTCCCTCGCAATGGTCACGGTGCATTCCTGACCGTCGATGGTGATCAGCTCGGCGGACAGGAGGAAAATAATATCTTCGCCTGACCTGGAGCGGAAGGTTGCTTCGAAATTCCGTACACGCCCCTCGGTCCGGACGATTTCCAGCAGTTTTTCCCTGTCATCCGGGTTCTTCCACAATTTCAGTTCCGGTATGGTCTTTCCAATAATCTCATCCCGCTTTACGTTGAAAACCTCCTCGAATCCCTGATTGACTTCTATCAACATGCCATCCCACAGGCGGCAAATGGCAATAGGCTCCGGGCTCGAACGGAATGCCAGGGAAAAACGTTCTTCTGACAATCTCAGGGATTCTTCGATACGGACACGCTCCAGTTCGGCGCTGGCGCGGGCGGCAAAGATCTCGAGAATGGGTTGGATCCAGGCGCTGTTTTGCATGGGTTTGTTGTCCATGACCAGGAGCAGGCCCATGACATGGTCTTTACTGTCGAGCAGTGCGATGGCGATGTAGCTTTCCACATTCAGATCGACCAGCATCGGGTCATCAGGAAACAGCCGCTGTACATCGCGAAGGTAGGCGCGCGCGCCTTTGGCGATGACCTCCTGGCATGGCGTGCCGGCCAGGGGATAATTCAGGTTGTCCGCGATTTCGCCGCTGACACAGACGGCCTGGGTTCTGATATGGGCACCTGTCTTTTCGTCAATGACCCCGATGACGGCATATTTGACGTCAAATATTTTCGTGAGATGGATAACCAGGGACTGAAAGAAGCTCTCGCCGGTTTCCGCTGCAACACCGGCCGCAATATGGCGTATGGCTTCTTCGGAGCGCTTCCGCTCCGTGATATCGGTAATCGTGCCGATAAAACCGGCAGTGGCGCCGTCCTGGCTGGTTTCCGCCAGCGCTTGCGCCAGGAGCCAGGTGACCTTGCCGTCAGCGCGCTGAAAGCGGCATTCCACTTTGAAAGGGGATTGCTTGGCTGACGCACTGCGCCACTCGTTGAATACCCGTTCCCGGTCTTCCGGATGGAGGGCCATGGCCCAGCCTTCGCCCAGCGCCTCTTCCGGTGTCATGCCTGCCATCTCGCACCATCGCTCGTTGACATATACGCAATGACCATCGGCATCGGTTCTGAATATTCCTACGGGTGACACGCGCGCGAGCGTCTGAAAGCGGCGCTCGCTTTCCTTGATGACAGCCTCGGCGTGTTTTTGCTCTGTAATGTCTTCATAGCATCCCAGTATGCCCATCACCTTCCCCTTGGCGTCGCGCAATGGAATCTTGCTGGTGCGCAGTATCCTCGCCTCACCATCAGGGCGGGTCTGTGGCTCTTCATAGTTGATTCTGGGAAGGCCGCTGAGAATGACCCGGGTGTCATCGGCGCGATAGCGCCCGGCTTGTTCCCCCCAGGCCAGTTCAAAGTCATTCATGCCAATGATTTGCTCAGGCCCGCTCAGCCCGGCATCCATGGCAAAGTGGTGGTTACACCCCAGGTAGGTCAGGTCAAGGTCCTTCCAGAATACCCGCACCGGGATCGAGTCCAGTACGGTCTGCAACATGCGGTGAGTTTCGGTAAGTGTCTCCACGGATTGCTTGTGGCCGCTGAGATCATTGATGATGGCCATGAAGACGGGGGGGGCTTCACCGGAGGCATATTGCAAGCGGATTTCAACGGGGTAGCATGACTGGTCCTTGCGCTGGTGGAGTGTCTCGAAGACGATCACGTCCTTTTCTCCATCCAGAAGGGGTTCAATCAAAGTTTGAAAAATCGCCGTATCGATCTCGGGTTTCAGATCGACCGGGGTGAGGGAGCGCATTTCCTCCATGGTATATCCCAGGTTGTTCAGCGCACCTTTGGAGACCTGGGTGAAATTCAGAGTATCAGCGCGGAAGATATAGATCTCATTATATGAGCTCTCAAGAATCTTGCTCCAGAGGTCGCTCAAGCTTGTTTTTGATCGTTTGTGCTTGTGGTCATTCATGCAGAAACCAGGTTACATCGATGGTGTGCTGGCATTTTTTTCGAGGAATCCCTGAATGAAGGCTGTTGTCTTGTCGTCGGGCAAGGGAATTCCGTCCTCGATCATGTGTCGTTTCATGCGCTCGATGATGAGTGGCCACTCATTTGCCGTATATTGTCCCGGGCTTGGGAGGCCATGACACTGCGTGCAGGTTTCGCGGAACTGCCGTGCTCCCGGGCTGGTGTCCTCTGATATGGCAGTCGAATGACTCATAGAGGGCATGGTGGACATCATCTGGTCATGGTGCCGCCCGATGCCGGAGAAAAACAGGATGCCGATTACCACCAGAAGGGCCAGGACCAGGCCGACGATCAGAATACGCTTGTTGTCCATGAAAAACACCTGTAAAACGGTTTATATATCGTCCTATTGTACCTCAAGAGAAGTAGGGCATAGCGATTTGAAAAAAATATTGGGGTTTATTAATCCGGCAACCATATATATATCGTATTCAGGACTTCAGGCCTGCGCTGGAACAAGGCGCGGTGCGCAGGCAATGGTCATTCCATTGGCAAGCGCCGCAACGCCGTGCCGGCGCAGGCCTGAAGTCCCTGACAGATTGAAATCAAAGGACAGGCC
>JALSGV010000089.1 GCA_026982565.1 Gammaproteobacteria bacterium
GTTTTGCGATTCGTGAAGGTGGCCGCACGGTGGGTGCCGGCGTGGTTGCGAAGATTATCGAGTAAGGGCAGGGCAAAGAGTAGAGATACAAGGGGACAAGATACAAGGTGCAAGGGAGCAAGATATTATGGCTTGTGCCTTTACCCTTGTATCTTTCCCCTGAATTTTTAGGCCAGTAGCTCAATTGGCAGAGCGGCGGTCTCCAAAACCGCAGGTTGGGGGTTCGATTCCCTCCTGGCCTGCCAACCTTGGTCAGTTGCCTGAGGGAACGTGAAGAGAATTTATGGCGGATAAAATCAAATATGCCCTGGCGGTGCTGGTGATCGGTGGCGCCATCGGCGGATTCTATTACTACGGTGACCACTCCCTGCTCTATCGGGTGATCGGCCTGTTGGTTGCTCTGGGTATTGCCACGGCCATCATGACCCAGACCGTAGCCGGGAAGCAGGTGTGGGCCTTCATCGGTGACGCCAATATCGAGGTACGCAAGGTTGTCTGGCCCACCCGCAAGGAAACGACCCAGACGACCTTGCTGGTGATCGCCATGGTCATCGTGGTGGCCCTGATTTTATGGGTGTTTGATATGTTTCTGACATGGGCGGTGCAATTGCTCACGGGCCAGGGGGGCTGACACAGCATGGCGAAACGTTGGTATGTAGTGCATGTTTATTCCGGCTTCGAACAGCAGGCCATCCGATCCCTGAGGGAGCGCATCGCCCACAGCGGCCTGGAGGACAAGTTCGACGAGATCCTGGTGCCCACCGAAGAAGTGGTGGAGATGCGCGGTGGTCAGAAGCGCAAGAGCGACCGCAAATTCTTCCCCGGCTATGTGCTCATCAAGATGGAAATGGACGACGAGACCTGGCACCTGGTGAAGGAAGTGCCCAAGGTCATGGGCTTCATCGGCGGCACCAGTGACAAGCCGGCGCCCATTTCCGAGAAAGAGGCGGCGCGCATCATGGACCGCATCGAGGAGGGGGCCAACAAACCCCGTCCCAAGGTGCTGTTCGAGCCGGGCGAAGTGGTGCGCGTCATCGACGGGCCCTTCGCCGATTTCAATGGCGTGGTGGAGGAAGTCAACTACGAGAAGAGCCGCCTGCGCGTGGCGGTGACCATCTTCGGCCGTTCCACCCCGGTGGAACTGGGTTTCGGGCAGGTGGAAAAGAGTTAGATGTGATGTGTGAGACGTGAAGCGTGAGACGATTCTGCTTCACGCCACACGATAATCAACCAATGGGGAGCCGCGAGGCGCTTGTACCCGGGAGTATTGAAACATGGCAAAGAAAATCGAAGCTTATATCAAGCTGCAGGTCCCTGCGGGACAGGCAAATCCCAGTCCGCCGGTGGGGCCGGCATTGGGGCAGCACGGCGTCAATATCATGGAGTTCTGCAAGGCCTTCAATGCGCAGACCCAGGGCGTCGAGCCGGGGCTGCCCATTCCGGTCGTGATCACCGTCTATGCCGACCGCAGTTTTTCCTTCATCACCAAGACACCGCCGGCGTCAATCCTGTTGAAAAAGGCCGCGGGTCTGGCCAAGGGCAGTTCCACCCCCAACACCAAGAAGGTGGGCAAGGTGACCCGCGCCCAGTTGGAGGAGATCGCACAGACGAAAATGAAGGATATGAACGCCGCGGATCTGGATGCGGCGGTGCGCTCCATCGCGGGCAGCGCGCGCAGTATGGGTATCGAGACGGAGGGTGTGTGACCATGGCCAAGTTGAGCAAGCGCATCAAGAACATCCGTGAAAAGATCGAGCCGGGCAAGGCTCATGAGGTCGGCGAGGCCCTGAAGCTGTTGAAGGAACTGTCGAGTGTCAAGTTCGACGAGTCCATCGATGTCAGCGTCAACCTGGGCGTGGACCCGAGAAAATCCGACCAGGTCGTGAGGGGCGCCACCGTTCTGCCCAACGGCACAGGCAAGAGCGTGCGTGTCGCGGTTTTCGCCCAGGGCGCCAATGCCGAGGCCGCCAGGGAAGCCGGTGCTGATATCGTGGGTTTCGAGGACTTGGCCGAGACCATCAAGGGCGGCACCCTCGATTTCGATGTGGTGATCGCCTCTCCCGATGCCATGCGCATCGTGGGCCAGCTGGGGCAGATACTTGGCCCCCGCGGCCTGATGCCCAACCCCAAGGTGGGCACCGTGACGCCTGACGTGGCGACGGCGGTGAAGAACGCCAAGGCGGGCCAGGTGCAGTACCGCACGGACAAGACCGGCATTATCCACTGCTCCATCGGCAAGGTCAGTTTCGAGGTCAACGCCCTGCAGGAGAACCTGCACTCCCTGCTGGAGGCGCTGAAAAAGGCCAAGCCCAGCTCGGCCAAGGGCGTGTATATCAAGAAGGTCTCGGTCTCCAGCACCATGGGGCCGGGCATTGTTGTCGACCAGTCCTCCCTGGCTGGTTAAACCTAGGAAAATCAGTTGGGCGCGAATTCAGAGTGCAAGATATTGGTTTCACAGTGTATACAAAAAATCTTAGCTTCACCCAAAGGTTAAGCGGGCATTTTTTGGATGCGCTGTGGAATCAAGAGCTTGTGCTATGAATCGTGATCCAACTGGTTTTTCTAGGTTAACAAAACTTTGGGAGCCCTGTTTCGAGAGAAACAGGGCGACGTCAAAGACCGTGGGCGCGTCCAGGGGACGCTTAATTGAATCCCGCAAGGTGTTCGGCCCGCGCAGACGGTGTAACCCGAAACAGGTCCATACCTGACGACGGTCGCCGTGAGGGGGAGCGCAGATTGTGCTCCGTGGTGAAAACACAGATGCTGCTCATGCGAAATGCATCATTATTTCAGGAGGTGAACATTGTTAACCCTTGAAGAAAAACAGGCGATCGTAGAGGAAGTCTCCACCGAGGCCGTCAAGGCACAGTCGGCCATCGCAGCAGAGTACAGCGGACTCACCGTGGGTGACATGACGACGTTGCGCGCCAATGCGCGCCAGGCGGGTATCTACCTGCGCGTGGTCAAGAACACCCTGGCGCGCCGCGCCCTGGCGGACACGGAATTCGACTGTATGCGCGATTCACTGGTGGGGCCTTTGATTCTGGCCTTCTCCCCGGAGGAGCCTGCCGCCGCTGCCCGCGTGTTGACGGACTTTGCCAAGGAAAACGACAAGCTGGTCATCAAAGTCGTTGCCCTCAAAGGCAAATTGCTGGAGGCCGCCGATGCTGAGCGTCTCGCCAAGATGCCGACCAAGGATGAATCCATCAGCATGCTGATGGCCGTCATGAAGGCACCCATCGAGAAGCTGGCCCGTACCCTGGCCGAGCCCAACAACAAGCTCGCCCGCACCCTGGCCGCCGTGCGCGACCAGAAGCAGGCGGCATGATGGGCCTGCAGGGCTGAGAAGTTTTCGTTTAGACAACAAATTCAATGATTAGGAGTTAAACCAATGGCTGTAAGCACTGAAGAAATTCTGGATACCATTTCAAACATGACCGTGATGGAAGTGGTCGATCTGATCTCCGCCATGGAAGAGAAGTTTGGCGTTTCCGCCGCCGCCGTCGCCGCGGTCGCCGCGCCTGCCGCAGGTGGCGGTGAAGCTGCGGCGGCAGAGGAGAAGACCGAGTTCGACGTGGTCATGACCAGCTTCGGTTCCAACAAGGTGAGCGTGATCAAGGCGGTGCGCGCCATCACCGGTCTGGGTCTGAAGGAAGCCAAGGAAATGGTCGAAGGCGCCCCTTCCACGGTGAAGGAAGCCGCATCCAAGGACGATGCCGAATCCATCAAGAAGCAGCTGGAGGAGGCAGGCGCTTCGGTTGAACTCAAATAACCGAGCGTTGTGCCGGACCTGCGGGTCCAATAAGGAGACCTGGACCGATTCGGGTCTTCGCGAATTCCCGGGAGGGCTGGCGGCGGCATGCCGCCGGCCCTGTCCCCTATGGAATTCCGGGAATTTATCTATGATAATGGCCAGTTGCCATGCAACAACCAACAAGTGCTGAGGAACCCCGATGGCATACACCTATACCGAAAAAAAGTGTATTCGCAAGGATTTTGGTAAACGTCCGGATGTGCTGAAAGTCCCCTATCTGCTGGAGACTCAGCTGGATTCTTACCGAACCTTTTTACAGGCAGACGTCGCCCCGGGAGATCGGGCCGACCGGGGTCTGGAAGCCGCTTTTCGTTCGGTTTTCCCCATCGTCAGCTATTCGGGTAATGCAGCACTGGAATATGTCAGTTACGAACTGGGTACGCCCGTATTCGATGTCAAGGAATGCCAACTGCGTGGAGTGACCTACTCGGCGCCCATGAAGGTCAAGGTGCGCCTCATTATCTATCACAAGGACTCTCCGGCCAATGCCAAGGTGGTCAAGGATATCAAGGAGCAGGTCGTCTACATGGGCGAGATCCCGCTCATGACCAGCAACGGCACCTTCGTCATCAATGGCACCGAGCGCGTTGTGGTCTCCCAGTTGCACCGGTCACCCGGTGTGTTCTTCGACCATGACAAGGGCAAGACCCATTCCTCGGGCAAGGTGTTGTACTCGGCGCGCGTGATTCCCTACCGTGGTTCCTGGCTGGATTTTGAATTCGATCCCCTGGACTGCATCTTTGTGCGCATCGACCGCCGCCGCAAACTGCCGGCCACCATTCTGCTGCGTGCCCTGGGCTACAACAGCCAGGAAATCCTTGGCATGTTTTTCGACACCAGCACCGTCCATTTCGACAAGGACACCATCAAGCTGGAGCTGGTTCCCGAGCGCCTGCGGGGTGAGACCCTGTCCTTCGACATCAAGGGGCCCCGTGGCAAGGTCATCGTCGAGGCGGGTCGCCGTGTCACCGCGCGCCACATCCGTGAAATGGACAAGGCGGGCGTGAAGCGAATCGAGGTGCCAGACGAATACCTCATTGGCAAGGTCGTTGCCAAGGACATTATCGATGAAGACAGCGGCGAGGTCATGATCGAGGCCAACAGCGAAATCAACGCCGAGTTGCTGCAGAAGATCAAGGACAGCGGGCTCAAGCAGCTCGACCTGCTTTATATCAATGAGTTGGACTGCGGGCCTTTCATCTCCGACACCCTGCGCATCGACCAGACCCAGACCAAGCTGGAGGCGTTGGTGGAGATCTACCGCATGATGCGTCCCGGCGAGCCGCCCACCAAAGAGGCGGCCGAGATGCTGTTCCAGAACCTGTTCTTCAATCCCGATCGCTATGACCTGTCGGCAGTGGGGCGCATGAAGTTCAACCTGCGCGTGGGCCTCGACGATGAGGCGGGCGAGGGTACGCTGACCAACCAGGACATCGTCAATGTCCTCAAGGTCCTCATCGATATCAAGAACGGCAAGGGTGTGGTGGACGACATCGATCACCTGGGCAACCGCAGGGTGCGCTGCGTGGGTGAAATGGTGGAAAACCAGTTCCGCATCGGCCTGGTGAGGGTGGAGCGCGCCGTCAAGGAGCGCCTGGCCCTGGCCGAATCCGAGGGCCTGATGCCCCAGGAGATGATCAATGCGAAGCCGGTGACGGCGGTGATCAAGGAGTTTTTCGGTTCCAGCCAGCTATCCCAGTTCATGGACCAGAACAATCCCTTGTCCGAAATTACACACAAGCGGCGTATCTCGGCCCTGGGTCCGGGTGGTTTGACCCGTGAACGCGCCGGTTTCGAAGTGCGCGACGTGCATCCCACCCACTATGGCCGGGTGTGTCCCATCGAGACGCCGGAAGGTCCCAACATCGGCCTTATCAATTCCATGTCGGTCTACGCCCGCACCAACGACTATGGTTTCCTGGAAACCCCCTACCGTAAGGTGGCCAAGGGCAAGGTCAGCAATGACATCGTCTATCTGTCGGCCATAGAGGAAAGCAACTACGTGATTGCCCAGGCCAGCGCGGCCCTGGATAGCAAGGGTAACCTGACAGAAGAACTGATCTCCTGCCGTCATCAGAACGAGTTTACCTTGAAGACGGCGGATCAGGTGGAATATATGGACGTCTCCCCCAAGCAGATCGTGTCCGTGGCGGCTTCACTCATTCCCTTCTTGGAACACGATGACGCCAACCGCGCCCTGATGGGCTCCAACATGCAGCGCCAGGCGGTGCCCGCCTTGCGCGCCGAAAAACCCCTGGTGGGCACCGGCATGGAGCGTACCGTGGCCATCGACTCCGGCGTGGCCGTCGTCGCCACCCGTGGCGGCGTGGTCAATACGGTGGATGCGGGACGTATCGTGGTGCGCGTCAATGACGACGAGACGGCCACCGGCGAGCCCGGCGTGGATATCTACAACCTGACCAAATATACCCGCTCCAACCAGAATACCTGCATCAACCAGCGCCCCCTGGTGAAGCCAGGCGACGTGATCGCCGCCGGCGACGTGCTGGCCGATGGCTCCTCCACGGATATGGGCGAGCTGGCCCTGGGGCAGAACATGATGGTGGCCTTCATGCCCTGGAATGGCTACAACTTCGAGGACTCCATCCTCATTTCCGAGCGCGTAGTGGAAGAAGACCGCTACACCTCCATCCACATCGAGGAAATCACCTGCGTGGCCCGTGACACCAAGCTGGGGCCAGAAGAGATCACCT
The DNA here is from genome assembly GCA_026982565.1 of Gammaproteobacteria bacterium. Taxonomy (GTDB): domain Bacteria; phylum Pseudomonadota; class Gammaproteobacteria; order SZUA-140; family SZUA-140; genus SZUA-140. The sequence continues at coordinate 6,529 of JALSGV010000089.1, forward strand.
GTGATATTCCCAATGTAGGCGAGAGCGCCCTCAGCAAGCTGGATGAATCCGGTATCGTCTACATCGGCGCGGAGGTGGGGCCGGGCGATATCCTGGTGGGCAAGGTGACGCCCAAGGGCGAAACCCAGCTGACGCCCGAGGAGAAGCTGCTGCGCGCCATTTTTGGCGAGAAGGCCTCCGACGTGAAGGATACCTCGGCGCGCGTTTCTTCAGGCACCATGGGTACCGTTATCGATGTGCGGGTATTCACCCGCCAGGGCGTCGACAAGGACAAGCGCGCCCTGGATATCGAAAACATGGAGCTGGACAAGATCAAGAAGGATCTCAACGACGAGTTTGCCATCCTGGAGAACGATGTCTTCCAGCGCATGGAGAAGCTGTTGCTGGGCAAGACCGCCGAGGGGGGTCCCAAGGGGCTGAAGGCCGGGGCCAAGATCACCAGGTCCTATCTGGAGGAAACGCCGCGCGAGAAATGGTTCGAGATCCGCCTCAAGAACGACGCCGCCAACAAGCAGTTGGAGCAGCTCAATGGCCAGCGCAAGGCGCAGAAGAAGCTCTACGACGCCAAACTGGAAGAGAAGCGCGGCAAGCTGACGGTGGGCGACGATCTGGCCCCTGGTGTCCTCAAGATGGTGAAGGTCTACCTGGCGGTCAAGCGGCGCATGCAGCCCGGCGACAAAATGGCGGGGCGTCATGGTAACAAAGGTGTGATTTCCATGATCGTGCCCGTCGAAGACATGCCCTACCAGGAAGACGGCACACCCGTGGACATTGTCCTGAACCCCCTGGGCGTACCTTCGCGCATGAACGTCGGACAGGTGCTGGAGACCCATCTGGGGTGGGCCGCCAAGGGCCTGGGTCTCAAGATCGGAGAGATGCTCGAGGCGCAGAAGAAGACTACGGAGATCCGTAAATATCTGACCAAAATCTACAATGCCAGTGGCAAGAAGGAAGATATCAATTCCCTGAGCGACGAGGAAGTCCTGGAACTGGCCAGGAATCTCACCAAGGGCGTGCCCATGGCGACGCCGGTGTTCGACGGCGCCACCGAGGAAGAGATCAAGACCATGCTGGAAATGTGCGACCTGCCCACCACCGGGCAGACCACGCTCTACGACGGCCGTACCGGCGAGGCCTTCGAGCGCCAGATTACGGTGGGATACATGTACATGTTGAAGCTCAACCACCTGGTGGATGACAAGATGCATGCCCGTTCCACCGGCCCCTACAGCCTGGTCACCCAGCAGCCCTTGGGCGGCAAGGCACAGTTTGGAGGTCAGCGCTTCGGCGAAATGGAAGTATGGGCGCTGGAGGCCTATGGCGCCGCCTATACCCTGCAGGAAATGCTCACGGTCAAGTCCGATGATGTCCATGGCCGCACCGCCATGTACAAGAGCATCGTCGATGGCGATCATCGCATGACCCCCGGCATGCCGGAATCCTTCAATGTCCTGTTGAAGGAAATTCGCGCGCTGGGCATCGATGTGGAGCTGGAATGATCGTAAGGTCAGGCATACGGCCCCTGGCGTACAGGGGCCGGCGGCAGGAAAGAATGATACAGGAATCAATTGAGCAGGAGACAAGGCCTTGAAAAATTTACTGAACTTGTTAAAGCAGCAGGGGCAAATGGATGAATTCGATTCCATCCGAATCGGGTTGGCGTCACCTGCCAAGATCCGCTCATGGTCGTATGGCGAAGTCAAGAAGCCGGAAACCATCAATTACCGCACCTTCAAGCCGGAACGCGACGGCCTGTTCTGCGCCAAGATCTTTGGTCCCCTGAAGGACTATGAGTGCCTGTGCGGCAAGTACAAGCGTCTCAAGCACCGCGGGGTGATCTGCGAAAAATGCGGCGTGGAAGTCACCGTCACCAAGGTGCGCCGCGAACGCATGGGCCACATCGAGCTGGCCAGCCCGGTGGCTCATATCTGGTTCCTAAAGTCCCTTCCCTCACGCATGGGCCTGCTGTTGGACATGACCCTAAGGGATATCGAGCGTGTGTTGTATTTCGAGGCCTTCGTGGTCATCGACCCGGGCATGACCCAGTTGGAGCGCGGCCAGTTGCTCACCGATGAAACCTATCTCGACGCCATCGAGGAATACGGCGATGAGTTCGATGCGCGCATGGGCGCCGAGGCCGTTCACGAACTGCTGCGCTCCCTGGATATCAAGGCCGAAGTGGCCAAGTTGCGCGAGGAGATCAGCGCCACGGGGTCCGAGACCAAGATCAAGAAGTTCAGCAAGCGTCTCAAGCTCATGGAGGCCTTCCTCGCCTCCGGCAACCGCCCGGAGTGGATGGTCATGTCAGTGCTGCCCATCCTGCCGCCCGAGCTGCGCCCCCTGGTGCCCCTGGATGGCGGCCGCTTCGCCACTTCGGATCTCAACGACCTGTACCGCCGCGTCATCAACCGCAACAACCGTCTCAAGCGCCTGCTGGATCTCAATGCGCCCGATATCATCGTGCGCAACGAGAAGCGCATGCTGCAGGAATCCGTCGATGCCCTGCTGGACAACGGACGCCGTGGCAAGGCCATCACCGGTACCAGCAAGCGTCCGCTGAAATCCCTCGCCGACATGATCAAGGGCAAGCAGGGGCGTTTCCGCCAGAATCTGCTGGGCAAGCGCGTCGACTACTCCGGCCGTTCCGTGATCGTGGTGGGGCCGACCCTGCGCCTCCATCAATGCGGCCTGCCCAAGAAAATGGGGCTGGAGTTGTTCAAGCCCTTCATATTCAGCAAGATCGAGCGCCGCGGACTGGCCACCACCATCAAGGCGGCCAAGAAGCTGGTGGAGCGCGAGGGGCCTGAAGTATGGGATATCCTCGACGAGGTGATCCGTGAACATCCCATCATGCTCAATCGTGCGCCCACCCTGCACCGCCTGGGGATCCAGGCCTTCGAGCCCGTACTCATCGAGGGCAAGGCCATTCAGCTGCATCCCCTGGTGTGCACCGCCTTCAACGCCGACTTCGACGGTGACCAGATGGCCGTGCATGTGCCCCTGTCCCTGGAGGCGCAGCTCGAGGCCCGCGCCCTGATGATGTCCTCCAACAATATTCTCTCGCCGGCCAATGGCGAGCCCATCATCGTGCCTTCCCAGGACGTGGTGTTGGGGCTCTACCATATGACCCGCGAAAAGGTCAACGTGCCCGGTGAGGGCGCCGTCTTTGCAGACATTGCCGAAGTACACCGCGCCTATGAGAGCCGTCAGGTTGATCTGCATGCGCGAGTCAGGGTGCGCATCGAGGAGGTGCGTTTCGAGAACGGCGAGCGCGTGTCGAGCCGCAACCTGAAGGAAACCACGGTCGGGCGCGCGCTGCTCTTCGATATCGTGCCTGACGGTCTGGCCTTCGAGCTGGTCAACAAGGATATGACCAAGAAGGCCATCTCCAACCTGGTCAACGAATGTTATCGCAACGTCGGCCTCAAGGAGACAGTGATCTTCGCGGACAAGCTCATGTATACCGGTTTCAGCTTCGCAACGCGCGCCGGGGTCTCCATCGGCATCAACGACATGATCATCCCCGAGGAGAAGGCCAAAATCATCGGCGCCGCCGAGCAGGAGATCAAGGAGATCGAAAACCAGTATACCTCGGGCCTGGTGACCGATGGCGAGCGCTACAACAAGGTGGTGGATATCTGGTCCCATACCAATGATCAGGTGGCCAAGGCCATGATGGAAAAACTGGGCACCGAGACTCTTCACAGTGCTGACGGCAAGGAGGTTGAGCAAAAGTCCTTCAATTCCATCTTCATGATGGCCGACTCCGGCGCGCGAGGCAGCGCGGCCCAGATCCGTCAGCTGGCCGGCATGCGCGGCCTCATGGCCAAGCCCGACGGCTCCATCATCGAAACGCCCATTACCGCCAATTTCCGTGAAGGGCTGGACGTCCTGCAGTACTTCATCTCCACCCACGGCGCCCGTAAGGGTCTGGCGGATACCGCCCTCAAGACGGCCAACTCCGGTTACCTGACCCGCCGCCTGGTGGACGTGGCGCAGGACCTGGTGATCACCGAGGAGGATTGTGGAACGGACAAGGGCATCATGATGACCCATGTCATCGAGGGCGGTGATATCGTCGAGTCCCTGGACAATCTGGCCCTGGGCCGCGTGGTCATCGACGACGTGATGTTGCCGGGCAAGGAAGATGAAGTGTTCATTCCCGGAGGCACGCTGCTGGATGAGCACTGGGTCAAGCTGCTTCATGAAAAGGGCGTTGAAAAAATCAAGGTGCGCTCGCCCATTACTTGCGAGACGCGCTATGGCATCTGCGCCACCTGCTATGGACGGGATCTGGCGCGCGGACACCAGGTGAACATCGGCGAGGCCGTCGGCGTCATTGCCGCACAGTCCATCGGTGAGCCGGGCACCCAGCTGACCATGCGCACTTTCCATATCGGGGGCGCCGCATCCAGCGCCGTGGCGGCCAACAGCATCCAGATCAAGACCAAGGGGAGCGTGCGCCTCGTCAACCTCAAGTCCGTGGTCAATGCCAGCGGCAATCAGATCGCCATCTCCCGCTCTGCTGAAATGGCGGTCCTGGATGTTAACGGGCGCGAGTGCGAGCGTTACAAGATACCCTATGGCGCCATTCTCACGGTCAACGATGGCGACGGCGTGGAGTCGGGCCAGGTGCTGGCCACCTGGGATCCCCATACCCATCCTGTCGTAACCGAGGTGGCCGGGCGCATGGCTTTCAGTGATATCGTCGAAGGCGTCACCGTACAGCGCCACACGGACGAAATGACCGGTCTCACCAGCCTGGTGGTGACCGATCCCAAGACCCGTGGCATGAGCGCCAAGGATCTACGCCCCATGGTGCGTATCGTGGACGAAAGCGGCAAAGAGGTGTGTTTCACCGGCACCGATATCCCGGCCGTCTATTACCTCCCGGCGGGCGCCATCATCAACATGGATGACGGCGCCGAAGTCAACGTGGGCGACGTGGTGGCGAGGATTCCCCAGGAGTCGTCCAAGACCCGTGACATCACCGGCGGTCTGCCCCGTGTGGCGGACCTGTTCGAGGCGCGCAAGCCCAAGGAGCCGGCCATCCTGGCGGAGATGACGGGAACCATCGACTTTGGCAAGGAGACCAAGGGCAAGCAACGACTGGTCATCGTCGGCCCGGACGGCGAGACCTATGAGACGCTGATTCCGAAATGGCGCCATATCACGGTGTTCGAGGGAGAACATGTGGAAAAGGGTGAGGTCGTGGTAGACGGTGAGTACTCCCCCCATGACATCCTGAGGTTGCTGGGCGTCGAGGCCCTGGCCAATTACATCGTCAAGGAGGTGCAGGACGTCTACCGCCTGCAGGGCGTGAAGATCAACGACAAGCACATCGAGGTCATCGTGCGCCAGATGCTGCGCAAGGTGGAAATCACCGACCCGGGTGACACCACTTTCCTCAAGAGCGACCAGGTGGAGCGTTCGCGTTTATTTGAGGAAAATGAGAAGGTTATTGCCGATGGCAAGGAGCCGGCCAAGTATATCGACCTGTTGCTAGGCATCACCAAGGCCTCTCTCGCCACCGAATCCTTCATCTCGGCGGCCTCCTTCCAGGAGACCACGCGGGTGCTCACCGAGGCGGCGGTCAATGGCAAGTCCGACCATCTGCGCGGCCTCAAGGAGAATGTCATCGTCGGACGTCTCATTCCGGCAGGGACCGGCATGGCGCACCAGTTGGAGCGCAAGCGCCGCGAGGCCATGCAGCCCACGTCCGGGGGAGAGGAAAAGGCGCCTACCACCGACGAGGTGGAAGAGGCCTTGCGTCAGGCCTTCAATGTAACCTGATGAGAGAAAGCGGCGCGACGGCCCTGCTTTTGTCATCATCGTCCGCCCCTTCCATGATGACGGGAGGGGCGGAGTCGGAAAGTCACGCGCCGGCATTTTATTGTCGGCGTTTTTTTTCAGGAATGCCTTGACAGCCACGGCATATCACCATAAAATTTCGCGGCTTTGCAGAGATATAATAAATCTCTGATTTGCTGGATTTTCGTAAGATAAGCGTTCAACCGTTTGAAGCCGACGTCGACCAAGGGCGCAGGCTCGATGGCTGGGCGCTTAACTATTTATTTGGGGTGGAGTTTTAGCATGGCAACGATTAATCAATTGGTCCGCAAGCCCAGGGCGCGGAAGAAAACTAAGAGTGCGGTGCCCGCGCTGGACGGTTGCCCGCAGAAGCGCGGGGTGTGTACGCGCGTCTACACGACGACACCCAAGAAGCCCAACTCGGCTTTGCGCAAGGTGGCCCGCGTCCGTTTGACCAACGGCATGGAAGTGACCACTTATATCGGTGGCGAAGGGCATAACTTGCAGGAGCACAGTGTCATCATGATCCGCGGTGGACGTGTAAAGGATTTGCCTGGTGTGCGATATCACACGGTGCGCGGCAGCCTGGACACCTCCGGTGTCGAGGGGCGTCGCCAGGGGCGTTCGAAGTACGGGGCCAAGAAGCCCAAGTCCTGATAACGGGATTTCAAAGTCAAGGTAATTACGATGCCAAGAAGAAGAGTCGTTGCGAAGAGAGAGGTGTTGCCGGATCCCAAGTACGGGAACCAAGTGCTTGCCAAGTTTATCAACATGGTCATGAAGAGCGGCAAGAAGTCCGTGGCCGAGAAGATCGTCTACGGCGCCCTGAGTACCGTCGAGGCCAAGGGCAAGGGAGAGCCGGTAGAGGTCTTTACCCAGGCGCTGAACAATATCCGCCCACTGGTGGAGGTAAAATCACGGCGTGTTGGTGGCGCGACCTATCAGGTGCCCATCGAGGTCAGCGGCGCCCGCGGTCAGGCCCTGGCCATGCGCTGGCTGGTCGATTGCGCCCGCAACCGTGGCGAGAAATCCATGGGCTTGAGGCTGGCCGGCGAGATCATGGACGCCTATGAATCGCGCGGCACGGCCGTCAAGAAGCGTGAGGACACGCACCGCATGGCCGAGGCCAACAAGGCATTTTCACACTATCGCTGGTAGGCGCAGCGGCGTTGTTTGTTTAATTCAAAGTTATATATTTTAGGGATTTGATAAAGTGGCACGCAAAACACCCATAGAGCGGTACCGCAACATCGGCATCATGGCGCACATCGACGCCGGTAAAACCACGACGACGGAGCGTATCCTCTACTACACCGGTGTCTCCCACAAGATCGGTGAGGTGCACGATGGCGCCGCAACCATGGATTGGATGGAGCAGGAGCAGGAACGTGGTATTACCATTACCTCGGCTGCGACCACCTGTTTCTGGGAAGGTATGGAGAAGCAGTTTCCCCAGCACCGCATCAACATCATCGATACGCCCGGGCACGTTGATTTTACCATCGAGGTGGAGCGATCCCTGCGTGTGCTGGATGGCGCCTGCGCGGTATTTTGCGCGGTGGGTGGCGTCGAGCCCCAGTCCGAGACTGTCTGGCGTCAGGCCAACAAATACGAAGTGCCGCGTCTGGCCTTCGTCAACAAGATGGACCGCGCCGGCGCGGATTTTTTGCGCGTGGTGGGGCAGATCAAGGACAGGCTGAACGGTAATCCGGTGCCGATCCAGCTGCCGATTGGCGCAGAAGAAAATTTTGAAGGTGTTGTCGATCTCATCAAGATGAAGGCTATTTATTGGGATGACAAGACCATGGGCATGAGCTTCGAGGAGCGTGACATTCCGGCTGACATGGAGGATGCATGCCAGGAGTGGCGCGAGAAAATGGTCGAAGCCGCCGCCGAAGCCAACGACGAATTCATGGAGAAGTATCTCGAAGGCGGTGAGCTCACGGCGGAGGAGATCAAGAAAGGGCTGCGCATCCGCACCCTGAACAACGAGATTATCCCGGCGCTGTGTGGTTCCGCGTTCAAGAACAAGGGTGTGCAGGCCATGCTTGACGCAGTGATCGAGTTGATGCCTTCGCCGATCGATGTGCCGCCCATCAAGGGGGTGCTGGACGATGCGCAAGAGACGGAAGCCGAGCGTCATGCCGATGACAACGAGCCGTTTGCAGCCCTGGCATTCAAGATTGCCACCGATCCTTTCGTCGGTACCCTGACTTTCTTTCGCGTGTACTCGGGCGTGATCAAGTCCGGTGACTCCATTTACAATCCGGTCAAGCACAAAAAGGAGCGCATCGGACGCATCGTGCAGATGCATTCCAATTCGCGCGAAGAGATCAAGGAAGTCCGCGCAGGGGATATCGCCGCGGCGGTTGGGCTCAAGGATGTCACCACCGGCGACACCCTGTGCGCATTGGATAATATCATCACTCTTGAGCGCATGGAGTTTCCAGAGCCCGTGATCTCTGTTGCCGTCGAGCCCAGGACCAAAGCGGATCAGGAAAAGATGGGTATCGCCTTGGGCAAGCTGGCTGCCGAGGATCCTTCTTTCCGGGTCCATACGGACGAAGAGTCCGGGCAGACCATTATTTCGGGGATGGGCGAGCTACATCTGGAAATCATCGTTGACCGCATGAAGCGTGAATTCAGTGTCGAGGCCAATGTGGGGGCGCCCCAGGTGGCCTATCGCGAAACCATCCGCAATGCGATTGAGCAGGAAGGCAAGTTTGTGCGCCAGTCCGGTGGCCGTGGCCAGTATGGTCATGTCTGGCTGCGCCTGGAGCCCCAGGAGCGTGGCGCTGGTTATGAGTTCGTCAACGAGATCGTGGGTGGTGTCGTGCCGAGAGAATACATCTCGTCCGTGGATAAGGGCGTACAGGAGCAGATGGAGAATGGCGTGATTGCCGGTTACCCGGTCGTCGATGTCAAGGTCACCCTGTACGATGGCTCCTACCATGATGTGGATTCCAGTGAGATGGCTTTCAAGATCGCTGGCTCCATGGCTTTCAAGCAGGGCGCCCTGAACGCCAA
>JALSGV010000090.1 GCA_026982565.1 Gammaproteobacteria bacterium
TCGGCCTCCCTGTTTCAGGATGCATCCGGCGACTGGAAGGCGCTGAAGCGCGAACGCTGGCGCTACATGCACTTCATGGCCGCGGCGCTTCTTGATCCGGATGAGATATGGCTGTCCATCGATCCGGTGAGTGTGCGGATATTCAAACCAGAGGAAGAAAAGATGCAGGTGGGTGGTCGAGCCGTGCTGGATCGCCGTTATCTTCGGTATTTTCCCAACGTAGGTATATTTGCTGCTTATGAATGGAACTACCGATCCTGGGAGGGGCAAACCATATTCCCGCCAAGCCAGAAAGGGATGAACGAGCGCCGGCAGGGTGTGTTGCTCTATCGACGAGAAAAGAATTAGGGGCGGGTGTAGGTGTTCACCGCCCCTGTGCCCATGAGCTTCTCTGGTCCAACCCACCGGACTACGTTCATGAGCATCTGCAATGTAGGTTGTTCAATGCTCAAGATCAAGTGGAGCCAGGACGAGATAGCGCTGATGCTGCGGCGGCTGAAGATGTCGCTGGAAGACCGGGCGGCGGTGCATCGCATCATGGGCGAGGTGCTGCTGCGCAACACGCAGCGGCGCTTTCGCCGCGAGGTCAGCCCGGAGGGCAAGAGGTGGCCGCGGCTGTCGCCCGTTACGCTGGCGGCACGGCGCAGCAAGCGCGGCATCCTGCGCGACAGTGGCGAACTGTTCGGCTCCATCCACATGCAGGCCGATGCCCGCCAGGCCGAGGTGGGCACGCCCCTGAAGCACCCGAAGGTGCTGGTGCACCAATACGGCGCGACGATCCGCCCGAAGCGGGCGAAGGCGCTGCGCATCTCCGGTGCGGGCAGCGTGGTGCCGGGGCGCAGCCATTCTGACCTGTTCGTGAAGGGCGTGAAGGTGCCGCCGCGCCCTTACATCGGCATTGGCAGGGAAGATGCGGCGGACGTGCTGGAGGCACTGGAAGGCTGGCTGCAACACCGCCTGAAATGACCGCGACGATTTCCGCGCCCGCTGACGCCCTCAATACCCTTCCCGCACCCCACCCACCGGAAAACACCGAACCACCGTCAGCACCCCCGTCAGCGGGGCGGGGAGAATGCTGCGGGACGCAAGGAGAAAAGTGCTGGCCAACATCTCTCAAAATGGCTATAAAAATGGCATGCAGAGTTCTACACCTTTCAGATATCCGGGCGGGAAAGCCCGGCTGTCCGAATGGATGCTGCGGGCCCTTCATCACAATGGGCTTGCAGGTGGATGGTATGTCGAACCTTTTGCCGGAGGGGCTGGCATAGCGATGTTGCTCTTGGTGCAAGAGCACGTCAATCATGTTGTTATCAATGATGCCGACCCAGCCATCCATGCTTTCTGGCTATCGGTAAAGCACCATACAAAAGAGCTGATTTCTCTTATTCAATCCATTCCATTGAATGTGGAGGAGCATGCCCGTCAAAGGGCGATATATAGCAATCCAGAAGGCAGAGATATTCTGGAGTTGGGATTTGCAGCGCTGTATCTCAATCGCACATCTAGAAGTGGCATCCTGCGTGGAGGCCCCATCGGTGGCAAAAAACAAAGCGGAAAATATGGCATCGATGCACGCTTCAACCGAGAAACTCTGATACGCCAGTTGCAGTTGATCGGCAGGCTTTCTAGCAGAATCGATGTTTTCGGCATAGATGCCGAAGAGTTCTTGGAAAAACAGGTGCCACAACTTCCACAGCGTCACCTTATTTATCTGGATCCACCCTATTTCCGTAATGCGCGCCGCCTTTACCGTAACTATTACAAGGCGGCAGACCATGCTCGACTAGCAAAAAAAGTGAAAGGACTGCGCTCGCCATGGGTGCTGACTTATGATTATTGTGATGAGGTGCGTGAGCTATATACAGGGTACCCGATGTGTGAGTTCGAAATTCACTACACGGCCAACAACAGCACACGGGGAACAGGACGGGAGCTGATGGTGTGGGGTGGCGGCTTCGAAATGCCATGCCCACCTTATGCCACGCGGCGGACTCTACTCAAGACAGGCGCGAAGAAAGACGGAACCCTTCCGGCTGCCGCTGCTTGAGTGATCCTCCAATGTCGCCCTGACGGTGCCATTCCGCAAGGGCGATTTGCATGAGCGGCAAGAACGACAAGCAGCAGCGCGAGCAGCAGGCCACCCGCCGCATCGAGGTGTTCAGGCCCGGCACGTTCACGGCGATGAACGGCCAGACCTACACCTACGGCCCGGAAGACGTGGCGGCGCTGGCAGAGAGCTACGACCCGGAGGTCGCGCCGGCGCCGGT
>JALSGV010000091.1 GCA_026982565.1 Gammaproteobacteria bacterium
GATGGACGGCGTGGCGCTGGCCCTGCCTGCCCTGATGCGGGCGGAGAAGCTGCAGAAGCGCGCCGCCCGCGCCGGTTTCGACTGGCCCGATGCCGCTGGCGTGGCGGAGAAGATCGCCGAGGAGGCATGCGAGCTGGCCGAAGCCGCGGCGGGCATGGGGCAGGAGGCGGTGGAGGAGGAGCTGGGCGACTTGCTGTTCTCCGTCGTCAACCTCGCCCGCCACCTGAAGGTGGACCCGGAAGCCGCCCTGCGCCGCGCCAACGACAAGTTCGCCCGCCGCTTCCGCCACATGGAGCAACAGGCCCATCGCCAAGGCCAGCAGCTTGCCGACCTCTCGGCGGAAGAACAGGACAAGCTGTGGCAACAGGCCAAGCAGATGGAATGACACCCCATGGCAGCAGGCAAGCCTTTTCAATTCCTATCCCCTGCCTCTGCAGGACTGCTGCTGAGAGAATTGCAACCCTCTCCACCTTGCAGCCTGGATGGTCATTCCTCGGAAGAGCCGCCTCCATCATAGCCGTCACCGCCTGTCGCTCCGCTGTCAGAGCCGCCTCCCTCGTCGAAGGGGCGCTGCTCACCCGGAAGATAGATGCGAGGTCCGAAATTTCTCTGCTTGTTTCCGGGCAAATTCCTGGCGCTTGTCATGCCCAGTTCCAGCCGTGTGAGAAAAATCTCGACCTCGGCAATGGAGGGATTGGCAGCCCGGATGTAAGCAGCGGCGCGCTTGAATGCATCCATGAGCTGCTCCTTGGAAAACAACTCCGGCAATGGTGTATCTGATTGCAGATCACGCACACCAGCCGCCACTGCCTCAATGGTCAAATCATCTACATGCGCAAGGAGCCGCCCACCCTGCCCGGGAGCCACACGTGGCACTATGGCTGCCTGCCGCTTGCTGGTAGGTGGTTTGCGCACCTCCTTCCAGCGCGGCCCACCCAGATACACCGCTGCATACATGATCTTCGCCTTGATGGCAGGCGTACCAGAAACCCGCAACGCGTCATAGAACATGCGATGCACGTCTTGCCACGGAGCAGCATGATAATAGGGGGAATCGCGATTGCTCTCGGCAGAATAGGAATCATGCACCGTGGCGGCATTCATGAATTCCTTGCTGCGCGGATCACCTATCAGGGGCACGAAGATGGGAGGGATGGAAGCGCCATCGGTCAGAATACCTGCCGGTGCTACCCATACCTGCTGTTTGGCGTCAATGAACTCCAGTGGCTCCCGTGTCCTGAAGAATGGATATGGATTGTAGGACAGCTTGATAGGCTTGTTGTCCAGTTTTACGGGACTGTTGATGAACACACACCGGGCATCGGCAGGCTGTTCACAGGCCGCCTTGGGCACCTGCAATCCCGCGACCGGATCCGCTTCGCTCAACAGCAGCTTGTCCCCCGTTGCGCACCCACTTGCCAACAGGGCCAAAAACAATATCGCATACCGCATGTTTTCCATTTGCATTGTCCAAAGCCCCACGCCCGCCTGCCGTGCTCCCGGAACAATGCGCATTCACGCGGCAGCCAAGTTACTGCAAGTTCCACTCGGAATCCACCCCCGCATTTATGCCTGCTCCCAAGCTTCAGGCACATTTTACTGCGCCTTACTGCTTACTGCGCCGTCTTCCCCGGCTTCTTCGCTGCCCTTTTCAGCTCCTCGTCAAGGATCATGCGAAAGCCGTCGATGTCCAGCCTGCCCACGATCTTGCGGCCATTGATGAAGAAGGTGGGCGTGGATTGCACACCAAAGTCCTTCGAGCCGGAGCGCGCCGAGTTCATGATCTTCTTTGCCAGCGCCTCGTCCTTCAGGCACTTGTCGAACTGCTCGTTGGAAAGGCCAGCCATGCGCATGATCTTCATCAGGCCATCCTTCGGGTTCCTTGCCCATTCGCGCTGGGTCTTCATCACCATGTCCAGCACGGCGATGTATTTTTCCGAATCTCCTTTCGAGGCACAGCGCGTCAGCATGAAGACCGCCAGCGCCACCTGGTCCAGCGGAAACTCGCGAAAGATGTATCTCACCTTGCCCGCATCCACGTAATCCTTCTTGATGACGGGCCATTCGTGGATGTGATAATTGCCGCAATGCGGGCAGGTGGCGGAGGAATATTCCACCATGGTGATGGGAGCATCCTGCGCCCCGATCACGATGTCCTCGATGATGGGATTCTTCTCCAGCAGCGCCTTGTTGGCATATTCCGGCTTCTCCTCGGCCCAGGCCGCTCCGGCCAGCGGCAGCGCCGCAGCCGCAACG
>JALSGV010000092.1 GCA_026982565.1 Gammaproteobacteria bacterium
GGGGGACAGCTTCTGCGGGCCACGGCCCAGCTGACCTACGATGGCGGGCTGGCGGTGGACAATAGCGCCGAGTTCGCACTGACCGTGGTGGCGAGCAGCTCGCCCTTGTCCATTGTGTTAGCAGCCAGCCCCGATCCCGTGGCCGCAGGTGGTGTCTTGAGTTATACCATCACGGTGGCCAATGTCTATACACTCCCGGTGGATGGCGTGGACGTGATGATCCGTGTGCCTGCCGAGCTGAGTTTTAACAGCTCGGTGGATGCTGACCCGAATGCCACAGGCTGTGGTGTGACTTGTCTTCCTGGAGAGGAAGCGAGCTTCAGTCTGGGGACCCTGGCGGTCGGGGAGAGCCGGACCATCACGGTCAATGCCACGGTGGATAACACCGTGGTGAGCGGCACCCTGATCACGCTTCCGGTACGGGTGAATACCACGACGGGACTGCAGGATACGATGTTTCTGTTGCACACGACCGCTGTCCAGTCAGTAGAGGTAGGTGGGTGATGTGGAGAAAGCAACGCCCGTTATCAGGGCGTTGCTCTCCGTTTCCTGGCTGTCCTCCCGGCGCAAAGGCAAGGAGGGCGCTGCCGTTCTGTTATTTCCGGTACGTTTTCCCGGCGTGCTTTACTCTTTCTCCACGAAGCTTTAACCTAAGCTCCCATGAAGCTGAATTTCCTGGAGTTCGAGCAGCCCATTGCGGAGCTGGAGGCGAAGATCGAGGAGCTGCGCTATGTCAGCAGCGACAACGAGCTGAATATCGGCGAGGAGATCAACCGTCTGGAGGCCAAGTGCAAGGCGCTCACCGAGTCCATCTTTTCCAGCCTGGACGCCTGGCAGGTGTCGCAGCTTGCGCGCCATCCCCAGCGTCCCTATACCCTGGACTACGTGGAGCGCATTTTCACGGATTTCGAGGAACTCCACGGCGACCGCTGTTTTGCCGACGATCCCGCCATCGTCGGCGGCCTCGCCCGGCTGGAAGGCCGGCCGGTGGTGGTGATCGGTCACCAGAAGGGGCGCGACACCAAGGAGAAGATCCGGCGCAATTTCGGCATGCCGCGCCCCGAGGGTTACCGCAAGGCGCTGCGCCTCATGCAGCTTGCGGAACGTTTCAGGCTCCCGGTGCTGACCTTCATCGACACGCCCGGGGCCTATCCCGGTGTGGATGCCGAGGAGCGGGGCCAGAGCGAGGCCATTGCCCGCAACCTGAAGGTGATGTCCGCCCTGCGCACCCCCATCGTCTGTACCGTGATCGGGGAGGGCGGCTCCGGCGGAGCGCTGGCCATCGGGGTGGGCGACCGCCTGATCATGCTGGAATACAGCACCTATTCCGTGATTTCGCCCGAGGGTTGCGCCTCCATTCTCTGGAAGAGCGCGGAGAAGGCCCCCGAGGCCGCTGAAGCCATGGGCATCACCTCCCAGCGCCTGAGCGAGCTGGGCCTGGTGGATGAGATCGTGGAAGAGCCCCTGGGCGGCGCGCACCGCGATGTGGAGCAGATGGCGCAGCGCATCAAGGCGGCGCTGAGCGGCGCGCTGGATCGCCTCGATGGCATGGACATGGACGAGCTGCTTCGGCAGCGCTACGAAAGGCTCATGAGTTACGGAGAGTACAAGGCCTAGGTCTGTCGGATTTGGGTGATCGTAGCCCGCATGGGGCGAAGCGAAAGCAAAACGCGGTATGGATTGTGTTCTCCCCGGATGCCGGCTCTCGGGTCTGCATTCAGGCTGCAGACGGTCCTCAGTCAACGATGCAAGTCTTGATGGTCGGGGTTTGTCTTGCCGGGTCACACCAGTCATTTCGAACGGAGCGGGAAATCTTGGGGCGGTGGGACAGGATTTCTCCCTTCGGTCGAAATGACAGGGAAGTGAGGTCGAAATGACAAAGGGGTATGGCGGCAATGGCAAGTGAAGTGTGGTGACAAGGACAAGGAAGTGCGGCGGAATGTCATCGTCCCTGTCTTTTCGAGTGTAGCGGGAAATGGCAGTATCCCTGTCATTTCGAGCGCAGCGAGAAATCTTGGGGTGGTGGGACAGGATTTCTCCCTTCGGTCGAAATGACAAAGGCGTGGGTCGAAATGACAAAGGCGTGGGTCGAAATGACAAAGGCGTGGGTCGAAATGACAGGGAAGTGAGGTCGAAGTGACAAAGCCGTGGGTCGCAATGACAAAGGGGTATGGCGGCAATGGCAAGTGAAGTGTGGTGACAAGGACAAGGAAGTGCGGCGGAATGTCATCGTCCCTGTCTTTTCGAGCATA
>JALSGV010000093.1 GCA_026982565.1 Gammaproteobacteria bacterium
CGGGGAGCAGGTTCCCCACCCGTATACGCTTCAGCTCCAGCAGGCCCAGGCCGATACCCAGCACGAGAATCCCACCCGCCGCGGTCATCTCCAGCACCCAGGGCGTGGTGCGGGTCACATCTCCCAGGATGGAGCCAAAAAGCATTGCGGTCACGGAAAGTCCCCCCTGGTACACGAGCAGGGTAATAATGGAAAGGAGGACACCGGGGCCCAGGGTGGCGGCAAAGGCCAGGGAAGTGAACCCGTCCAGAATGGACTTCACAGCCAGAAGCTGGAAGTCACCCGTCAGCCCGTCCTGAATCGCGCCCAGGATGGTAAGGGGCCCCACGCAGAAGACGAGGCTGGCGGTGACAAAGGCTCGCGTGACGGAACGCTCGTCGTCGCCGAACCAGTGCTGGGTGCGCTCCTCCAGCCAGCGGCCCAGCGCGTTGAGCCCGTCTTCGATGCGCCACATCTCCCCCAGAATGCCCCCGATGAGGACGCTGAACATGGGGATGAGGATGTTCCGGGAGGAGAGGGCCATCTGGAAACCGATGACCAACACAACCAGCCCCACTGCGGCCATCACGGTTTCCCGAATCTTGTCAGGCAGGCGGGCACCCAAGAAGGTCCCGAGGGTGCCACCGATGAGGACAGCGATGATGTTGATGATGGTGCCCGTCACGGTCTGTCACCTCCGTGTGGGATGCCGGATATTGTACGCCCAGGGCAGGGCGCGTGTCCACTCGGGGCGGGAGTGGCGCGAGTGGGAGCACGGCACCACGTCTCACCGGGGAACCACCGCGGCTAACGTCCAAAACACAAAAGCGTGGCCAGCCAGCCCCACTGGGCCGACCAGCCACGCCTTACGTGATACGTGATGCGTAATGCATGATACGTTGCCTAATTCGGAGTTTTAGCAGGGTTCACTTGGCGATAAAGAAGCGCATAGGGCATCCTTCTAGGTGCACCATCCCTACGAAGGAGGTACCCTATGCGCCGCTTGACCGATTTTATCACGAAGGCTTCTTGGGAGGACATCATTGTGCACCTCTTTGTGATCGTCGATGACGCTTATCAAGCCTTGGCCCCTATCCTTCCCCGTTGGCGTCGCCGCGGGCCCCAGCCCCGCTTCAGCGATAGCGAGGTCATCACCGTGAGCCTCATCATCGACTTCTGGTTCGGGGGCAATGAGGAGCTGGGGCTGGCCTTCCTGCGCCAATATCACCTGGACCTCTTCCCCCACTTGCCTAGCCCGAGCCGCTTCAACGAGCGCCGCCGCCGCTTGGGCCTGGTCATGGAATACATCCGCCGCTACCTCCTGGCCGCCTTCCATTTGCTGCCCGCCGATGACCCCTGGCGGCTGGTGGACAGCCTGCCGGCACCCGTCTGTCAGTACAGCCATGCCCCCCGCTGCCAAACCGTCACCGGCCCCGAGTACGTCGGCCACGTCGCCTCCAAAAAGAGCAAATTCTTCGGCTTCCGTCTCCAAATGACCACCACCCTCGACCAGGTCGTGGACGTGTGGCTTCTAACCCCTGCCGCCCGTAAGGACGCCAAAATGCTCTCCGCCCTGTTAGAATCGTCCCAGGATCTGGTCCTCCTCGCCGACAACGCTTACCATGACCCCGGCGAAGCCCACTTCCTGGCCCAAAGCCGGCGCATTCAGATATACGCCCTCCCTCGCCGGGACAGCCGCCACCCTTGGCCCCAAGCGTTCCGACGCTTGGTCCGCCGCCTCCGCCTCCGCATCGAAACCGCCTTCAGTATCCTCACCACCACCTTCCACATCCAGCGCCTCGGCGCACGTTCTTTAAGCGGGGTGATCACCCGTATCGCCTCCCGACTCTTAGCCTACACCCTGTGCTTTATCCTGGCACCCTTGTTCCTAACCGGCGAATTGCAGCCCGCTACTGGCACCAAAACTCCGAATTAGGCAACTTGACACGTTGTGCATGGCTATTCCGCCCTCCAGGAAGACACCGGCCCGCACAATTTACAGAACGAACTTGACACTACTCCTGCGACGATGCGGCACGCCGCTTGACCCAGAAAAACCGGCTTCCTTTCAGTATCCCCTGCGGATCGTGGTTGCCTGCGACTGGTGCATTCACAGCAATGAAGGTTTTGAATAACTCACTACCGTACAGAAAATTTGTTCTATGAGTTGGGGCTGAGGTAGAAGAATCGCTCATGGTATCCTTCTGGTACCTTGCACCACGACCACCAGGAGGACGACCATGAGCGACACCTATCGCCG
>JALSGV010000094.1 GCA_026982565.1 Gammaproteobacteria bacterium
TCTTCACCTTCAAGCCCGCGCCCATCCAGGTGACCTACCTCGGCTATTGCGCCACCACCGGACTCGACACCATGGATTACTGGATCACCGACGAAGTCCTGCATCCGCCCGATTCCCCGGAGATCGCCACGGAAACCCTATGGCGCCTCCCGCGCTGCTGGCTCTGCTACCGCCCGGACCCCGCCGCGCCCCCCGTGCGGGCGCGGCCGCTTAACGCCCCGCTCACCTTCGGCTGTTTCAACGTTCTCTCAAAGCTTAGCCCCCAGGTCATCGCCCTGTGGAGCCGGATCCTCAAGGCTGTACCCGACAGCCGGCTGGTGCTCAAGACGCGCGCACTTGCCGGCCTGGCCATGCGGACGGAGATTCTCTCGCGCTTCTCTGGACACGGCCTCTCAGAAAAACGCCTGACCCTGCTTCCCGCCACGACCGACTATCTGAATGCATATCATGACATCGATATCGCCCTCGATCCCTTCCCCCGCACCGGCGGCGCCACCACCGCCGATGCCCTGTGGATGGGCGTACCCGTCATCACCCTCGCCGGGCTGCGCTTCATTGAACGCCAGGGCGTCAGCATGCTCTCAGCAATCGGGCTCGACGGCTGCATCGCGGATTCAACCGATGATTATTTCAACAAGGCCGTCGAACTGGCCAATGATGAACGGCGGCGTCATGAACTCAGACACACCCTGCGCCAGCGAATGGCTCAATCATCCCTGTGCAATGGAAAAGACCTGACCCTCCACCTGGAGAACTCCTACCGAAGCATGTGGAACTCATGGATCCGCCGGCCCAATATCTATCCACATGAGCAATCACCAACCCAGATTCCGGATGATGAATTTCAAGACGGACTGGCATTACTGCAAGCCGGGAAAACAGACCGGGCCGAGCAATGCTTTCTGCGGATTCTTCAACAACAGCCCCGGCATGCGGGGGCCCTGCATACGCTTGGAGGCATTGCCCACATGCGGGGAGACAACCAGTATGCCGCTGAATTGATCCGCCAGGCCATTGCCGTCTCCCCGGAAATCGCCAACTTCCATTCCAACCTTGGCATCGTCTATCAAGCGTTGAATCAGCTGGACAAGGCGCAACACGCCTATGAGAAGGCCACATCGTTGAAACCCGACGACGCCGGCGCATGGCATAATCTGGGTGTGATACACAGCCTCCAGGGCCATGCCGGGGATGCCAGGAGAAAATTTCTCAAGGCAATCGAGCTCAAACCCGATTTTGCCCCGGCATGGTACAGCCTGGGCAATCTGTACAAGGATCAGAACAGAATAGATGACGCCATAGCCTGTTACCAACATGTACTTCAGCACAAGAAAAACCATTTGGAGGCGCTCATAAACCTAGGGAACGCGCTAGACATCAGGGGTGAACACGAGCAGGCGGCCCGCCATATCCAACGGGCCCTGAGTATTGACCCTGGCTCCGCAGAAGCCCACTGCAAACTGGGGAACACCCTCAACCACATGGGAAAGACCGAACAAGCCCTGGAATACTACAAGAAATCTCTGGCGATAAGGCCCGATTATGCCGAAGCATTGAATAATATGGGCAATCTTCTTACGAGTCTGGGCAGATTGAGGGAGGCGGTTTCCCACTATCAGAATGCGCTGCGCCACAAACCCGCACATGCCGAAATATTCTTGACAAACCTGGGAAATGTATTAAACCTGTTGGGAGAAAACACTGCCGCAAGGCATGCTTTGCAGCAGGCATTACAGGAAAAACCTGATTACGCAGAAGCCCATAATAACCTGGGCAATGTCTTGAAAGACATGGGTCATTTCGAGGAAGCGATATTCCACTACCGCCGCGCCTTATCTCTCAACCCCGGATCTACAGAAGCACATTGCAATATGGGCATCGCGCAGGCGGAAGCCGGCAGAAAGTCAGCCGCGCTCTCACATTATGAGAACGCCCTTAAACTCAAACCCGACTATGCGGAGGCCCACAGTAATATGGGCATGGCCCTGATGGACACTGGGAAATTCAAGGAGTCGCTGTCACATCACCGCCGCGCCGTGACGCTCAAGCCGGAATCCGCCAAGGCCCACAGCAACCTGCTTTTCCTGCTCAGCTACAACGTCCTGTGCACCCCACAGGAACTGCTGGAGGAAAGCCGCCAGTGGGACCGGGTGCACGGCAACAACCCGCGCTTCGAGCATGCGCCCAGTGGAGACCCCGACAAGCGCCTGCGCATCGGC
>JALSGV010000095.1 GCA_026982565.1 Gammaproteobacteria bacterium
TGATGGTTGTTCGGGTGCGCGTCCGGATTTGGTCGTGTTCCCCCCGAAGAAAACAGAGACTTCGACGCGCGGGAACCGCGTATTCTAGGACTTGTCCGGGGCAATTGCAAACCTGATGGTGGCATGGGTCTCGAGTGCGAGAGCGGCGCTGATGATAACGCCCAGATGACTCATTGTTACCGGAATCCGCAGGTTCATGACGGCGAATCGCACGACGCATTGATGCGTCTCACACTATGAAAAATCTCGGCAATAATCCCCGCTATGTCCTCGATTTTTCATTACGCGATGCGCATCAATCCGTTGCACGCTTCATCCGCCCTGAACCTACGGATTCAGGTGTTATTGAATCTACGATTCAGGGTTGAACTCATCCCACTTGACCAACTGTGCGTGAGCTACGAAACTCGAAAAAAAGGTACGCGATATTTCGTGACATACTGGAAGCCGTCCAGTGCTGCCACGGACATGGATCATGTGTTTCCCTCAACCTGAATCTACGGATTTAGGCTTAAGACAGGGGGGGCGTTCAGGGAATACACGTCAATGCGTCAGGAAGAGACAAGGATTGCCGTGTTCTCCAGTCGGGCTGCGGCGCTCATCGAGACCTTCGAACGGGATCTGCCCGCGAACCATGGCATCACCTTCCGGGCGCTTTCCCCCACCCTGGAGGCCTATGCTCGCCTGCCGGCGGGGACTCCCGTGGTCATCGACTTTACCTCCCTCGGTGATACGCTCGCGAGGCACAGGGCCAGGGAGCTGGCCCGCAATTATCGCTGTCTTTCCCTGATGGCGGATGCCGATTTGCGATGCAATGGGGCCGAAGGTTTCCGTGGCGAGGTGATGGCCTGGCCGGGTGCTGGCGAGGAACTGTGGACGCGCCTGCAACGTCTCTCGCGACAGCCGGCTTCGACAACCACCCTCGAACAACAGCTGACCCTGCGCTTTAACCTGGTGGGCGAGTCACCGGTTTTCCGCCAGGCTCTCGAGCAGGTGCGCAAGTTCGCTTGCTGTGATGCCCCGGTGATGGTGCTGGGCGAGACCGGCACCGGCAAGGAAAAGATCGCCCGCGCCATCCATTACCTCGGTGTCGATGAGGGCATGCCCTTCGTCGCGGTCAATTGTGGCGCCCTGCCGGACAGCCTGGTGGAGAACGAGCTGTTTGGCCACGTGAAGGGGGCCTATACCGACGCCCGCGAGGCGCGGCGCGGACTGGTGGAGCAGGCCGCCGGTGGCACTCTGTTCCTCGACGAGATCGAGACCCTCAGCGGCAAGGGTCAGGTGGCCCTGTTGCGCTTCCTGCAGGAATACGAATATCGGCCCATCGGCGCCGAGCGTGTCCGCACGGCGCACCTCCGCCTGATCACCGCCAGTAACGAATGCCTCGAGGAACTGGTGCGCCAGGGCCGCTTCCGCAAGGATCTCTACTACCGCATCAACATCCTCTCCCTGACATTGCCCGCGCTGCGGGACCGTGGCGACGACGTGCTGTTGCTGGCCGATCATTTTCTCGAGCGCTATCGCGCACGCTATGACCAGCCCGCGCGAACCCTAAGCGCGGCGACCCGCCAGTGGCTGCGTCGTTTCGACTGGCCCGGCAACGTGCGTGAACTGGAAAACCTGCTGCTGCGCGGTTTCCTCCTCGCCGAAGGCGACGAGATCCACTTCGATCCGCCCGCGGGGGCGGGCAGGGAGCGCCGCGGCGAGACCATCGATCGCCGCTTTCACCAGCTCTACCGGCACAGCTTCCAGGAAGCCAAGCGCCTGGTGGTGGAGCGTTTCGAACGCACCTACCTGCAGCAGATGCTGCGCGAGACCCAGGGCAACGTTTCCCGCGCCGCGCGCAAGGCGGGCAAGGAGCGCCGCGCCTTCACCAAACTGCTGGAGAAGCACGGCCTCCATCGCAGCCAGTTCCGCTAGGAGTCTGTCGGATTTGGGTAATCGTAGCGAGCATGGTGGGAGAGCGAGTCAAAATGTTTCCGATTTTGAGGCGAATAGTGGTTCTATTTAACGAAAAATCGGGGTAACTATTCAGCTCACCACAGAGACACGGAGGCACAGAGAAAGGCTCTTCAGGTTCATGCCGAGAATGGAATGAAACGCAGAGGCCGCAAAGGCGCAGAGGGCGCAAAGGAAATCCTTTCAGAAAACCTTTGCGCCCTTTGCCTTGGATATCGTGATCCGTCCTGTGGCGCCAACGTCCCCTGATTCACCACAG
>JALSGV010000096.1 GCA_026982565.1 Gammaproteobacteria bacterium
ACCACCACATTGACCTCGTACCGGCGGAAAATGCCCTTCTCCGCCAGGACGGGTTCCAGGAGCGGGTTGGGCGCCTCCTCCTGGCGGCGGAACTCGTCGAGATTGCCGATGACATCTCCCTGCACGGCCTCCAGATAGGCAACGACGGGAGGCAGTTGAGCATATTTCACCTTCAGTTCCTCGATGAGGTTGCCCACGGCATACATGCCGATCTCATGATCCAGCTTCCTGACCTCCTCGCGCGCCTCGCGCTGCCACTGGGGGATCTTGAGCATGATGCCGCGCAGTTTTTCCTGCAGCCCGGCCACCACCTTTTCGATGCGCTGTTTCTCTGCGTCCGGAAGCTGCTCGTATTCCTCGGGCTTGATGACCTCCTTGTTTTTTTCCGGCGCAAAGGCAAAACCCGCCGGCGTCCTGATCAGGGCAATGCCCTCCTGCTCGCCTTCACTGGCCAGTTCCGCCAGGGCCTTTTCACGGCGTTCCTTGAATTTCTCCTCGATTTCATGCACCCGGGCCTGATATTCCTCCGTCTCGAAGGCCATGGGAATGGTGGCCCGCAGGTCGTCGATGAGACGCGCCATATCGGCGCGCAGCCTCTGACCCTGACCGGGAGGCAGATGCATGGCGCGGGGCCGCGTGGGTTGTTCGAAGTTATTGACGTAACACAGGTCCTGAGGCGTCTGCGCCTGCGCCGCCATCTGTTCCAGGTACTGGCGCACCACCGTGTATTTGCCGATGCCCGAAGGGCCGAGCACGAAGAGATTGTAGCCCTCGCGGCGTATACCCATACCAAAGTGCAGGGCTTCCAGGGCGCGTTCCTGGCCGATAATATGATCGAGATCCTGCAGTTCATCGGTGGTGTTGAAATCGAGCTGTTCCACATCACAACTGCGGTACAATTCTTCCGGAGAAAGGGCCGGTACGGGACTTGTGATCGATTCTTCCATCAAGTGTCGTTTGCCTTGGTCTGGTGCCTGTTCTTTGAAAATTCTTAAACCGTGAATCCACGGACTCAGGTTTAAGTATAACCCGGTAACTATATGAGGTGACATTTTGACTGAACTGCATGAAAACACGTGTGAGGCCTGCCGGCGCGGTGCGCCGACGGTAACGGAAGAGGAAATCGCCGAACTTTCACCCCAGGTGCCGGAGTGGCAGATCGTCGAGGAGGACGGCATCCGTAAATTGAGGCGCGCCTATTCCTTCAGGAATTTTGTCGACGCCCTCGCCTTTACCAATAAGGTGGGTGAGATCGCAGAGACGGAAGGCCATCACCCGGACCTGCTGACGGAGTGGGGCAAAGTCACGGTGACCTGGTGGTCGCACAAGATCAAGGGTCTGCACCGCAACGATTTCATCATGGCGGCCAAGTCGGACCGGCTGTATGAGTGAGGGCTTTGTCTATTTGAAGCCCCCTATCCTTTTACGCAGATCAGCGGCTCCAGGCGCGCCACCTTGCGCGCCAGGCCGGCATGGTCGGCGCTGTCCACCACCTGATCCACGTCCTTGTAGGCAAGGGGCGCCTCTTCGGCGATGCCGCGCATGCTGTGGCCGCGTATGACGATGCCGCGCTGTCCCAGTTGGGTCACGATATCCCTGCCATGCCAGCGTTTTTTGGCTGCGCTGCGGCTCATGGCGCGGCCCGCGCCGTGGCAGGCCGAGCTGAAGGCACGCTGCGCGCTCTCCCGGGTTCCCGCCAGGATGTGCGAACTGGTGCCCATGGAGCCCCCCACCAGCACGGGCTGACCCACCTCGCGGAACACCTCCGGCAGGTCCTCGTGTCCCGGGCCCAGCGCCCGCGTGGCGCCCTTGCGGTGCACGAACAGGCGGCGCTCCATGCCATCCACCACGTGGACCTCCTCCTTGCAGGTATTGTGGGACACGTCATAGAAGAGCGGCAGTCCGATGCCGGGAAAGATTTCCTGAACGGCGCCACGCGCCAGGTGGGTGATGATCTGGCGGTTGGCCAGGGCGCAGTTGATGCCGGCGCGCATGGCGCCCAGATAGTCCCGGCCCAGGGCCGAATCGATGGGGGCGCAGGCCAGTTCACGGTCCGGCAGCTCGATGCCGAAACCCGGCGCGGAGAGCACCATGCGCTTGAGGAACTCCATGCCGATCTGATGTCCCAGGCCGCGTGAACCACAGTGTATGCTGATGAGCACATCGTCTTCGTGAAGGCCAT
>JALSGV010000097.1 GCA_026982565.1 Gammaproteobacteria bacterium
ACACCCAACTGGTACATGAAACCGCTGCCGAATCCCAGGGGACGTCCGTAGATGGCGATGCCGTTCTGCACCGGGGCGTTGTAGAGGAAGGGCTGCACCGGCAGGATGGCATAGTCGCCCTCGTTTTCATAGGCGCTGCCCTTGGTCAGGCCGAACATCTTGCTGGCAAAGGCCAGGGGCAGCAGCGGTATGCGGTTGATGGCGGGAGGAAAACTGCTGGCATCCGCCACGGGCCCGATGGGGTTGAGCTGCTGGCGGTGGGTGGGAAAGGCATACAGGCCGGAGGGGTCGAAACGCCCCACCTTGATGTTGGCGATGCCCTGTTTGCCGCCCAGGTTGGAGAAGATGAGGAAGCTGCGCTCGAATTTCAGGGAGGCTTCGTCACCTTCCTGGACATTGTACTCGGTTTCCATGAAGAAACTGAGATTCTTGCGCGCCGTGCCGCCGAAGAAGAGGTTGACGATCTTGGGCATTTGCACGTCCCACTGATCACGCACGTTTTCCGACTTCATGTCGGCGGTGACGTCCTCGAAGGTGGCCTTCTGGATGTCCGCGCGGATGCGCACGGCCATGATCTTGGATATGTCGTCGAGGGTGACCGGACCCTGGGCCCCGTCGAAGACATGCTTGGCCGTGTCGGAGCCGTCCTGGGAACCCGGCATCTGATAGCCGTTTTCCTTGAACTGCTGGCCAAACAGGGTGAGGCGCGGCTCGCTGGTATGGCACAAGGCGCAATTTGCCTGATACTTGCGGGCAAAGGCCGGAATGGCGCTGGCGCTTTCCGCCACCAGGATGAGCGCCATGCCCGCTGCCCATAACCAGAGGTACGGCAGGCGCGTACGGTGAATGTCGCGTCGATTTCCTGTCATGGGATACTCCTTATAGTCAGTCAGAAATGATCAAGGTCCCGTCACGAGAAGCATGCACACAACATGCCAGACTTTTTTCATGTGCTGCACCTCGACAGGGAGGGCAGGCCATGGCCGGTCATCGCCATTGCATGAAACGGTGAAGATGACGAGGCTGGTCTTATATGGCGGCAGCTGATGCCGGGAGCATTAGGAAAAATCTGAATATGGAGGCGGGTGTGTTTGTCGCGATGAAATTTCGAGGTGGGGACGAATGATGCCGGGATGAAGGACTCTCCGTCGATTCATTGGCGAAGGATGGTCCGTTCCGGGTTATATCCCGTGTTTTTTCCGGGGGCAAGTTGATAGGACACGACCCGGTAGAAGCCATGGAAACAATCGGCATTGCTGAGCCGATGCAGGGATTTGCCCTGGGTTCGGGCGGCGTCGTGCAACAGGGCCGTCAGATCTTCACGCCAGAATCCATCGAGAAAGGGTTCCAGGCGCAGCAACAGCCATCGCAATGGTGTGCAGCGGTAGATCCAGTGGTGTTCGGGAAGGGGGCCATATTCCGCGATGATGAGGCGGCCGCTGGGCTGGAGGACGCGCAAGGATTCGTTGAGGGTACGGTGACGCGCGTCAGCCGGCATTTCATGGAGTAGAAAGAAGATCAGGATGGTGGCGAAGCTGTCGCTGCGCCAGGCGAGGCTTTCCGCGTTCATGCGCACCAGATGGAGGCGCCGGCCACGGGTCTGATCCAGTTTTTGCCTGCATATGTCGAGCTGCAGGGGTGCCACGTCAGCCAGAAACAAGTCCGCATGGGGGTTCGTTTCCAGTACCCTGGGGGTCAACCTGCCATAGACACAGGTCAGCTGCAGCAGGGCACCTTGGGGGCGTGTGGCCAGGTATTGCAGCGTGTGCTGCAGCAGCCTCTTGTATTGGCCGAACAGAATGAGATTGATAACCGGCTGGTGATCAAAGAACCAGGCCGCGGGGCGCCATAGATAGGCCCACCAGTAGTGCCGCGCCAGATATTCAGGAATGCCGTTTCGGAAACGTTGCCACATGCTGTTCCCTCGATGCCGCGTCATGACGCAAGAAACCCGCCCCATGATACACGCATGGGACGGGTTCATGTTGTCAGGTTGATGCGCCCCCGAGGAAGGTCGAAGGGGCGATGCAAATGGGCGATCAGAAAGCCGGCGGTGCGGTTCTCGGCATGGGTTCCATGAGGCCCGGCGGTGATGCAAAGGGATCGGCGACGTTGGCCGTATCCACGGCCCAGTTCAGGTCGGCGAAGGG
>JALSGV010000098.1 GCA_026982565.1 Gammaproteobacteria bacterium
GCGAGATGCGGGACCCGCGCAACACCCTGCCTCCATCCCATGCCCACGCCTAAAACCCTCCTGGTCACCGGCGGCGCCGGCTTCATCGGCGGCAATTTCGTACTGGATCAACTGCTGGGCGCGCCGGATACCCGCGTCATCAACCTGGATGCCCTCACCTACGCCGGCAACCTGGAGACGCTCAAGGCGGTCATGCAGCACCCGCGCCATACCTTTATTCATGGCGATATCCGCAACCGGAAATTGCTCAGGGAATTGCTCGACAAGCACCAGCCGGACGCGGTGGTCAACTTCGCCGCCGAGTCCCATGTGGACCGTTCCATCGATGCGCCGGGTGATTTCATCCAGACCAATGTGGTGGGCACCTTCGAGCTGCTGGAGGCAGTGCGGGGATTCTGGTCGGCGCTGCCGACCGCGCGGCAGCAGGACTTCCGCCTCCTGCACGTCTCCACCGACGAGGTCTACGGCTCCCTGGGCGAGGAAGGTTATTTCACGGAAGAGACGCCCTACGCTCCCAACTCCCCTTACTCCGCCTCCAAGGCCGCATCGGACCACCTGGTGCGGGCCTATTTCCACACCTACGGCCTGCCGGTGCTGACCACCAACTGTTCCAACAACTACGGCCCCTACCAGTACCCGGAGAAACTCATCCCGTTGATGATCCGCAACGCCCTGCAGGGCAAGCCGCTGCCGGTCTACGGCGACGGCGGCAACATCCGTGACTGGCTGTATGTCACGGACCATTGTGAGGCCATTCAATGCGTACTGGAGAAAGGCGTACCGGGCGAAGTCTACAACATCGGCGGCCACAATGAGATGACCAACATCGACGTGGTCATCACCCTGTGCACCCTGTTGAACGAACTGGCGCCCGCGCCCGGCACACAAGACTACGCCTCGCTGATCACCTACGTCACCGACCGCCCCGGACACGACCGCCGCTATGCCATCGACGCCGGCAAGATCCAGCGCGAACTGGGCTGGCAGCCCCGCGAGACCTTCGCCAGCGGCCTGCGCAAGACCGTGCAGTGGTACCTCGACCACCAGGCGTGGTGCGAACACGTGCTGGCCAACAGCTACCGCGGCGAGCGCCTGGGACTCCAGACAGGGGGGCAGGCCACATGAGCAAGACAAAACGCAAGGGCATCATCCTCGCTGGCGGCTCCGGCACCCGCCTCTATCCCCTCACCCGCGTGGTCAGCAAGCAACTGCTGCCGGTCTACGACAAACCCATGATCTACTATCCCCTCTCCATCCTTATGCTGGCGGGAATCCGCGAGGTGCTGATCATCTCCACGCCCCATGACCTGCCGCGCTTCAGGGATCTTCTGGGGAACGGCGCCCAGTGGGGCATGGACTTTCAGTACGCGCAACAGCCCAGCCCCAACGGCCTGGCCGAGGCCTTCATCATCGGCCGGGAGTTCATCGGCCCCCATCCGGTCACCCTGGTGCTGGGCGACAACATCTTCTATGGCCATGGACTGGCGCAGCGCCTGCAGGCCGCGCGCGAGCAACAACAGGGCGCCACCGTCTTCGCCTACTATGTGAAGGACCCGCAGCGCTACGGCGTGGTCGAATTCGAGGCCTGTGGCCAGGCCATCGGCCTGGAAGAAAAACCCGCCCACCCCAAATCCAACTATGCCGTCACCGGCCTCTATTTCTATGACAACCAGGTAGTGGACATGGCCACCGCCCTCGAGCCCTCCCCGCGCGGCGAGCTGGAAATCACCGACATCAATATAGAATACCTCAAGCGCCGGCAACTCAAGGTGGAACGCATGGGCCGCGGCTCCGCCTGGCTGGACACCGGCACCCACGAGTCCCTGCAACAGGCCGCCACCTTCATCGAAATCATCGAGCAGCGCCAGGGCCTCAAAATCTCCTGCCCGGAGGAGATCGCCTACCGCATGGGATATATCGATGCGGAACAGGTGAAGCGTCTGGCCTCACCGATGAAGAATAACGGGTATGGTCAGTACCTGATTAATCTCGTGAAGGGTGAGGCGTGAAGCAGGAGGCGATGGGGATGTGTTGCTGCTATTGACCCGGCAATGATATTGATCAAGGGGATTTAGGAAATCACGTCACTATTTCCGAACGAGGAAGCAAATATGACGCAC
>JALSGV010000099.1 GCA_026982565.1 Gammaproteobacteria bacterium
GTTTTGCGATTCGTGAAGGTGGCCGCACGGTGGGTGCCGGCGTGGTTGCGAAGATTATCGAGTAAGGGCAGGGCAAAGAGTAGAGATACAAGGGGACAAGATACAAGGTGCAAGGGAGCAAGATATTGTGGCTTGTGCCTTTACCCTTGGGCCTTTCCCCCTGAACTAAGGAAATAAAATGGCAGACAAGAGTCAAAGTATACGTATTCGCCTGAAGGCCTTCGATCATCGTTTGATCGATCGCTCGGCGCGTGAGATCGTCGAGACGGCAAAGCGCACCGGCGCCCATGTCAAGGGACCGATACCCCTGCCGACGCGCAAGGAGCGTTTCACGGTGCTGATCTCACCGCACGTGAACAAGGATGCCCGTGATCAATACGAGATCCGCACCCACAAGCGCGTGATGGATATCGTGGATCCTACCGAGAAGACGGTTGATGCTTTGATGAAGCTGGATCTTGCGGCCGGCGTCGATGTGCAGATCAAGCTGAACTGATCCAGGCAGCAGCAGACTATTAGAGGTTTTAAGAAATGGCGATTGGAGTGGTTGGTCGAAAATGTGGGATGACCCGTATCTTCACCGAAGAAGGTGCAGCGATACCCGTGACGGTGATCGAGGTCGAACCCAACCGTATTGCCCAGATCAAGTCAGTGGAAAGCGATGGTTATCGCGCACTGCAGGTGACCACTGGCACACGCCGTGCGTCCCGCGTCACCAAGCCTCTGGCGGGACACTTTGCCAAGGCAGGTGTTGAAGCGGGACGTGGGTTGTGGGAGTTCCGCCTTGAGGATGGCGAGGGCGAGGGCCTGGAGGTGGGCGGCGAAATCAAGGTCGATCTGTTCGAGGCAGGACAGAAGGTTGACGTGACCGGGGTGTCCATCGGTAAAGGTTTTGCCGGGACCGTGAAGCGGCACAACTTCGCCATGCAGGATGCCACGCACGGTAATTCACTGTCTCACCGCGCGCCGGGTTCCATCGGTCAGAACCAGACGCCGGGCCGTGTATTCAAGGGCAAGAAGATGTCCGGTCACATGGGTAACGTGAAGCGCAGCATCCAGAACCTTGAGGTCGTGCGCGTGGACAGCGAACGTAATCTAATCATGGTGAAGGGGGCGGTCCCCGGATCGGCAGGTGGTGACGTCATCGTGCGCCCTGCAGTCAAGGCTCGATGAGGTGAGCGTGATGGAACTTAATTTGACCACAGCAACAGGCAATGTCTCGGAAAAGGCCCTCGAGGTCTCTGACGCGGTATTCGGCAGCGGTTTCAACGAGTCCCTGGTGCATCAGGCGGTTACCGCCTATCTGGCCGGTGGACGCGCAGGCACCCGGGCCCAGAAAACCCGCGCCCAGGTAAGCGGCGGCGGCGCAAAACCCTGGCGCCAGAAAGGTACCGGGCGCGCGCGCGCGGGCACCAGCCGCAGCCCTATCTGGCGCGGCGGCGGCAAGGCTTTCGCAGCAGTCCCTGCCAATTATGCGCAGAAGCTGAACAAGAAAATGTATCGCGCCGCCATGCGTTCCATTTTCTCGGAACTCAACCGCCTGGAGCGTCTGATCGTCGTGGATCAGTTCGTGGCGGAGACGGAAAAGACCAAGGAGATGGTGGCCAGGTTGACGGCATTGGGCCTGCACGATGTGGCTATCATCTGTGTGGATCCGGATGACAAGCTGTATCTGTCGGTGCGCAATCTGCCGTGGGCCGAGGTGGTGGACGTGGATGCCATCGATCCAGTCACCTTGCTCAGGCACGACAAAGTTTTGATTACCGTGGACGCAGTGAAGAAAATCGAGGAGCGTTTGGCATGAATCAGGAACGTTTGATGAAGATACTGCTGGCGCCCCATATTTCAGAAAAGGCGACCGTCGTTGCAGAGAACCACAAGCAGTTCGTCTTTCAGGTGGCGCCCGATGCCACCAAGCCGGAAATCAAGCAGGCGGTCGAGCACTTGTTCGATGTCAAGGTCGCAGGCGTGCAGATCGTCAATCTGAAGGGCAAGACCAAACGTTTCGGGGCGACCATGGGCAAGCGCAGCAATCTCAAGAAGGCCTACGTGGCGTTGAAGCCGGGCTTCGATATTGATTTCATGGGCGGCCAATAGGAAACGATTGAGGAATATCAGGGTTAAATCATGGCTATCGTAAAAGCAAAACCAACATCGCCCGGACGCCGGTTCGTTGTTCAGATCACCAACCCGGAGCTATACAAGGGTCGACCTTATGCGCCTTTGGTGGAAGGACAGTCACGTAATGGCGGGCGCAACAATCAGGGCCGCATCACCACCCGGCACCAGGGTGGAGGACACAAGCAGCATTACCGGATCATCGATTTCAAGCGTAACAAGCGTGATATACCAGGGCGCATTGAGCGTCTGGAATACGACCCCAACCGCAGCGCGCACATCGCACTGGTTCTCTACGCCGATGGCGAGCGTCGCTACATCATTCAGCCCAAGGGCGTCAAGGCTGGTGACGAAGTGATCTCCGCCAACAATGCGCCCATCAAGGCGGGCAACAGTCTGCCCATGCGCAATATCCCGGTGGGAACGGTAATTCACTGTGTGGAGATGAAGCCTGGCAAGGGTGCCCAGATTGCACGCAGCGCCGGTACCTCTGTACAACTGGTCGCTAAGGAAGGACCGCACGCCATTCTTCGTCTGCGCTCAGGCGAGATGCGTAAGGTATTGGTCGATTGCCGGGCCACCATTGGCGAGGTCGGCAACAGCGCCCACGCCTTGCGCTCTCTCGGTAAGGCGGGCGCATCTAGGTGGCGTGGTGTGCGCCCCACAGTGCGCGGTGTTGCCATGAACCCGGTCGATCACCCCCATGGTGGTGGTGAAGGGCGAACTTCGGGCGGCCGCCACCCGGTCAGCCCCTGGGGTATGCCGACCAAGGGTTACAAGACACGCAAGATCAAGCGTACCGACAAGCTCATCGTGCGCCGTCGCAAGTCCAAGTAACGAGCAGCTTTAGATTATTATAAGGAAAAGAGGTTATTCAATGCCGCGTTCAGTGAAAAAAGGCCCATTCGTTGACCTGCACCTGGTCAAGAAAGTGGAGCAGGCGATTGCCACCAATAGCAGAAAGCCGATCAAGACCTGGTCGCGCCGATCCATGGTCATCCCTGAAATGGTCGGCCTGACCATCGCTGTGCACAATGGCAGACAGCATGTGCCCGTATTGATATCGGAAAACATGGTGGGCCACAAGTTGGGTGAATTTTCCATGACCCGCACGTTCAAGGGTCATGCGGGTGACAGAAAGGCTAAATAAAAAGGGCTTGAGATGGAAGTTTTAGCAAAGCGTAAATATGCAAATATTTCAGCGCAGAAATGCCGCCTCGTGGCGGACCAGATTCGCGGGCTGCCCGTAGAGAACGCCCTCAACATATTGGCCTTCAGTCCCAAGAAGGGCGCGGACCTGGTGAAAAAAGTGCTGGAATCCGCCATTGCCAATGCCGAGCACAATGAAGGCGCCGATATCGATGAGCTCAAGGTATCCAGGGTGTTCGTTGACGAAGGTCCGGTGTTCAAGCGCTTTCGCGCCCGCGCGCGAGGACGCGCCAACAGAATCCTGAAACGTACCAGTCACATCACTGTGGCTGTCAGTGACAACTAACAGAGAGTATCAGTAGTATGGGCCAAAAAGTACATCCAACCGGTATCAGACTGGGCATCGTCAAAGACTGGACCTCCAAATGGTATGCCGATACCGGAAGTTATGCAGATAATCTGTACACGGACCTGAAGGTTCGCGAGTTCCTGCGGAAGAAACTGGCCCAGGCTTCCGTCAGCCGCATCCAGATCGAACGTCCGGCGCGCACCGCGCATATCACCATCCGCACGGCGCGCCCCGGCATGGTGATTGGCAAGAAGGGTGAGGATATCGAGTCCCTGCGCAAGGAAGTCACCAAGATGATGGGCGTGCCCGTACATATCAATATCGAGGAGATCCGCAAGCCGGAACTGGACGCCCAGTTGGTGGCGGAAAGCATTGCGCAGCAGATCGAGCGGCGTATCATGTACCGCCGCGCCATGAAGCGCGCCGTGACCAACACCATGCGTATCGGCGCACAGGGCATCAAGGTCAATGTGGCAGGGCGCCTCAACGGCGCCGAGATAGCTCGTAGTGAATGGTATCGTGAGGGGCGCGTGCCCTTGCACACCTTGAGGGCCGATATCGACTATGGTTTTGCCGAGGCAAACACCACGTCGGGCGTCATTGGTATCAAGGTATGGGTTTTCAAGGGCGAAATCTTCGAGGATCCCCTGCAGGGCGATTCGGACAGTGCTGACAAGGCCGAGGTCAGTTAAGAGGAGTTGATATAAAATGCTTCAGCCAAAAAAGACCAAATACAGAAAACAGCACAAGGGACGCAACCGCGGCCTTGCTACCACCGGCAATCGTGTCAGTTTCGGCGAATACGGCCTCAAGGCCGTAGGTCGCGGGCGCATCACCGCCAGACAGATCGAAGCAGCAAGGCGCGCCATGACCCGCCATATCAAGCGTGGCGGCAAGATCTGGATCCGGGTGTTTCCGGACAAGCCCATAACCAAGAAGCCCATCGAAGTACGCCAGGGTAAGGGCAAGGGCAATGTGGAATACTGGGTGGCGCTGACCCAGCCGGGCCGCGTACTTTATGAAATGGAAGGTGTGTCCGAGGAAGTGGCGCGCGAAGCCTTCCGTCTGGCCGCAGCCAAGCTGCCCGTCAAAACGGCATTTGTTTCACGGAATATTATGTGATGAACGCGAAAGAGCTTAGAGAAAAGACAGTACCGGAATTGAATGAAGAGCTGGCCAACCTGCTGCGCGAACAATTCAACTTGCGCATGCAAAAGGGCACTGGCCAGCTTTCACAAACACACAAGCTGAAGACGGTCCGTCGTGACATCGCGCGCGTTTATACCATAATCAATGAAAAGAAGAGGATGAGTGAGGCGTCATGAGTGAACAAGGCAAAGTGATACGCACGGTAATCGGCAGCGTTGTCAGCAACAAGATGGACAAGACCGTGACTGTCAAGATAGAGCGTAAAGTGCCTCATCCCATCTACAGGAAATATGTCAGGCGCTCCACCAAGATCCACGCGCACGACGAGAACAACGAGTGCAAGATAGGTGACGTGGTGATGGTGGAGGAGTGCCGTCCTCTTTCCAAGACCAAATCCTGGCGGCTGGTAAAGGTGCTTGAAACGGCAGCTTGAACAAATACGATGATTTTTGGAGATAAACGATGATACAGATGCAGTCGAGACTGGATGTGGCAGACAACAGCGGTGCGCGCCAGTTGATGTGTATCAAGGTGCTGGGTGGGTCCAAGCGGCGCTATGCCAACATCGGTGACATTATCAAGGTCAGCGTCAAGGAAGCCATCCCCCGCGGCAAGGTCAAGAAGGGCGAGGTGTACAATGCGGTCGTGGTGCGCACCAAAAAGGGCGTCAGGCGCCCCGACGGTTCCCTTATCCGCTTCGACAGCAATGCGGCCGTACTGCTCAACAACCAGAAGCAGCCTATCGGCACCCGTATTTTTGGCCCGGTGACCCGTGAGCTGCGTACCGAGCAGTTTATGAAAATCATATCACTGGCGCCGGAAGTGCTTTGAGAACACAGTAAAGAATCTGGATTGATAGCCATGCAAAAATTTCGACAAAATGATGACGTGATCGTGATCACAGGCAAGGACAAGGGTAAGCGCGGCATGATTGTGCGCATCTGCCCCAATGACAAGGTGATCGTTGAGAACGTCAATATGGTCAAGCGCCACACCAAGCCCAATCCGGCCCAGAATGCGCCGGGCGGCATCATCGAAAAGGAAATGCCCATACATCAGTCCAACGTGGCGCATTTCAACCCTGTCACCAAGAAGGCTGACCGGGTAGGATTCAGGACGCTGGAAGATGGCCGCAAGGTGCGTTATTTCAAGTCCAATAACGAAGTACTGGATATTTGATTCAGCCAGGATCTAATACAGAGTTGGGAAAAATGACAAGACTGCAGGAACATTATCAGGACAAGGTCGTGCCGGCACTGATGGAGAAGTTTGCCTACAAGAGCGTGATGCAGGTGCCGCGTATTACCAAGATCACGCTTAACATGGGCTTGGGCGAGGCTGTTGGTGATAAGAAGGTCATCGAACATGCTATGGGAGACCTGGCCAGGATCAGTGGCCAGAAACCTATCGTCACCAAGGCCAGAAAATCCATCGCCGGTTTCAAGATCCGTGACGGTTGGCCCATTGGCAGCAAGGTTACGCTGCGCCGTGAGCGCATGTACGAGTTTCTCGACCGCCTGGTCAATGTCGCCATACCGCGCATCCGCGACTTCCGCGGCCTGAGTGGCAAGGCCTTCGATGGGCGGGGAAATTACAGCATGGGCGTGCGGGAACAGATCATTTTTCCGGAGATCGAGTATGACAAGATCGATGCGTTGAGAGGGCTGGACATCACCATCACGACCACAGCAAACAGCGATGAAGAGGGCCGCGCACTGTTGCAGGCTTTCAATTTTCCATTCAGAAATTAAGGAAAGATTATGGCCAAAGTTTCCATGATTAATCGTGAGATCAAGCGCAGGCGTACGGTGGAAAAGTATGCTGCCGTTCGCGCAGAATTGAAGCGCAAGCTGAAACAGCCTGAGCTGGACGATGAGGAGCGCGCGGAGTTGTGGCGCAAGTTCCATGCCCTGCCGCGTGATGCCAGCCCTTGCCGCCTGCGCAACCGCTGCCGTTTGAGTGGTCGTCCTCACGGCTATTACCGCAAGTTCGGCTTGTCGCGCAACAAACTGCGCGAGGCCGCCATGCGGGGGGACGTGCCCGGATTGGTCAAGGCCAGCTGGTAAGGCACTGACTGACAGAGATAATGTGAAGATAATTGGGAAGGCAAGACTATGAGTATGAATGATCCCGTCGCGGATATGCTGACACGAATCCGCAATGCGCAGGCAACGGAGAAGGCGACGGTCAGCATGCCTTCGTCCAAGCTCAAGCTGGCGGTTGCCGGGGTATTGAAGGACGAGGGTTACATTACGGAATTTTCCGTTGACAGCGATGAAAAGAAGCCCCGGCTCACCATTACACTGAAATATTATCAGGGACAGCCTGTCATCGAGCAGATCAAACGCGTCAGCCGACCCGGACTGCGCGCCTATCGTGGCACGTCCGATCTGCCCAGGGTCAACAACGGTTTGGGCATCGCCATCGTCTCCACTTCGGGAGGCGTGATGACCGACAGGGCCGCGCGCGCTGCCGGTGTGGGTGGCGAAGTGATTTGCATTGTTTCCTAAACGAAGAATAGAGCTATGTCCAGAGTCGCAAAAAAACCAGTCACGATTCCCGCCTCCGTCGATGTGAAAATCAATGGCGAGGCTATCGAGGTCAAGGGCGCCAAGGGTGTTCTGCAGACGCAGATACACGGCAAGGTTGAGGTTCAGCAGGAAGACGGCGCACTGAAGTTCTCCGCCCGAGACGGCAGCAAGGAAGCCAATGCCATGGCTGGCACCATGCGCGCCCTGGTGAACAATATGGTGACCGGGGTGAGCGAGGGCTTCGAGAAAAAGCTGTCGCTGGTGGGGGTGGGCTACCGCGCCCAGATGCAGGGTAAGGATCTCAATCTGACCCTGGGATTTTCCCACCCCGTCAATCATCCCATACCAGAGGGAATCACTGTAGAACTTCCCAGTCAAAGCGAAGTGGTGATCAAGGGGATCGACAAGCAGGCCGTCGGCCAGGTTGCCGCAAAAATCAGGGCTTACAGGCCTCCTGAACCCTACAAGGGCAAGGGGATACGTTACAGCGATGAAGTCATCGTACGTAAAGAGGCCAAGAAGAAATAAAGGAAGGTATTGAGTTGGACAAGAAACAGACACGCTTGCGCAGAGCAAGAAAGACCCGCGCGAAGATCCGTGAATTGGGCGTGCATCGCCTGAGCATCTTCCGTACGCCGCGGCATATCTATGCACAGGTCATTGATTCCACGGGATCCAAGGT
Organism: Gammaproteobacteria bacterium; assembly: GCA_026982565.1. Lineage (GTDB taxonomy): Bacteria > Pseudomonadota > Gammaproteobacteria > SZUA-140 > SZUA-140 > SZUA-140. The sequence continues at coordinate 7,979 of JALSGV010000099.1, forward strand.
GGTGGCCAGTGCCTCAACACTGGATGCCGATCTCAAGGCCGGCATCAAAGGATATACCGGAAACGTGGCCGCTGCTGCGGCTGTCGGCAAATTGATTGCCGAGCGCGCCAAGGCGGCAGGCCTGGCCCGTGTGGCTTTCGACCGTTCCGGCTTCAAATATCATGGACGCGTCAAGGCCCTGGCCGAAGCGGCGCGTGAAAATGGTCTCGAATTTTAGGACAGGACAATGGCCAGATTAGATGTGAGTGACAATGGGGAAGAGCTGCAGGAAAAACTGGTAGCCGTCAGGCGTGTAGCCAAGGTCGTCAAGGGTGGAAGACAGTTTGGTTTCTCCGCACTGGCCGTCGTCGGCGATGGTGCAGGGAAGGTGGGATTCGGCAGCGGCAAGGCGCGTGAAGTCCCGGCCGCCATCCAGAAGGCGATGGAGGAGGCGCGCAGAAACATGATTTCCGTGGCCCTGACTGAGAATACCCTCCAATATCCCATCACAGCCTCCCATGGTGCGGCAAAGGTCTTCATGCAGCCAGCCACGCCGGGTACCGGCATCATTGCCGGTGGCGCCATGCGCGCCGTGTTCGAGGTGCTGGGTATTCAGAATGTACTCGCCAAGTGCATCGGGTCCAGCAACCCTGTCAATGTGGTAAGGGCGACCATCAATGGCCTGAAGAACATGGCCAGCCCGGAATCGGTCGCTGCCAAGCGTGGTAAAACAGTGAAGGAAATCCTGGAGTAAAGATGATGGCCGCAAGCAAGCAACTGAAAGTCACCCTGGTGCGCAGTCCGCACCGCAGGATTGCATCCCACAAAGCCTGTGTCAGTGGTCTTGGGCTGCGCCGCATGCATCATACCGTAGTTGTCGAGGATACACCCTGCAACCGCGGCATGATCAACAAAGTCTCTTATATGCTAAGTGTCGAGGAAGTCTGAAATGCGCTTAAACACGCTCAAGCCAGCAGATGGCGCCAAAAGCGCCCGTAAACGAGTTGGCCGTGGCATCGGTTCGGGTCTGGGAAAGACCTGTGGACGTGGCCACAAAGGTCAGCATTCCCGCTCGGGCGGCTATCACAAAGTGGGCTTCGAGGGTGGTCAGATGCCACTGCAGCGCCGCCTGCCGAAGGTCGGCTTTTCTTCGCGCCGCAGCCTCAAGACGACGGAAGTGCGCCTGCACGAGCTTGGCGGCATCGATGCCGAGGTGATCGATCTCGCGGCGCTGAAGGCCGCCAATATCATTGGCAAGCATATCACGCGCGCCAAGGTCGTCCTTTCGGGGCAGATTGACAAGGCTGTGACTTTGCGTGGCATAGGCGCCACCAAGGGCGCACGGGCCGCCATCGAAGCCGCTGGCGGCACCTTGATCGAGGACTAGGAATCATGGCCATCGGCAAGCCAGGCATGGCAGGGGCGGGACTTGGCGGGCTGGGTGGTCTGAGCGAGCTGAAGCGTCGGCTGCTGTTCGTGCTCGGTGCACTGCTGGTCTTCAGGATCGGCACTTTCGTACCCGTGCCCGGCATCGATCCACAGGCCCTGGCGGCGCTGTTCGAGCAACAGCGCGGGACCATCATCGACATGTTCAACATGTTTTCCGGCGGTGCGCTGGGAAGATTGTCGTTGTTTGCCCTCAGTGTCATGCCCTATATTTCGGCCTCCATCATCCTGCAACTGTTGACTGCAGTGCATCCCAAGCTGGAGCAGCTGAAGAAGGAAGGGGAATCCGGGCGCCGTAAAATTTCACAATATACGCGCTATCTGACCTTGGTTCTGGCGACCTTTCAGGCCATGGGTATTGCCATCGCCCTGGAAGGACAGACCATCGGCGCCGTTCCCGTTGTGATCGACCCGGGTTGGGCTTTCCGTATCACCGCAGTGTTGTCCCTAGTCACGGGCACCATGTTTCTCATGTGGTTGGGTGAGCAGGTGACGGAGCGGGGCGTCGGCAATGGTATATCCATTATCATCTTTGCTGGTATCGTTGTTGGCTTGCCATCGGCTGTGGGCGGGACGCTGGAACTGGCGCGCACAGGCGAACTGCACGCCATGACAGTGCTTTTCCTGATCATCCTGGCGCTTGCCGTCACGGCCTTCGTGGTCTTCGTGGAGCGCGGCCAACGGCGCATTACTGTAAACTATGCCAAACGCCAGCAGGGAAGGCGGATGTACGCCGGGCAGACCAGTCATCTGCCCCTCAAGCTCAATATGGCGGGCGTGATCCCTCCGATTTTTGCTTCGGCGATCATCCTGTTTCCCAGCACCATTGCCGGCTGGTTCGGCAATGCGGAGGGAATGGGATGGCTGAGCGATATCGCCACCATGTTGTCTCCGGGGCAGCCTGTCTATGTACTGTTCTTCGCCATTGCCATTATCTTTTTCTGCTTTTTCTATACGGCACTGCAGTTCAATCCCAATGAGACGGCGGAGAATCTGAAAAAATCGGGCGCATTCATACCAGGAATTCGCCCTGGCGCGCAGACCGCCAAATATATCGATTCGGTAATGACGCGGCTCACCATGGTTGGCGCCCTGTATATCACCGCGGTGTGCCTGCTGCCGGAATTTCTGATTATTTACTGGAACGTCCCTTTTTATTTTGGCGGTACCTCGATTCTCATTATCGTAGTGGTCACCATGGATTTCATGGCCCAGGTGCAGGCGCATCTTATGTCCCATCAGTATGACAGCCTGATGAAAAAGGCCAATCTAAAGGGGCGTTAGGCCTTTAATATTGTTTTGAACCAGGCAGCAGTTTTTGGAGAAGCCAAATGAAAGTACGCGCATCAGTAAAGAGAATCTGCCGTAACTGCAAGATCATCCGCCGCAAAGGCGTGGTAAGGGTGATCTGCAAGGATGGCCGTCACAAGCAGCGTCAGGGCTGATTCCTGACAGGCCAGGCTGAGACCGAGGCATGAAATTCCTTGGCGGCAGTTGTTGATTTCTTTGATTTGAAGACATACAATTGACCGTTTTCGCAGATCATGAAGAATATGGGAGTGTAGAATAGATGGCCCGTCTTGCAGGCATCAACATACCAGTCAACAAACACACTGTGATTGCCTTGACATCGATTTATGGCATTGGACCTTCGCGCGCGCGCGCGATCTGCAATGCCGCCAATGTCGATCCAGCGGCCAAGGTCAGGGACCTGGCAGAGCCCGATCTGGAAGCATTACGCTCCGAGATCGGCAAATATACTGTCGAGGGTGATTTGCGCCGCGAAGTGACCATGAACATCAAACGCCTCATGGATCTGGGCAGCTACCGCGGCATCCGCCACCGTCGCGGGCTCCCACTGCGCGGGCAGCGCACCAAAACCAATGCGCGCACCCGCAAAGGGCCACGCAGACCCATTAAACGCTAATCTATATTAACCATTCAACTTCAGAAGCAATATTATGGCGAAAGGCAGCACAAGAACACGCAAGAAGGTGAAGAAGAATGTCGTCGATGGCGTAGCGCACATCCACGCATCCTTCAACAACACCATCATCACCATTACAGACCGGCAGGGCAATACCCTGGCCTGGGCCTCCGCGGGTGGATCGGGTTTCAAGGGATCACGCAAGAGCACGCCGTTTGCCGCTCAGGTCGCGGCCGAGAAGGCCAGCAACGTGGTCAAAGAGTTCGGTATGAAGAATGTCGATGTGATGGTCAAGGGGCCTGGACCAGGACGTGATTCAGCCGTGCGTGCCCTGAACAACGCCGGATTCAAGATCAACAGTATTTCAGATGTGACACCCATACCGCATAACGGATGTCGACCGCCGAAAAAACGGCGCGTATAGGAGATAGAGGAAAGTCGTGGCCAAATATACCGATGCAAAATGCCGCTTATGCCGGCGCCAGGGAGAAAAACTGTTTCTCAAGGGAGAAAAGTGCTTTACCGCCAAGTGCGCGATCGAGAAACGCGCCTTTCCGCCGGGACAGCATGGCAAGCGCCGCACCCGCCTGACTGACTACGCCATCCAGCTGCGTGAGAAACAGAAGGTGCGCCGCATGTATGGCGTGCTGGAAAAGCAGTTCCGCCGTTACTACCAGGAAGCGGATCGTCGCAAGGGATCCACGGGCGAGAACCTGCTGGCGCTCCTGGAGTGCCGCCTGGACAACGTGATTTTCAGGATGGGGATCGGTTCTTCCCGCAGCGAGGCGCGTCAGCTGGTGCGCCACAATGCCATCACCGTGAACGGGAAAAAAGTCAATATTCCCAGTTACCAGGTGCAACCTAATGATGTGATTGCTGTCAAGGATGAAGCCAAGAAACAGCTACGGATTCAGGCATCCGTCGATTTCGCCCAACAGCAGGGCCTCAGCGAATGGCTGGATTTTGATGCCAGCAAGATGCAGGGCGTGTTCAAGGCCGTGCCTGAGCGCAGCGATCTGCCCGCCGAGATCAATGAGAACCTGATCGTCGAGCTGTATTCGAAGTAAGCGGATCATAAATAGTACTAAGCAACTGCCCCACAGCAGAGAGGAAATTTTATGAAGGGCTCAGCAAAAGAGTTGTTGAAACCAAACATCATTGATGTACAGGTCATTTCCAACACCCATGCCAAGGTGACCATGGAGCCGCTGGAACGCGGTTTCGGCCATACGCTGGGCAATGCACTGCGCCGTATTCTGTTGTCCTCCATTACCGGGTGCGCTGTTACCGAGGTGGAGATCGAGGGCGTGCTGCACGAGTACACCACCATAGAGGGTGTACAGGAGGATGTCATCGATATCCTGCTCAACCTCAAGAATCTTTCAGTTCGCATGGAGGGACTGGATGAAACCACCCTGACCCTCAGGAAGAAGGGGCCTGGCCCTGTCTGCGCCAGCGATATTGAGCTGGTCAGTGATGTGGAGATCATCAACCCCGGTCTGGTGATTGCCAACCTCACTGAAGCAGGTGAACTCAACATGGTGCTCAAGGTCGAGCGTGGCCGCGGCTATCAGCCTGCCTCTGTGCGAAAAGAGGCTGAGGAAGAAAGCCGACCCATCGGACGCCTGGTCCTCGACGCCTCCTTCAGCCCCATCCGGCGCGTCAGCTATAACATCGATACGGCCCGCGTGGAACAGCGCACCGACCTGGACAAGCTGATTATCGATCTGGAGACCAATGGCAGCGTCGATCCGGAGGAGTCCATCCGCGCCGCCGCCACCATTCTGCAGGATCAATTGTCTATTTTCGTAAAGCTGGAAACCACCGAGGAGGCCGAGCCCGAGGAGGAAGAGGCCGAGATCGATCCCATCCTCCTGCGCCCCGTGGACGACCTGGAACTGACAGTGCGTTCGGCCAATTGTCTCAAGGCGGAAAACATCTACTATATTGGTGACCTGATCCAGCGCACCGAAGTGGAACTATTGAAGACGCCCAACCTGGGCAAGAAGTCGCTGACCGAGATCAAGGACATACTCGCTTCTCACAGCCTGTCCTTGGGGATGCGCCTGGAGAACTGGCCGCCGCCCAGCCTCAAGCGCAAGGAAGGTGACAACGAGAAGGAAATGGCCTCGGCCTGAACTCGATACCTAAACAGCCAGCCGATCAAGTAGGAACCAAGCATCATGCGTCATCGCAATAGTGGAAGAAAACTGAACCGTAACAGCAGTCACCGCAAGGCCATGTTCAAGAACATGGCGGCGTCTCTGGTGCAACACGAGGTCATCAAGACCACGCTGCCCAAGGCCAAGGAACTGCGTCGCGTGGTCGAACCGCTGATCACCTTGTCCAAGACGGACAGTGTCGCCAAGCGCCGCTTGGCCTTCGCTCGCATCCGCGACCGGGAGGCCGTGGGCAAGCTGTTCAACGAACTGGGGCCCCGCTACAAGGAACGCCCGGGCGGCTATCTGCGCATACTCAAGTGCGGGTATCGCAGCGGGGACAACGCCCCTATGGCGCTGGTGGAGCTGGTTGACAGGCCGGTAGCAGCAGAGCCTGCTGAATAATATGAGAAAAACCGGGCAAGGCCCGGTTTTTTGCTTTGGTTATTCCCTTCTCCCCTTGAGGAGGGTATTGTAAAAGTCATTCGTAGGTTGGGCTGAGGAACGAAGCCCAACATGTTTGGCTTTTCAAGCTGTTGCTGTTGGGCTTCGTTCCTCAGCCTTTATGCCCACTTTGGGTGCAACCTACAGAAAAACCGGCTTTTGCGACACCCTCCCCTGGGGAGAAGGGACCAAGGCCTTTTGCAACACCCTCCAAGGGGAGTGGGGGAAACGCAACGATACCGCCTAAAGGCGGAGGATTTATGGATCCCTTATGTAATGACATTAAAGACCGTTGAAATACCAGCTAGTTCCTGGAAGATCATGAGGGTTCCTCTCCATATCAACTCTCAAGGCCTGGCCTGCCACGTCAGGTGATGTTGTCGAGGATGGCCCCGCGCACGGCGTC
>JALSGV010000100.1 GCA_026982565.1 Gammaproteobacteria bacterium
AGGCGCTGACCATGGGCCGGCGGGAGGCGCGGGGTATCGTCAAGGCGACGACCGGTCTGGATGCGGCGCCCCAACCGGTCAGTTTTTCGTCGTCGCCCGGTGGTGATGGCTGATGGAACCTTTATTGGTGTAGCGGCGTTGCAACAGTTACCGCCTTACAGGAAATACAAGAGCGTTATATGTCAGCAGAAATCAAGGAATTTAAAAAATCCGTTCGATGTTCCAGTGATGCGTTCTGGCGGGAATTGGCCAGTGACCCCAGGCGTTTGAGCCACTGGAAGGAGATTGCCGTTCTTTGGAATCACGGGCTCCCTCCCAAGAGGCCCAGGCTGCGCGTGGTGGGAGGCAACTGAACGACCACCAAAGAGTGCTGCGTGATTTGCGCGGAGTGAACAAAGTATATGAAGGCATCCCCTCCTCTCCGAGAGAATGGATGATGCCCGGCCTGTGAAGTATTTCCTTCGTGATGGCAAAACACTACTTTAGATTTTCTGCTGTCCTGGCAGCACGCGGGAAAATTCACGCACGATGTCGGCAGCCGATGCCAGCTCAAGGACGGCGCCAGCGCTTTTTCCAGCCTGCCAATAATCTCCCGTAGCGCTTTCCTTCATCAGGGAGCGTTTCAGTTGCCATAAGGACTTGAGTGCGTACAGGGTGCGCATGAAATGCTTGGTGCGCCTGCCCTGCAGCATCCAGCGTCCGATGGGGCCGGCATGAACGCCCAGGCGTTCGATATAGGGGGTGCGGATCACGGAGACAGGTACGCCGGTGATGCGCTCCGTGGCCACGATATCGTCTTCTCCCGCAGCGATGATGGCCTGTTTGTAGGAAGCGCTGGCCTGGCATTCATGGGTGGCGATGAAGCGTGTGCCCATCTGTACCCCGCTGTATCCCATTTCCAGGGCCGCGGCAAATTCCCGTGGTGTGGCAATGCCGCCGGCGCAGACGAGGGGGAGGCCCATTCCTTCCAGTTCCTCATACAATGCTTTGGCGCTGCGGCCTCCCAGGTGCCCCCCCGCGCGGTCGTTGACGGCGATCAGACCGTCCACGCCCGCCTCTAGGCCCTTGGCGGCCCATTTATACTCCGTGACGTCATGGTAGACGATGCCGCCCGCGCCATGCACCCGCTCGACGACCCAGCGCGGGTTGCCCAGTGAGGTGACGAAGAACCGCACACCCTCTTCCAGCGCGATGTTCACCCACTGGGTCATGCGCTGGTGATAGGAGCGGGACGATTTCTCGATGAGGGCATTCATACCGATGGGTTTGTCCGTCATGGAGCGGATGTGGCGCAGGCCTTCGCGAAAGTCGTAACCGTGAACATAGGTGAGGGAGACAGGCTGGACGATACCCATGCCGCCCGCCTCCGATACCGCAGCTACCAGCTCCGGATTGCTGCAGGGGTACATGGCGCCGCACAACAGCGGGATCTCAATACGGGCCTGTTCCATTAGGCGGGTGTCCATGGTCAATTGTCTTTCGGTCCCAGTTGCCAGCGGACCTCGATACGGGCGACTACATCGCCGTCCTGATCGCGGATATCGGCATGGACAAGATGCTGTGTGTCATCTTCGATGCGGGGCAACGTCACCCGGCTTTCCGCTGTCAGGCGCCCACGGGCTTTTTTGAGATAATCGATGGAGATGTGTGTCACGATGCCACGTACATTGTCTGGCAGGCCGGCAAGCAGGGCCAGGCCGCTGGCGATTTCACCCAGGTTGACCAGAGCGATGGCGTGAATGGAATTGAGATGGTTGCGCACCCCGCGGCGGTCGCGCAGCGCAACCCTGGCATATCCCGGCCGCAGATCCATAATGAGGGGGGAGATGCTTCCCGAGTAGGGTGCGCGCCAGCCGAGCAGGCGGCTGTACAGCCATTTCCCACCAGGCAGGCGGCTACAAAGCTGCCAGGCAGTCAGCAAGTTCAAGGCCATAGGGTTTTCCTGGGTTTCAGCGGTCGCCTCGCAGCATGGCCTTTATCAGCCTCCTGTCTCCCGGCAGTTGGTCGCGGGCGGTTTCCCTGGCAGGAACTCGCTATATGTGCAAGGTTCATAAACGAAGGGCAGGGAATCGACCTCTCTGTATAGAAGGAATCTACGCCACCTGCTGCAGGATGTCAAAGAGCGTAGCGATATGAGGCTAACACTGAGTGGTTGTGGTAATGAGTGGTTGTGGTATTGCCAGATCTCCATTACAGTTTTATCCTATACTCTTTGTCGGAAAGTATGTGCAGGCGCTGTCACCCGGGCCAGGTAAAGGAGAGCCTGGTGATGTGCGTGGATACGGCGTGTTTCACGACGAAACAGCTATCATTGTTCTTCCCTAAGAAGGGGTAAAACATGGCGCAGACATCTTTAAATGAGTTTATCGATGTCCTATCCAAGGCGAATGCCGTTGAGGATATTCACGAAATTTGTTCCGGGTTCTGTTATTTCTCGGAATTTGAGCATTTCATCTATGGCGCCAGGATGCCTACTTCCCTGACCCAGCCCTCTTTCATCTATGTCAGCGGGTATCCTGGGGAATGGCGCGAACGCTATTTGGAAAGAAATTATCTGTCTATCGATCCTGTCGTGGCGCATTGCGCCCGAAGTTCACTGCCCATCAACTGGAGGGACGTGGCCCCGCTGGAAAAAAAAGACAAGGTGGTGCGGGAGTTCATGGGGGATGTCAGGGACCACAACCTGAAGAGCGGGATCAGTTTTCCTGTCCATACATCCCGTGGTGAGTCTGCCATGTTCAGTCTGGCCGCATCCGATGATCATAAAAAGGCCAAGGCGCGCATCGATGCCGCGAGCCCCAATGCCGTGCTGTTTACGGCTTATTTGCATGAGGCCGTACGCAAGGTTTTTGCGAAAGCCCCCTTGTCCGTATCCCAGATCAAGCTGACTGCAAGAGAGAAGCAGTGTCTGTTATGGGCCGCGGAAGGCAAGACCACCTGGGAGACGGCCCGTATCCTGAATATCTCCGAACGCACGGTGATTTTTCATGTGCAGAATGCGGCCGAAAAACTCAATGTAGTCAACCGGCAGCAAGCAATCGCCAGGGCCGTATCCACCGGCCTGATCGCACCTCAATTCAATTAACCCGCCATACGCGTTCCCCCTTGTATGTTGCGCGTCATCGGCGTGTGTCATACCTCCGATGCAACGGCTTTTGAGATAGTTCCTGCCGGTTACCTGTAACATCTTACAGTTACGCGCCTAGCCGCTTTCATTGTCTACTTGCCTCTCGCGCTGTGCAAAGGGAGGTGCAGGATATGAGCGATATTATTCTGGCGAGTGGCAAGGAATTAGCGGGCAATAGTGAAATGCTTTATGGCATGTTCAGCCTCAGGCACCATATTTTTCATGGCCGCCTGGGATGGAGCGTCAAGTCTGAAAATGGAATGGAGCGGGATGAATTTGACGACCTGAATCCCGTGTACATGGTGGCCAGGGAGGGTGCCAAAGTGGAGGGCTGCTGGCGTATCTTGCCCACGACAGGACCCTATATGTTGAAGGATACATTTCCTGATCTGTTGCGCGGTGAGGAAGCACCACAGGATCCGTCGATATGGGAAGTCAGCCGTTTCGCCATTACCCATTGCGATTACCATGATCGCGGACTGGGAGGCATCGGCAGTCTGACCATCGACATGTTTCTCAAGGTGGTGGAGCTGGCTGAAAGGAATGATGTGCGTTCGTATGTGACAGTGATCAGCGCTTCTTTCGAACGTCTGCTCAAGAAAATCAATATGCCCATGCGGCGTTTTGGAGATGGCAAGGCGCAACGTATGGGAAAAGTGATATCTGTGGCGGTCTGGATCGATGTGAATGATCAATTGAAGGACTGCTTCCTCAAGGCGAGGGATGCCACGAGGGCGTATCCGGTGGCGGCATGAGACTGTTATTGGGGGGGTGCAAGAGGCGGTTTTCATCCTTGCAAAGTGCGCTGGACGGTAACGATTATGAAATAAAGGTGTTCAGGGATGGTGGCCAGTCGTTCCAGGATGAGCCATTCAGGGACTTCGACTGGATAATTCTGGATGGCCGATTTTTAAAGGGTGAAAGGGAATTTGCCCGCCTTTTTCTCCAATGGCTGGGTCAGAATGGCCGGGTCACGACAAGCCGGCATGGCGGATGCGGCATGGAAATCACCAAGGGCGGCGCCATGCGATTGAGTTGTGCCATGCACCGCATGGCACTGCATCCGGCCGATTCCCCCAGTTATTCACCAGGGACTATGCCTGAAGATGATGGATTCCTGTTTGAATATCACTCACCTTGTGGAGTAAAGCGCTGACGCTGGCAGCACAAAAGTAGGAGCGGCGTTACATGGATGGAAAGGGCCGTGAAAGCAGCAGGGCTGGTGATGCTTCTGAGCTTGAGGTGCTGAGGCGGCGTATAGAAACCCTCGAGCAGGAAAAAAAGGATCTGGAGGCATTCAATCATGCCGCCGCCCACGATCTCAATGCGCCACTCACACGTATCGAGGGCTATAGTGAAATGCTCATAGATGAATTGTCGCGCAATCACCTGGAGCATGAAATCATTTATGTGCAGCGGGTCAGCAATGCCGCCAGGCAGGCAAAGCGCCTTATTCATGAGCTGCTGGATCTTTCCCGCTCTTCCAATTCTCGAGCGGAAAGGCAGAAAGTCGATCTCAGTGAGATGGCCGCGGAAATGTTAAGAGAATATTCCCGAAGTGATCCTCACAGAAAGACGAGATTTGTCGTATGTCCTGGTGTCACGGTCATGGCCAACGCGGTTCTGATGCGGATCCTGATGATAAACCTGTTGGGGAATGCCTGGAAATTCACGCAAAAGAGCCCTGTGTCGAATATCGAATTCGGGATGAAGAAAGGTGAAGACGGGCCGGTCTATTATGTCGCGGACAATGGCATCGGCTTCGAGCGGGACAAGGCAGAGGTGATTTTCTCCGCCTTTTGCCGCTTGTCCGGATCGAGTGAATTTGAAGGCAGCGGCGTGGGCCTGGCCACTTCAAAGCGCATTGTTCTTCGCCATGGCGGCCGCATATGGGCATGTGGCAGACCTGGTCTTGGTGCGGTCTTCTATTTCACGTTGCCGGAAAACTGATCTTGGGAGATTGATCGGGTTGCCGTATTCAGGCGGTCAAGGCGCTTCACGGAGGATTCAGTTCGCCATCAGAGTATCCATGAGGTCGATCATGAACTCGGTTTCTTCCTGCTCCACGGCCTTCCAGGCATCGAATCCCAGGTTTTCCACTACACCCTTTCCTTTTTCCTCTGCGTGCATCCGCGCAAGGCTCTGTTGTATTATTTCCTTCTTGTGCGCGAGCCTGGGGCCGACGAGGAGCACATGGTGAATCAGCTGTATCTGGCTGTGAACCAGGGGGCGTAATTCCTGGCGTATGACATTGGAGAGATCTTCATAGGTCTCTTCCAGAAAAAATCCAATGTCCGCTTCTCCCCTGATGAGTTCCTTGGCGACGAGCACATAGGTGTCTCTGTAACTGATTTTTGCGCTTTCCCGCGTGATATCGGCGGGTTCCAGCATGATCATGCACATCATTTTTACATCTGGATCATCGGTCGTGACAATGCGCATGTCCGTGTTCAGGTCCTCGACCTGTTTGGCGGGGCTGTCTCTATGTACCGCGACGATGGCTTCATCCGCCGCGCCCATTGGACACACCACGGGCACGAAACCTTTCTCCCTGACCAATACAGTGGCGTCGTAGGGATTGGCATAGACCAAGTCGAAGCGCTCTTCGGATATGGCCTTGCGCTGGGACTCAAAATCATTGTAGAGATCCAGGTGGATAGGCTCATCGATGGCCTTCTGCAGCCAGGTATTGAAAATAAACCATCCTGGCAGATAGTCAGGGTTGAAATCTGGGCTGACGGTAAAGTTATAGGTCATGGCGTTTGCTCCAACTGTATAAGCGGGTTTTCAGTATTGTGTTCAATTCATGGCGCTCATTGCAGTGTTGCGTACAAGGCCTCCGCCTCCTTGATGCGGCTTCTCGACGGCTTGCGGCGCACGGAGGTATAGCCAATGAGCTTTCCCTGGCGGATGTTGGGGATGACCGTCGCATAGACCCAGTAGAAGCCGCCATCCCTGCGCAGATTTTTGACATAACCATGCCATTTCTTCCCTTTCTTCACCGTTTCCCACAGGTCCTTGAAGGCCGCCGCCGGCATGTCGGGATGACGCAGGATAAAATGGGGAACGCCGATCAGATCCTCTTCCCGGTAGCCCGACATTTCCACGAATGAGGTGTTGACGTGGGTGATGATGCCCTGAGGGTCAGTGCGGGAGACGATCAGGCGTCCGTCCGGGATGGGTGTTTCCACTTCCGTGACATATACCAGGCGTTTGCTTCCATCATGATATTGCAAAGTGGCTTCACGATATTCCCCCGCAATATCATCAGGAGTCATGTCTTTCATGAGAGAATCCTCCTGAGGTTAGATTACTTTGGCGATAGATTCCGCGGCGCGTTTGACATCGAGGAATATCAGGCCCAAACGGGCGCTGGACTTGGCCAGGATGGAAAGCACGGCTTCATCACCGGCGTGGGTCATCAGTACATAGCCGTTATCGCCCTTGATGAGCACCTGTTCGATATTTCCACGCGCCAGTTCCTGAGCGGTACGATCACCCAGAGACAACATGGCTGCCGCCATGGCGCCGACGCGATCCTCGTCCATACCGGCTGGCAACATGGCCGCCATCATCAGACCGTCGGTTGAAATCACGGCCGAGGCTTCGATCTCGGCCGAGCTGCCGTTGAGATCACCTAGAATAGAGGTCAAAATATCCGAACGCATAATGCTCTCTCCTGTGAAATGGAAATGTGCCTGTCAGACTCCAGATTCTGTTCTGATCGGCTGTTCATGACATGAACTGAAACATGAGAAATATCTGAATATATTTTTCAGGATATACCTTGGTAATAACGCTTGCTCAGGGTCCACACCAGCGCGGTGAAAGCGGGCTGGTTCAAACAGGGCAGGCCGGAAATCACCAGGGCAAATCGATGTTCGCCGATGAAGACCGGCCAGAAACCCATCTGGCTGTCGCCACTGGCATTGACGATGGCCCATGCCGCTGAGTTCATCCCCAGGTTGTTGATCAGCAGGCCGCTGTGACGTTGCTGAAGGGCGGCCAGGTCTGCGCTGAGGGCGGAGAGTTCTTCGGCGGCCTCATGGGAAAAGCCGTGGCTTGCCAGGTACAGGCCCTGTTGGTCTGCCAGCAGGGATTTGCCGGATCCCGAGAGCTTGGAAAGCAGGCCCGGCAGGGATGCCTCCAGGGTGCCTTGTGGCGCATGTTGCATTTCCGTGGCGGCCTGAATCCAGCCCAGTTTCTGTACATGATGGAGCAGTTCGAGGGATTCCTGGATATCGTCGTTTCCACACAGTTTCGTTAATTCCTCCTGGGTGAGCAGAGGGGTGGACGGTGATTGCATAAGGGAAAACAGAAAACGGCGGGCGCTGTCTTTACTGTTGCCAGAGATTGCGTAATAAGCCCCGGCTGGGGTGGGGGAGACATAGCGCTCGGCTGTCAGACGGTATTTTTCCATCACTCACCCAGCCATGGATCCAGGGAATAGAGCAGCGCCTCGATGAGTTTGGATACATCTTCTCGCTGGCGGGCATCAACTTCGAACAATGGCGGGTTGAGGCCCAGCTTCCTCAATTCATCATGGTAATCCTCCAGGGGGGGCGATTGCATGATATCCATTTGGGTCACGCCCACGGCGATCTTGTTGTCATCGATGAACTGCCGGAATGTGTCCACAAAGAAGCGCATGTCCTGGAATGGATCGGAGCGCGTATTGTCCAGGAGGAGGATCAGGCCGATTCCGCCCTGAGTGAGTATATCCCACATGAAGTTGAATCGCTCCTGTCCGGGGGTGCCGTAGAGGTGAATAGCCTTGCCGTCGCCCAGTTTCATCATGCCGTAGTCCATGGCCACGGTTGTCTTGGGTTTGCGGCCACGGGTCATGTCGCTGGCCTGCTCATCGGTGGTGACGACTGGGATATCGCTGATGGATCCGATTGCCGTGCTTTTTCCCGCGCCGACGGGTCCAGTGAATATGATCTTATAATGGCTCATGGCGATGGCGTGTTTTGGTTTTATGTTTTGTGAATGTGAGTCAATCAGGAGTCTCTGCCCCGGAGATGTTTAAGAATATTGCCGAACAAAGAGCGGTGACGGTGATGCTTTCTGACCAGAGATCCGCTGTCGCTGCCGTTGCTCGCCGTAGCCACGATCCCAAGGGCCAGCGCCGAACAATAAAATTCAAATATTTCTCTTTGTGGCAGATTGAGCACCCGTGTAATCAGAGATAATGAGCGGGGTTGATCAATCAGCAGGGCGGCGATGCGCATGGCATTGGGGAAAGCGGGGAGACGAGTCAGATTGGGCCAGCGCGCCAGTACGACAGGAGATGACAGGTCGGTTCCCACCGGGACTCGTCCTTCACTGGTCCACAAGGCAATTTTCATTTTGAAACTGTCAAAAGTGTCACAATTTTCATGGCTCCCATTTTCCACGATTGAGAAGCGAATCTCTTTATCATTGTTTTTTTGCAGGGAGTGATGGATGAGGCAGAGAGGGGTGGTGCACAATTGTTTCATCTGTATCTCATTCATGGAGCTCCAGACCTTGTTCTCATCCGGAAAAAAGATGATGGATTCCCAGGTGTCGCTGCCGGACAGTAGGCTGAGCCGCATGGCGGTTTGACGTTTGAGACTCTCCTCCATGGCATGGAAGAGTGTTTCTTGTATGAAATCTTTTGGATTATAAAAACAGGCCTCCTTGTGGCCGGGGGATATGTGGTCTTTTGCAGGGGTTGTGTTCGGAAATGCCTCAAATAAGGTTTTTCCCGGAAGACCAGAGCCGGAGGCGTTCTCTCGTTTATCCGTGATTTCCACTTTGCGGGGTTTTATATCAACAACGCTGTGGCGTTTCTCTGACGAGATATTGGCGTCCCTGTTTTTCTGTATGTTTTTTATGACACGCATCATCTCATTGATGCGTACAGGTTTGGGAATATAGGTCGTATTGCCGATGCCTGGGTTCTCGATACCCATGACAATCGCTGGACGTTCCGGATGGCGCTGCAGGCTGTTGAGCAGTGTTTTTCTCACATTCGGGCTGTCCATGTTGAAAATGACGACTTCGGATGATTTCTCGTCACATAAGACAGCGATATTTTTTCCAGGGCCCTGCAATGCCATGCGCAGCATTTCCTGTCCTTTCCTGCTGAACCCGCAGCAGGCAAGGCGCACTGGCTTGATCCTGTTTCTATCCATGATGGGTCATCTTAGTCCTGCCGCCATGGGCGAGGTATTCATCAAGTTTTTTCCAGGACTCCTGAATCGCTTCGGGAAGGCAGTCCAGTCGTGTCCACATGGCCAGAAAACCCTCATAGTCCCGCGTATGGCGGTAGATGTTGAGAAGTTCATCATGAACAGCGCCACTTTGTTCTCCGGCCTGCAGGGCCTCCTCCATGATCTGGCGGGCGGTATCGATCTCGCCGCAATCAATGAGATCGCGCGCCTGCTCCAGTACTCCGGTATAGCCGCGCTGTCCCTCCCTGTCCAGGGAGACGACAATATCCGTGTCTGGCATGCAAGGCTGGTAGAGGCGTGAAAAACGAATCCAGGATTGATCTTTCTCGGAGCCCGGTTTATTTATATCCCCGTTCTCAAGGGATGAATATTGTTCAACCGTAAGATCGTTTTTCACGACATTCAGAATCCTGCATCTCAATGCTTTACCTTTTTCCCCCAGTGTAATGAACAGGTCGACGAGTGCGCCATAAAGCGCATCCAGGTCTCCTTTTCTGCGGGCCGTGAAGATGCGCTGTACATGGCTGGTGAGATCGGTAGGATTCCGAGAGATACGATGGGCCAGGTGTCTTGAGAATGACTCATCCTCTCCATGTACGGGAGGGCGTGTCAGAAAAGACCGATGAATGAAGAAGCTTGGTTCGAATGAATGAATCATCGTTGGGCGTTTATTACATCCATGTTGTCCTGTCACGAAGAAATATAGCGATCCACCAGCGTAAAAGTTTAGGTGTTTCGTTTGGTGATCAAGATAAATTCATGTCCTGTTTTTTATTTTCGGGCATTCGTCACAAAAAATACTGTTGAGTTCCCGGCGTTACTTGAGTGCGAAACTTGGTTATAGCTTGAGTGGACTGTTCTGGTTTTAGAGACAGGTTGTTCTCGGGTAATATTGCTCTGAAATCCGGGGTGATGCGCCCGGGAATATCTTTTGTTATGAGGACAAGAATATGAAAGACCATCGCTTGGCGAAGATTGCTTCTGGATTGCTTTCTGTTATCTTGGTTTCCTCCTGTGGTGGGGGCGGGGGCAGTGACAGAGAAACGGTTTCCTCGGCGCCCGTGGCCATCACCCTGGACAATGCGGAGGCGGCGGCAGGCGCCAGCGCGGCTAATTCTCAATCCACCTATGATGTTGGCAATATGGGTGGTGGAATTGTAGTGGGTGTATCGGCACAGGATGCCAGGCCGAATTTTCGCATGGCGGCCTTTGCCAGAAGGCAGTTGCGTTGGGTGACAAAAAATTATCCGCCTGTTTCTCCTCAAGTGGTATCGATTGTCATCACCGATGATATTGCCTGTGGCGTCAGTGGCTCCGCCACTGTTGCATTTGATGACGCCGATAATTCCGGAGGTATTTCGGCTGGGGACGGTTTCTCGATCACTTTCAGGAATTGTGTGGATGATACTGATCAGACAACGATGAATGGCGTCATGGCATTGAGGCTGGACAGCGCCTTTGGAGATCCCGGTACGGACCTTGCCTGGGATATGGGGATGACCATGACCTTGACGAATTTCATGGTTTCAGGTGGTGGGAATAGCAGCACCATTGACGGGGATATGGGCTTTGAGCTGGCTACCGGAGACGGCGTCAATTTCTCAGGATCCATCGGCGGGAATTCGTTGGCCGTCAGCGTCAACGGTGTTACGGAAATATTGAGTGATTATCTCATCAAATTCACGAGCAACGATGCAACGCTTGCTTATAGCGTGGATGCCAGTGGCACGGTATCCAGTACGGATCTGGGCGGATCCGTCCAGTTCGATACACTTGTTCCCTTCGAAGGCGTCGATCCTGACTATCCCCATACCGGGGTCATGAAAATTACGGGAGCGAATGGCACCAGCGTGACCTTGAAAGTCAATGACAGTGTCAATGCCCAGCTGGAGATCGATGCTGATGGCGATGGCAACAGTGAGCAAAGCACGACGACGCAATGGAAAAAACTGGATTCCTAGAGCCTGCCGGGTTATTAACCCGGCAATAATAAAAGCAGCTCGGGGGGGTTCAATGTGGCAAGCGATGGTATATCGCCCCTGCGGCTGCCTGTGGATGTCCTCCCTATCGCCGGGGGTCGTAACCGGCAAACTCGATGCCTGTCAGTTCCGCCAGGGACTTTCTCCAGGTGGTGATGTCCTGTTTGTTGAACTGATTCAGGTGATCATGACCGCAGGCGCGCGCCAGCAGTTTCATCAGCTCCACCGAGGATGATAGAAAGCGGTGCAAGCGTTGTGCGCTTTCGCCAATATCGATTTTCTTCCTCAACTCAGGCTTTTGGGTGGCAATCCCGGCAGGGCAGTTATTGGTATTGCACATACGCGCGGCGATGCAGCCGATGGCCTGTAAAGCACTGTTGGCGATGGCGATGCCATCCGCGCCCATGGCCAGCGCCTTGACGAAATCCTCGGGCAGGCGCAGGCCTCCGGTGATAATGAGGGTGATATCCTGTCGTTTCAGTTTGTCCAGATGATGGCGCGCCCTGGCCAGCGCCGGCAGGGTGGGGATGGAGATGTGGTCCCGGAAGATACGCGGCGCAGCGCCCGTTCCGCCACCACGGCCATCGAGAATGATGTAGTCCACGCCGGCGGCGAGGGCGAAATCAATGTCTTTCTCGATATGGTTGGCGGAAAGTTTCATGCCGATGGGAATACCGCCGGACAGCGCCCGCACACGGTCTGAGAAGCGCTGGAAGTCGGCGGGATCCTTGAGGGCCTCGAAGGCGGGCGGGGAAATGGCATCCTGTCCTGGTGAAAGACCACGTACGCGGGCAATCTTCTCCGTCATCTTGGCGCCGGGCAGGTGTCCCCCCGTGCCGGTCTTGGCGCCTTGCCCGCCCTTGAAGTGGAAGGCCTGTACGCGGGTCACGTGGCTCTCCTCATAGCCGAACATGGCCGAGGCCAGTTCATAGAAATAACGGGAATTGGCTTGTTGTTCTTCCGGCAGCATGCCGCCTTCACCCGAGCATATGCCGGTGCCGGCCATTTCCGCCCCCCTGGCCAGGGCAATCTTGGCCTCCTCTGAGAGGGAGCCAAAGCTCATGTCGGAAACGAACAGGGGAATATCCAGCTCCAGGGGCCTGCGGGCATTGGGTCCGATGACCAGTTTGCTCCCGACGGCTTGATCTTCGGCCAGAGGCCGCGTGGCGAGCTGGGCGGTGAGTATCTGAATGTCGTCCCACTGTGGCAGCGTGGGGCGGGGAACCCCCATGGCGGTCATTTCTCCATGGCGCCCGGTTTTCTCCAGGCCGTGACGCGCCAGATCGTGTATGCGCGTCAGCGTGGGTTCTTCAGGCGTGGGTTGCAGGGTGGCGGGCAGCGCCGGTGCCTTTTCAGGGTTGCCGGACAGGCGCTTGTGGGTGCCATCACAATAGG
This sequence comes from Gammaproteobacteria bacterium, assembly GCA_026982565.1. Lineage (GTDB taxonomy): Bacteria > Pseudomonadota > Gammaproteobacteria > SZUA-140 > SZUA-140 > SZUA-140. The sequence goes on from JALSGV010000100.1 coordinate 12,699, forward strand.
GCGGGTTGGTGGTATGCTTGCATTGGCATAGCCAGGCCTCGCCCGATTGGCTTGCCTTGAAGCCCAAAGGGGTAAATCCGGTGCCGCGGTGAGAACCATCGCAGAAGGGCTGGTTGCGGGATTTTCCACAGGCGCACCAGAAATATTCTTCATCGGTTTCCAATATCACGGCGATGGGTTTGCGATCCGCAATCGTGGGTTGGCTCATGCTGTCATCCTCTATGAAGTCGTAAAACCGGCTGTCCCATTCCAGGCGCCGGCGAATACCTGTTCCTCCAGAAGCGCGGCCCTTTCCCGGTCAAAGACGATCGCTCATTGTGGAAACAGATTGTTTTCACCATGGCGCCGAATCTCATGACAGCCACGGTTCAGGGAAGGTTTATGGGTTGGCGCAGAGCGCAGAGGGGGTCGGCAGCGCCCTGTCCTTCGCGGAATGAGATGCAAGAGGGAGGCGCGGGTTACAAGGTCTTTCTATGGACCGAAAACTCATTGAGTATTTTCTCATATTCACCGTCCTCCTTCATTTCCTCCATGGCCTTGTCGAAAGCCGCCACGATTTTCTCGTGATCGGGACGTTGCCTGCTTACTGCGATGTGCAACCCGTTTACGGAAAGGGGCTTGGGCAGCATGATGAGCTGATCCTGGCTGTTGTGCATATATTTATCGAGATCGTGCAGCAGCACCCTTTCATCGTCCAGGGTCAGGTCGATCTGCCCTTGTTGAAGCCTGGTGAGATTCTCGATGAGATGGCGGCTGTTGACCCGGTAGAAGTTGCCTGCCGCATCGAATTCTGGCCCGTAGGCATAGCCTGGAATGACACCGATGATTCTTCCCTGCAGGCTGGACAGGTCACTATAGGTGAAGGGGTCGTTCTTTCTTTTGAGAAGCATGATGTTGTTCGTCAGATAGGGCTTGCTGAAACTAAAGGCGCGAGCGCGTTCCTCGCTGTACCAGGCGGTGGGGATGATGTCATAGACCCCAATGCCAGCGCCCTCCAGTGTTCTGGTCCAGGATTCAATCTTCAGGGTGGTGGTATAGCCGGCGCGCGTCAGGGCGGTTGTGACCAGCTTGATGGCCAGTCCCTTGCCGGGGAGATTTTCATCCACATAGGGTGGCCAGGGGCTGGTGGCGAGTTTCAGTTCTGCGGCCACCGTCAGGCCAGAGCAGAACAGCAAGAGGGCGCACAATGGAAATAACGCCTTTTTCTTCAGCATCGTCGAGGACTCCAGGACATTATTAACCCGGCAACCATATATATCGTATTCAGCCAT
>JALSGV010000101.1 GCA_026982565.1 Gammaproteobacteria bacterium
TGAACAGTGAAGACATCATTCGCAGCGCCCTGCAGGCCGTGGTGAAGGCATGATCGAGACGGACCGCATCATCACCGGGGAGGCCATCGCGGAAGACCGGGTCATGGACCGCGCCATCCGTCCCACTTGCCTGCGGGACTACGTGGGGCAGCAGGCGGTGCGCGAGCAAATGGAGATCTTCATCGCCGCCGCCCGCCAGCGCGGTGAGGCCCTGGACCATACCCTGCTGTTCGGCCCGCCCGGCCTGGGCAAGACCACCCTGGCGCAGATCATCGCCAACGAGATGGGCGTGAACCTGCGCCACACCTCCGGCCCGGTGCTGGAGCGCCCCGGCGACCTCGCCGCCCTGCTCACCAACCTCGAAGCCCGCGACGTGCTGTTCGTGGACGAGATCCACCGCCTCAGCCCGGTGGTGGAGGAGGTGCTCTATCCCGCCATGGAAGACTACCAACTGGACATCATGATCGGCGAGGGCCCGGCGGCGCGCTCCATCAAGCTCGACCTGCCCCCCTTCACCCTGGTGGGGGCCACCACCCGCGCCGGACTGCTCACCTCGCCCCTGCGCGACCGCTTCGGCATCGTGCAGCGCCTGGAGTTCTACGACGTGGCGGAACTGACGCGCATCGTCGCGCGCTCGGCGCAGATCCTCCACGTGGGCATCGAGCAGTCCGGCGCCGGAGAGATCGCGCGCCGCTCGCGGGGCACGCCACGCATCGCCAACCGCCTGCTGCGCCGCGTGCGCGACTACGCCCTGGTCAAGGCCGACGGGCGCATCACCGACGCCGTGGCGGACGCGGCCCTCACCATGCTCAAGGTGGACGATCACGGCTTCGACACCATGGACCGCAAGCTGCTCCTCACCATCATCAACAAATTCGATGGCGGGCCGGTGGGCGTCGATAGTTTGGCGGCCGCCATCGGCGAAGAGCGCGGCACCATCGAAGACGTGCTGGAACCCTACCTCATCCAGCAGGGCCTCATCATGCGCACCTCCCGCGGACGCACCGCCACGCGCAGCGCCTACCAGCACTTCGGCATGCAGGCGCGGGACGGCGGGCCGCAGCCCGCGGAGATTCCCGATCTCTTTCAGTGATGGTTCTTCTGGCCACCCTTCACCTCTCAGAGGGTGTCGCAAAAGCCGGTTTTTCTGTAGGTTGCACCCAAAGTGGGCATAAAGGCTGAGGAACGAAGCCCAACATGTTTGGTTTTTCAAGCCGTTGCCGTTTTGCCTGAAATAGCAATGGGTCACTTCAATAGCATGGAATCCGTGCTATTATGTGATATATGATTGTTTCTTTCAGAAATCAAGCAACTGAAGATATATTTAATGGCAAAAATACAAAAATTGCCAGAAAGCTTTGTCCTCGGTCACTTTGGAGAGTAGCAACGAGAAAACTTGATCAACTGGATTCGGTATTAAAAATAGAGGAGTTGAAAGTGCCACCGGGTAATTGTCTTGAAAGCCTGTCAGGTAATAGAAAAGGCGAATTCAGCATTAGAATCAACCAGCAGTACAGAATATGTTTTGGATGGAGTGAATCAGGCCCAACTGAAGTCGAAATTACTGATTATCACTAAGAGGTATCAATATGCGCATTCCAACACACAGAGAACCTACGCACCCCGGCGAAATGCTTAGAGAGGAGTTTCTTATTCCAATGGAGATTAGTCAGCGTGACCTGGCTGAAGCAATTCATGTCCCCTATCAGCGCGTAAATGAACTTATAAATAAAAAAAGGGGGGTTACCCCAAGTACCGCCCTGCGTTTAGCCAAGTTTTTTGGTGTGTCTGCTGATTATTGGTTAAATTTGCAAATCCGCTGTGATTTATATCGAGCACAAGAATCAGAAAAAAATGATATTAATTCGATAAAAGGGTTTCGGGAATTTAAAAAAATGGCATAACAGAAACCTTTGGGCTGAGGCCGGGGACAGCGCGACAGGCATGACATCCCCCGCGGATTTGTTCTAAAATCCAGACTTTTTAATGGGCGCATCATGTTCCTGTGGCCAGTACGTGTATATTACGAGGA
>JALSGV010000102.1 GCA_026982565.1 Gammaproteobacteria bacterium
TTGCGCCACCACCGGACTCGACACCATGGATTACTGGATCACCGATGAGATCCTGCACCCCAAGGATACCGTCGAAATGGCCTCCGAAACCATTCTCCGGCTCCCGCGCTGCTGGCTCTGCTACCGGCCGGACCCCGACGCGCCCCCCGTGCGGGCGCGGCCGCGTAACGCCCCGGTCACCTTCGGTTCACTCAACGACCTCTCCAAGCTCACACCCCAGGTCATTGTCCTGTGGTCCCGTATCCTCAAGGCCGTTCCCGGCAGCCGCCTGCTGCTCAAAACACGCGCGCTCGCCGACTCCCAAACCCGGGCAATGATCACCGCGCGCTTTGCCGAGCAGGGCATACCCGGAGAGCGCCTCACCCTCCGCACGGCAACCACCGAGTATCTGCCGACGTATCATGAAATCGATATCGCCCTCGATCCCTTTCCACGCACCGGCGGCGCCACCACCGCCGACGCCCTGTGGATGGGCGTCCCCGTCATCACCCTCGCCGGGCTGCGCTTCATCGAGCGCCAGGGCGTCAGCATGCTCTCAGCAATCGGGCTCAACGGCTGCATCGCGGATTCAACTGAAGACTATTTCAACAAGGCCGTCGAACTGGCCAATGACCATGAAAAATGCGCAAAGATACGCAACATACTAAGACAAAAAATGAAGGAATCCGCCTTGCTCGACCATAAGGGCCTTACTCTGGCCATGGAAACGGCCTATAGAAACATGTGGCAGGAATTCATCGCCAAGAAACCCGGTCAATATAAAAATGCCGCGAAGACTATCGAGGCATTGCTCGCACGGGCCAAGCAATGTTATCTGGACGGAAATACTGAGCAAGGGAAGTCGATTTGCAGAGAAATCCTTGCGGCTACCCCAGACCATGCAGACACCATCCATTTGCTGGGTGGATTCTCCCTTGCCAACGGAGACTATCAGCAGGCCATCAAGCTGATCAGGCAAGCTACTTCAATCGATCCCGATCAGCCGCTGTATCACTTTAATTTGAGTGTCGCATATAAGGCCATGGGGCAGCTTGACAAGGCCCGGGCCGCGTGTGAGAACGCCGTGAACCTGAAACCCGACTACGCCAAGGCATGGAACAATCTCGGCATAATATTGGGTATGCAGGGAAAAACCAATGAAGCCATTGAAAAATACCGTAAGGCAATAGAATACAATCCTGGCTACACCCTCGTCCACAGCAACCTGCTCTTCCTGCTCAGCTATAATGTCCTGTGCTCACCCCGGGAACTGCTGGAGGAAAGCCGCCAGTGGGACCGGACGCACGGCAACAACCCGCACTTCGAGCATGCGCCCGGTGGAGACCCCGGCAAGCGCCTGCGCATCGGCTATGTCTCACCCGACCTGAAACGCCATGCCGTCAGCTATTTCTTCGAGCCCATTCTCAAACACCACGACCCCCGGCAGGTCGAGGTCTTCTGCTACGCCGAGGTCAAAAACCCCGACGAGGTCACCCAACGCCTTCAGGGGCTCGCCCACCACTGGCGCTCCACCGTCGGCTTGAGCGATCATGAGGCCGCACAGATGATATACGACGACAAGATCGATATCCTCGTCGATCTCGCCGGACACACCGCCCACAACCGCCTGCGCATCTTCACCTTCAAGCCCGCCCCCATCCAGGTGACCTACCTCGGCTATTGCGCCACCACCGGACTCGACACCATGGATTACTGGATCACCGATGAGGTCCTGCATCCGCCCGATTCCCCGGAGCTCGCCTCGGAAACCCTATGGCGTCTCCCGCGCTGCTGGCTCTGCTACCGCCCGGACTCCGACGCGCCCCCCGTGCGGGCGCGGCCGCTTAACGCCCCGCTCACCTTCGGTTCACTCAATGCGCTCTCCAAGCTCACGCCTCAGGTCATCCAATTGTGGTGCCGTATCCTGGACGCCGTTCCCGGCAGCCGCATGCTTATCAAAACCAAAGCCCTCGCCGATCCCGCCATCAGGGAAAAACTGATCAATCAGTTCTCGGAACATGGCA
>JALSGV010000103.1 GCA_026982565.1 Gammaproteobacteria bacterium
TGAGGGAGCAATTGCTGAAGGAACTGCGCGATACACGGGCGCGCATGGATGCCGTCATGCGGGACGCCATTTCCGTGGCCGAACAGGTGCTGAAGAAGAACGAGGAAGACGACAACCTCATCTTTGCCGGCCAGACCAACCTTCTGGAATTCAACGAGCTGTCCAACGTGGAGACACTGCGCGACCTGTTCGAGGCCTTCAACGAGAAGCGCCAGGTCCTGCGCCTGCTCGACCAATGCCTCAATACCGAGGGCGTGCAGATCTTCATTGGCGAGGAGTCGGGCTATGACATCCTCGATGAGTGCAGTATCGTCACTTCCACCTATCAGGTGGAGGGCCGCGTACTGGGCGTACTGGGCGTCATCGGCCCCACCCGCATGGCCTATGAGCGGGTGATTCCCCTCGTCGATGTGACCGCCAAGATGGTCAGCGCGGCCTTGAGTCAGTCTCAATGATTGTCCGGGGCGCGAATCCTGCTTGAAAATGCCCTGATTCATCCCCAAATCCCCAGAAATCACCCCAAGATCATGGCCGGGTTTGATATTTAACCCGAAATTGCATACATTTCACCGGGTTTGGCGCTCTGGCGCGTGGACCGGCCGTAACTGCCGGCCCGGGCATAAGCCTGAACCCACGGATTCAGGTAAAAAAATAACGAATGAGAAATATGGCGTATCACAGCGGAGAAGGACAATGAACGACGAGACGAAGAACCCGGGTACTGATCAGGACGAGCGGGCTGCCGAGCCACCGCAGACCGGTGACGGGGGCGACGCGCCGGCAACCCCTGGCGGCAGTCAGCAGGCGTCCGCGCAGCAGGATGAAGAGGCCTCCCGTGAAGAATTGCTGCTGACGTTGCAGGATGCGCGCGCCAAGGCCGACGAGCATTGGAACCAGCTGCTGCGGGTGCGGGCTGACTTTGACAATTACCAGCGCCGCACCAGACGGGATCTGGAAAATGCCCACAAGTTCGCCCTGGAAAGCTTCGTCCGCGACCTGCTGCCCATCGTCGACAGCCTGGAGATGGGTATTTCGGCTGTCCGCGAGCAGGGCATCGAGGCCGACAAGGTGCGCGAGGGCATGGAACTGACCCTGAAGATGTTCCAGGACGTGCTGGAGAAATTCGGCATCAAGACCATCAATCCCGATGGCGAGAAATTCAATCCCGAACTGCATCAGGCCATGTCCATCCAGCCCAGTCAGGATGTGGAGCCCAATACGGTGCTGACGGTCTATCAGAAGGGCTACCTGCTCAACGACCGTCTGGTGCGCCCGGCCATGGTGATCGTGTCGGCCGCGCCCGGCAAGCCATCCGGTGGGGATGGCGGCGGAGACGAGAAAAGTTCCGTAAAAATCGATGAAATCGCTTGAAAGCGACGCCAGCGCCCCAATATAGATCAGTAATTAACGAATCATAGTACGGATTTATCGAAATATATTGCCTGTCCGGCAGGCATCATCAACGGAGAATATCAATGGGAAAAATCATCGGAATCGACCTGGGAACCACCAATTCATGCGTCGCGGTCATGGAGGGGACCACCCCCCGGGTGCTGGAGAACAGTGAAGGGGCGCGCACCACGCCGTCCGTCGTCGCTTATACGGATGATGGCGAAATACTGGTAGGACAGTCCGCCAAGCGCCAGGCGGTTACCAACCCCGAGAAGACCCTGTTCGCCATCAAGCGCCTCATTGGCCGCAAGTTCGACGAAGAGGTGGTTCAGCGTGACATCAAACTGGTGCCCTACAACATCATCAAGGCGGACAACGGTGACGCCTGGGTGGAGGTCAATGGCAAGAAAATGGCGCCCCCCGAGATTTCCGCCCGCATTCTGATGAAGATGAAGAAGACCGCCGAGGACTACCTGGGCGAAGAGGTCAAGGAGGCAGTGATCACCGTGCCCGCCTACTTCAATGACTCCCAGCGCCAGGCCACCAAGGACGCCGGGCGCATCGCCGGCCTGGATGTCAAGCGCATCATCAACGAGCCCACGGCGGCCGCCCTGGCCTATGGCATGGACAAGAAGCGCGGTGATTCCAAGATCGCCGTGTACGACCTGGGCGGCGGCACCTTCGATATCTCCATCATCGAGATTGCCGAGGTGGAGGGCGAGCACCAGTTCGAGGTGCTGTCCACCAACGGCGACACCTTTCTGGGCGGTGAGGACTTCGATACCCGCCTGATCGATTACCTGTCCGATGAGTTCAAGAAGGACACGGGCGTGGATCTGCACACCGACCCCCTGGCGCTGCAGCGCCTGAAGGAAGCCGCGGAGAAGGCCAAGATCGAACTCTCCACCAGCCAGCAGACCGATGTGAACCTGCCCTATATCACGGCCGACGCCAGCGGGCCCAAGCACCTGAACATCAAGGTGACGCGCGCCAAGCTGGAATCCCTGGTGGAAGACCTGGTGCAGCGTTCCATCGAGCCCTGCAAGGTCGCCCTGGAAGACGCCGGACTCAAGGCCTCGGACATCGATGACATCATCCTGGTGGGTGGCCAGACGCGCATGCCCATGGTTCAGGATGCGGTGCAGAATTTCTTCGGCAAGGAGCCGCGCAAGGACGTCAACCCCGATGAGGCCGTTGCAGTGGGCGCCGCCATCCAGGCCGGTGTGCTGGGCGGCGAGGTCAAGGATGTCCTGCTGCTGGATGTGACTCCGTTGTCCCTGGGCATCGAGACCCTGGGTGGCGTCATGACCAAGCTCATCGAGAAGAACACCACCATCCCCACCAAGGCCTCACAGGTGTTCTCCACCGCCGAGGACAATCAGACGGCGGTGACGGTGCACGTCCTGCAGGGCGAGCGCGAACGGGCCGATGCCAACAAGTCCCTGGGCCGTTTCGACCTGGCGGATATTCCGCCGGCGCCGCGTGGCGTGCCGCAGATCGAGGTGTCTTTCGATATCGACGCCAACGGCATCCTGCACGTATCCGCCAAGGACAAGGCCACCGGCAAGGAGCAGTCCATCGTCATCAAGGCGTCCAGTGGCCTCTCCGAGGATGAGATCGAGAAGATGGTGAAGGATGCCGAGTCTCATGCCGAAGAGGATCGTAAATTCCACGAATTGGTGGATGTGCGCAACCAGGCCGACAGCATGATACATGCCACCACCAAGGCCCTCAGTGATCTGGGCGACAAGGTGGAGGCCGATGACAAGGCCAAGGTCGAGGCCGCCATCGCCGCATTGCAGGAAGCCATGAAGGGGGATGACAAGCCCCTGATCGAGGAGAAGACCCGTGAGCTTGCAGAAGTTTCCGGCAAGATCTCCGAGCGCGCCTATGCCGAGCAGTCTGCCCAGTCACAGGAGCAGCCCGCTTCCGCTGAAGGTGGAGAGCGCGCATCCGCTGAGGGTGGCGAGGAGGCGCCCAAGGAAAACGTCGTGGATGCGGAGTTCGAGGAAGTCAAAGAGGACAAAAAATAAACCTGAGCCCATGGATTCAGGGAGGCCCGACTAATCCGACAACCGTCATTCCCGCGCAGGCGGGAATCCAGGAAAATCAAATAACTGGATCCCGGCCTTCGCCGGGATGACGAATTAATCAGACCTTCCTCAGGTGTCAATAAGGAAGGTTATGGGCGCGGGGCGTGACCCCCGCGCTTTTTTGCGTATTGAAAAGGCCTGAACAAGCGGGAACTGTAATTTAATAAATGTATGGCTAAACAGGATTATTACGAAATACTGGGGGTGGCGCGCAACGCCAGTGAGGCCGAGTTGAAAAAGGCCTACCGGCGCCTTGCCATGAAATATCACCCGGACAGGAATCAGGGTGACGCCAAGGCGGAGGAGCAGTTCAAGGCCGCCAAGGAGGCCTATGAGGTCCTGTCGGACCCCCAGAAACGCGCGGCCTATGACCAGTTCGGGCACGCCGGCGTCGATCCTTCTGCAGCGCCCGGTGGCGGTGGTTTCCGTGGCGGTGGCAGTTTCAGCGATATCTTCGATGATGTATTCGGAGATATTTTCGGCGGCCGTTCCGGTGGCCGTCAGGCATACCGGGGCGCCGATCTGCGCTATGACCTGGAGCTGAGCCTGGAGGACGCCGTGCAGGGCGTCACCGTCAAGGTCAAGATACCGACCCACGTCAAGTGCGGTAGCTGCAATGGCAGCGGCGCGAAGAAGGGCACGTCGCCCACCACCTGCACCACCTGTGGCGGCCAGGGGCAGGTGCGCATGCAGCAGGGATTCTTCTCCATCCAGCAGACCTGTCCCCGCTGCAAGGGGGCCGGCAAGATCATCACCGATCCCTGCGCCACTTGTCACGGCAGCGGCCAGGTCCAGGAAAGCAAGACTCTTTCTGTCAAGATCCCTGCCGGTGTCGATACGGGAGACCGCATTCGTCTTGCCGGGGAGGGCGAGCCGGGCGAGAATGGCGGTCCTCCTGGGGACCTGTATGTGCAGGTTCGCATCAAGCCCCATCCGCTTTTTACGCGGGTGGGTAATGATCTTGCGTGCGAGATGCCCATCAGTTTCGCGACCGCCGCATTGGGCGGCGAACTCGATGTGCCGACCCTGGGTGGAAGGGTGCGCCTGAAAATCCCGCCCGAGACCCAGACGGGCAAGGTCTTCCGTCTGCGCGGTAAGGGCGTCAGGTCCATCCAGCAACGCGGCGTCGGTGACTTGTTGTGCAAGGTGGTGGTGGAGACGCCAGTCCACCTCAACCAAAAACAGAAGGAATTATTGCAGCAATTCGAGGAAACCCTTCAGGAACGCAAGGAAAAACACAATCCCAAGACGCGATCCTGGCTGGATGGCGTGAAACAGTTTTTTGAAGACCTGAAGCCATAGGGAAATGTCGGCAAACGCAGATACAGGGGCCGGAGTATGACCAGAATAGCGATAACCGGCGCGGGCGGGCGCATGGGAAAATGCCTGGTGGAGGTCTGTGCCCGGCAGGCGCCGGCCATCCAGATGAGCGTGGCGCTGGAAAGGGCGGAAAGCACCTTGATTGGCGCCGATGCAGGGGAAATTGCCGGCATCGGCGCCGTGGGGGTCGCCATCAAGGATGATCTCGGCGCCGTCCTGAACGATTTCGATGTGTTGATCGATTTCACCCTTCCGGATGTGAGCATGGCCAATCTCGAGGCCTGCGCCGCTCACGGGCGCCGCATGGTCATTGGAACGACCGGGTTTTCCCGCGCGCAACGTGACGAGATCGCGCGCCTTGCCGAGGACACGGCGGTGGTATTTGCGCCCAATATGAGTGTAGGGGTCAATCTGTGTTTCAAGCTGCTGGACATGGCTGCGCGTGTTCTGGGCGATGAAGTGGATATCGAGATCATCGAGGCTCATCATCGTCACAAGGTCGATGCGCCTTCCGGGACTGCCCTGCGCATGGGCGAAGTCGTGGCGGAGGCCTTGGGCCGGGATCTACGGGAATGCGCCGTCTATGGGCGGGAAGGGCAGACCGGGCCGCGGGACCGCCAGACCATCGGTTTCGAGACCATACGCGCCGGCGATATCGTCGGCGAGCACCAGGTGATGTTTGCCGGCCTGGGTGAACGGGTGGAGATCGTGCACAAGGCCTCCAGCCGCATGACCTTTGCCACCGGCGCAGTGCGTGCCGCTGGGTGGTTGATGAAACAAGATAAGGGCCTCTTCGATATGCAGGACGTGCTGGATTTGAAGTAACGGCGCTGCTGGGGGCTGCATTTCCCGGTTCAGGACGTATTACGCGTTCTGGGGCGGCAGGCTCCTGGAAAATCCGGGCACCATTTCTTCGATTGGTCGCGGCCTGTCTATGCCAAACCCCTGTGCGAAGTCCACACCGATCTCGTGCAGCTTGCTCACGATTTTGTCGTCTTCGACAAATTCCGCGATGGTCTTGATGTTCATGGCATGGCCGATCTGGTTGATGGCCCTGACCATGGTGTAGTCGATGGGGTCGCTGGCAATGTCCTTGATGAAACTGCCGTCGATCTTCAGAAAGTCGACGGGCAGGTTCTTCAGGTAGGCAAATGACGACAGCCCGCTGCCGAAATCGTCCAGGGCGAAACGATAGCCCATGGAGCGCAACTCTTTGATGAAGGCTGTTGCTATCGGAAGGTTGGCGATGGCCGCTGTCTCCGTGATCTCGAAGCATACGCTGGAAGGGGCGATATCGTACTCGCGCGTCTTGTCACAGATATAGCCCAGTAATGTATCATCGCTGAGGGAAGCGCCTGACAGGTTGATGGAGCAGTGGTGATAGACGCCGATATCGGCCTGTCGTTTCTGTGCAATATACGCCTTGAGGGCAAAGACATTGTCGATGACCCAGCGGTCGATGGAAGGCATCAGGGAATATTTCTCCGCCGCCGGCATAAACTGTCCTGGCGCCAGGAGGTTGCCATCTTCGTCCAGCATGCGCAACAGGATCTCGCAATGAGGAGGTTCCTGGGGGTCTTTCAGGGGCATGATGGACTGGCTGTACAGTCTCATGCGATTTCCCTTCAGGGCACGGGTGATGCGTGACACCATCTGCATTTCGTTGTGGCGCTGTGAAATTGCAACATCGCTGTCTTCATACAAATAGAAACGATTGCGGCCGGCATCCTTGGCCATGTAGCAGGCGGCATCGGCCGCGCTCAAAACCTTGGAGAGCGACTCGGTATCTGCATTGAGATTGACCAAGCCGATACTGGCGCTGATCTCGAATAAATCACCATCCCATACAAAGCGGAAGCCCGAGACGATGCCACACAGCGTGGCGGCAAAAGCCTTGGCCTTTTCCTGGGAGCAGTTCTTTATGAGAATGCCGAATTCATCCCCCCCCAGGCGCGCCAGATTGTTCTGTAGCTGAATGCGCTTCAGAAGGTGGTCAGAGAGCTGCTTGAGCAGTTCATCTCCTGCCAGGTGACCACAGGTGTCATTGATGACCTTGAACTGGTCCAGGTCGAAATAACACAGGGCGTGCTCCAGGTTCTTGATCTTGGCGCTTTCCAGCGCCGATGCCACACGGCGCTCGAACTCGCGGCGGTTGAGCAGGCCGGTGAGCGCATCGTGATAGGTCAGGTGTTCTATGGTCTCTTCGGCGCGCTTCCTGGCATTGCGGTTTTTCGCCTCTTTGAGTTCCCGCTCGATGGCGGGGATCAGGCGGGTGAGATTGTCTTTCATCAGATAGTCATTGGCGCCCGCTTTCATGGCGCGCACGGCATATTCTTCACCAATAGTGCCTGAGATGAGAATGAAAGGCAGGTCTTTTCCAGAATCCTTGGCCAGTTTCAGGGCCTCCATGCCATTGAAATTTGGCATGGAATAGTCCGAGATAATGATGTCCCAGTTTTGGGTCTGCAGTGCCGACTCCGTGTCCTCATAGGTGTCGACGCGCTGGCATAGTGGGTCGAAGCCGCCACGCTTTATTTCCCGCAACAGCAGGGTGGCGTCATCGGCCGAATCTTCAATCAAAAGTAATCGTAATGGTATGCCCATATTCCTTCAAATGTATTGTCATCACTGATCCTGGAGCCATTCAGGTTCGACCTGAATTCGTAGGCTCTTAGGTGGGTGTTAAAGCGAGGAGGCAATGTATCACAATTGTAACCTACTAGGTAGTCAGTAAAAAATCATATTCTGGCGTGCTTGGGCGCAATAGAGAAGGCGCAAATAAACGCATTATAAATGCATCTTTTATCATGGTGATTTTCATGGGTTTTCATGCGCTTATCGGCAGGGATTTGGGAAAACTGCAGGGAGGCTGCTTGCGGCGTGTGGGTCAAGACGTAGCGTGCGAGGCCGATAGGGAGTCCGAAGGCGTGGAGGCGACATCGAACACTGCTGTTTTCACAAACGCTGATTCAGGTACTATGGGGCTGGCTCCGTGGAAGAGGGCGGGCCGATTAATACACAGCTGTCAAAGGATGCGTAAAAATGACAAGAAATCCCCTGGTTCTGTTTTTTGCCGGCGTGTTGTCCCTGTGCGCCGGGTTACAGCCCGCGCTGGGCGAAACGGCGTCTGCACCTGGTGAAGCCAGGCTGTTCGATGTTGCATTTTATATCGGTTCTGAAAATTTCCGCTGGCAGGAATTCAATGATGGCGGCCAGCGTTTGCTGACCGAGCAGGGGCCGCGTGTCGTATTGGGCGGCGCCCTTTTCAATTTGGACCGGCGTACTGCTGGTCTGGTCTACAACATCGATGTTCGCGGTTACCTTGGGGATGTGGACTACGATGGGCAGGATTCCCTCGGTGTCTACACCAGCACCAATACCCGTTATCAAGGCGGGCGAGGTGAACTGACAGGGGGCTACCGTTGGCAATCCGCACGCAGTGCAGTTGCTGCTTTCGACCTGCTGCTGACACTGGGGGCGGATGCCTGGCGGCGGGACATCGACGACAGCACCAATGCCAACGGTTTTCCCATCAGTGGTCTCGTAGAAGATTACGTGGTGTATTTTGGTAAAGTGGGAGTAGGCGCGCAATGGCTGCATGCGTCATCCAGCAGCTATTTCCAACTGGGCGCCAAGAAGCCCCTTTCCATCGATGAGGAGGTCGAAGTTTTCGATGTCAGTCTGTCGCCTGGCAAGCAATGGTCGGCTTATGCCTCGTATACGCTGAAAGCCGGCGGCGAGGGGAGAAAACCCTATATCACCTTCTATTACGACAGTTATCGTTTCAGCAAGTCACCTCCCAAATCTATCGGCTCAGGCATCGTATGGCAGCCGGAAAGCGATATGGATGTGGCCGGGGTCATATTCGGTCTGGTTCTCTAATCCTCTGAGGGTTTCACATCGGGCGGAGTGATACGGGCCGTTTTTACGGCATTATCCGTGGTCTGCAGGACCTCGACGGTGTAGTCGCCGATCCGCAGACTGGTCGCCGGCGTGGGTATGGATTCCAGGTATTCCGTAATCAGCCCATTGAGCGTTTTGGGACCGTCCGTGGGCAGGCGCCAGGACAGGGTGCGGTTCAGCACCCGGATATTCGCTCCGCCATCCACCAGAAAGGTGCCGTCCTCCTGGGGGTGCACGTCCTTGATGGCGGCCGCCACATCTGTCGTGAATTCTCCGACGATTTCCTCCAGAATATCTTCCAGGGTTATCAGGCCCTCGATATCGCCATATTCATCCACCACCAGCCCGATGCGCCGCTTCTGGCGTTGAAAGTTCAGCAACTGGGTGTTCAAAGGCGTGCCTTCCGGGACGAAATAGGGCTCCTTGGCGATAGCAAGTAATTTCTCCTTGCTGAAATCTCCTTTGGATATCAGTGGCAGGGCATTGCGTATATGAACGATGCCGGCAATATTGTCGATGTCGTCGTAATACAGGGGGAAGCGGGTGTATTGAAAGCTGGTGAGGAGGTGAATGATGCTTTCCATCGAGTCGTTGAGGTCCAGTCCCAGGATCTCGTTACGGGGCACCATGATATCCTCGATGGTCACCTTTTCCAGATCCAGGATATTGAGCAGCATTTTCTGGTGCTTTCTGGGAATGAGCGCGCCGGCCTCGTTGACGACAGTGCGTAGTTCTTCACTGCTGAGTTGTTGTATGGTGTCGTCCTGTAGAGAGACGCCCGCCAGTTTCAACAGGCTGTTGGCGATGGCGTTGATGACCCATACCATGGGGTAGCACAGTGTCAGCAAGGGCTTGAGCATGTAGGCGGCAGGGAAAGCGATTTTTTCCGGGTGCTGTGCGGCCATGGTTTTGGGGGTCAGCTCGGCAAAGATCAGTATGACGAAGGTAAGGATGCCCGCGGCGGCGGCAATCCAGGCCTCGCCGAAATAACGCAGGGCGATGAGGGTGCTGATGGAGGAGGCCAGTATGTTGACGAAGTTATTGCCCAGCAGGATGATGCCGATGAGGCGGTCTGGGCGTTCCAGCAGTTGCGCGGCGCGCATGGCGGCGGAATTTTTGGCCTGAACCAGATGCTTGAGGCGGTACCTGTTGAGCCGCATCATGGCGGTCTCGGACGCGGAGAAGAAGGCGGACAGGAAAAGCAGAAAGATCAGGGCGCCGACCAGGGCGCCGAGGGAAATTTCATTCATGGTGGATCACTGTCGCCTGGTTTGATGAACATGGCTTTCTTTTCATTTCTCAAGCAGGATCTCGAGTACCCACTTGCTGCCAAGATAGGAAAGCGCCAGCGCGCTAAACCCCCCAAGCGTCCATCGAATGGCCGTTCTGCCTCGCCACCCGTAGCGCCACCGGCCCCAGAGGAGGATGGCGAAGACGAGCCAGGCCAGCAGGGAGAGAATCGTCTTGTGGACGAGGTGCTGGGCAAAGATGTCGTCGATATAGATGAAGCCCGTGATCAGTGACAGGCTTTGCAGGATGAATCCCAGGGTGATCATCTGAAACAACAGGGATTCCATGGTTTGCAATGGCGGCAGGGCGCGGATGAAGCCGCCTGGGTGTTTGTTGTGCAGATGGTGTTCCTGTATGGCCAGCAGCAGTGCCTGAAGCGCTGCGATGCTGAGCATGCTGTAGGCGGTGAAGGAGAGGAGTATATGGATCTCCAGGTGCCTGGCGCCGGTCGACAGAAAGTGGTCCGAAGGAATGGTGGATTCCAGTATGATGGCGATGCCCGCCAAGGGCAGTATGGCAATGCCCAGGTTCTCGACGGGCTTGGTAAGTGCCGTAACGAGGAACAGCAAGGCGATGAGCCACGACAGCAGAGAGACAGCATGGAAGAAACCGAAATTGATGCCCGCCACGCCGAACAGGTTGTGGAGCAGAATGCCGGCATGCAGCCCTACGGCGAAAAAGCCCAGCAGTAGCGGCGCCAGCTTCTTGCCTGTCGTGGGCGCGGGTTTCTTGATCAATTGGCGTCCCAGGATAAGGCCGGCGGCCAGATAGCACAGAACCGCAATTACGCTGATGAGGGTGTAGGTCATATTGGATAGAATTTGTTGTTATGCAGCTATGATGACATAACGGCCACAGTCATTGAAGTGGGCCAGTGTGAATTGTATTCTAAAAGATATGAAAATTTTGGTCGATAGTGTATTAATATAGGCCAAAACAGGACAGAGATTGGGGAGATTCAGGCGCGGGGCGGTTTTCAGCCAGACTCGCAACAGTGCTGGAATGGTCTGTGAGTAAACCCAGTCATTGCAAAAAGTAGGTTGGGCTTCGCTACGCTCAGCACCAACCTACGGTTCATCATTGGAAGGCATTTGGGGTGAAGTCCGGCAATTGTGTTGTCAGGCGCTTCAGAGATTATGGGGAGAGCGGTTTTTACGGGAAACACCAGCGTTTTTATGCAACTAACGGGTAAACGATACTGACGTTTTTTCATACATTGATATCATCTGGGAAACAAATATGAAATTGCGAGTCTTGGGTAGTAGCGGGGGGATCGGGGGAAGCTTGAGAACGACCTCCTACCTGATCGATGACGATATCCTCATCGATGCCGGCACCGGGGTGGGGGAGTTGACTTTGGAGGAAATGTCCCGCATCCGTCATGTCTTCCTGACCCATACCCACCTCGACCACATTGCCTGTCTGCCCCTCATGGTGGACAGTATGTTTCCCACCATCAAGGTTCCCATCGTCATTCATGCCCAGGCGGAGACGATCGCCGTGCTCAAGGAGCATATTTTCAATTGGCATGTCTGGCCGGATTTCGCCACCTTGCCTTCGGACGTCAACCCCGTCATGTTGTATGAGATCCAGGAGCCTGGCGAGGTCTGTGAGATCGATGGCCGCAGGTTCGAGATGATCGCCGTCAACCATATCGTGCCGACGGTGGGTTACCGTATCGAGACTGAAAGCGGCGTGATCGCTTTCAGCGGGGATACCACCACCAATGACAACTTCTGGGAAAGGCTCAATGCCCATGAACGCCTGGATCACCTCATCGTCGAGGCGGCCTTTGTCAATGCGCTGGAAGAACTCAGCCTCAAGTCCCGTCACTATTGTCCGCGCTTGCTGGCGGAAGACTTGAAAAAGCTGGAACACCGTCCCACTATCTACCTTACGCACAACAAACCGGCCGTGGAATCCGAGATCCTCGCGGAGTGCAGGGCAGACATCCCTGGCCGGGAACTGCTGCCCCTCACCGGAGGTATGGTGATCGAAGTCTAGGGAAAAGGCGGAAAGAGGCGCCTTAACTTGTCACGGCTTTGTGTGTATCATGACACTCCCCGCGTAGAAATTGATTGAGTTTCCATGTTTGATTCCCTGACAGAACGCCTTGGCCACACCCTGAAGAATCTCCGCGGCCAGGGGCGCATGACAGAAAGCAATATCAAGGACGCCTTGCGCGAAGTGCGCATGGCCCTCCTCGAGGCGGATGTGGCCCTGCCCGTGGTGCGTGAGTTTATCGACCAGGTGCGCCAGCGTGCTGTCGGCCAGGAAGTCATGAAAAGCCTGTCCCCTGGCCAGGCCCTGATCAAAATCGTCAAGGATGAATTGACGGCCATCATGGGGGAGTCGGCGGAGGCGCTGTCCTTCAATGTGACGCCGCCGGCCGTCATACTCATGGCCGGCCTGCAGGGGGCCGGTAAGACCACCACTGTCGCCAAGCTCACCCGCTGGATCAAGGACAATACAAAGAAGTCTGTCATGGTGGTCAGTACCGATATCTATCGTCCCGCCGCCATCAAACAGCTGGAGACGCTGGCTGACGAAGTGGGCGCCACCTTCTATCCCAGCGACACCGGCCAGAAGCCCGTCAAAATCGCCAAGGCCGCCATGGGGGCGGCGCGCAAGCAATTCATCGATGTGGTCATCATCGATACTGCCGGCCGACTGCACATCGATGAAGAGATGATGGACGAGATCAAGGCGCTGCACAAGGCGGTAGATCCGGTGGAGACCCTGTTCGTGGTGGACAGCATGACGGGGCAGGATGCCGCCAACACCGCCAAGGCGTTCAACGACGCCCTCCCGCTGACCGGCGTGGTTCTCACCAAAACCGATGGCGATGCCCGCGGCGGCGCCGCATTGTCCGTGCGCCATATTACCGGCAAGCCCATCAAGTTCATTGGCGTGGGCGAGAAAACGACCGCCCTGGAGGTTTTTCATCCGGACCGTATCGCATCCCGCATTCTCGGCATGGGCGACGTGCTCAGCCTCATCGAGGAGGCGGAGAGCAAGCTGGACCGCGGCAAGGCCGAAAAAATGGCCCGCAAACTCAAGACCGGCAAGGGTTTCAATCTGGAGGATTTCCAGGAACAACTGCAGCAGATGCGTAATATGGGGGGGATTGGCAGCCTGCTGAGCAAGCTGCCGGGCGTGGGACAGATACCCAAGGAGGCCCTCAACCAGGTCAATGACCAGCAGTTCATCAGGCTGGAGGCCATCATCAGTTCCATGACCGTCAAGGAGCGCCGCCATCCCGACATCATCAAGGCCTCCCGCAAACGCCGCATCGCCGCCGGCGCCGGGGTGCAGGTGCAGGATGTCAACCGCCTGCTGAAGCAGTTCAACCAGATGAAGAAAATGATGAAAAAGGCCTCCAAAGGCGGCATGGGGCGCATGATGAGTAATCTCAAAGGTCAGCTTCCATTTTGATTTCCCACTAAATTTCTTTATACGACAATGAGTTGTGACTGCCCCCGGCTGTCGTCGGGGGTGTTCCTCCTCTCATCTGGCGAGGCTCGACCGCGCCACATCATGCCACTCCCTCGGGGGCAGGGAACTATTAACCCGGCAACAATATATATCGTATTCAGGACTTCAGGCCTGCGCTGGAACAAGGCGCGGTGCGCAGGCAATGGTGATTCCATTGGCAAGCGCCG
>JALSGV010000104.1 GCA_026982565.1 Gammaproteobacteria bacterium
GCGCAGGCGCCTGCCGGGGTCTCCACTGGGCGCATGGTCGAAGCGCGGGTTGTTGCCGTGCGTCCGGTCCCACTGGCGGCTTTCCTCCAGCAGTTCCCGGGGTGTGCACAGAACGTTGTAGCTGAGTAGTGAGAGCAGATTGTTGTGTGCTTGTGTGGAACCGGGCCTGAGAAACAGGGCGCGGCGGTAATGAAATAAAGCCTCCCTAAACTGGCCCATGTCTGTCAGTGTGCTTGCCAGATTGCTATGGGCCTCCGCATGGCCGGGTTCCAGATCCAGGGCCTGCCGGTAGTATTGTGCTGCCTCCCGCAGGCGCATCTGCGCGCGCAGAAGATTTGCGACATTGTATCGGGTGTCCGCGCTATCGGGGGCGAGGGACAGGGCTTTTCTGTAGGCTGCGACAGCTTCGTCTGGTTTTTCCACTTTTTCAAGGCAGTAGCCGAGATTGCTGAATGCCTCGGCACAACCTGGGGTATGCCTTACAACCTGCCGGAAGTTATCGATGGCCTTGTCGATCTGACCCATGGCAACGAAGAGTGTGCCCAGGTTGTTATAGGCCTCAGCATAATCTGGATTGAGAGAAATGGCTGTTTGATATTCCCGGATGGCTTCCTGGTGTCTTTTCTCGGATTTCAGGAGATTGGCGTAGCTGAAATGATAATGGGGGACTTCAGGAAACAGGCGTGTGACCGCAGCAAGCAGTTTGCCTGCTTGTGTTATCTGGCCTGTCTGGTGGGCGAGCATGCCGAGCAGGTGTAAGGCATCGGGATGGTTGGGCATCTCGTCGAGTATCGCCGCATACAGTGGCGCCGCGTATTCGAATCTGCCAGTGCTGTGGTAGTGTAGCGCCTTTTGCAGTGTGTTGGCGGCTTCGTCTTTCGTCATAACTGTAATGCAGCGTTGTGTCATGGGCGCATGCATGGGGCATGCAGTTGATTCCGCAAAGGCCCGCCATGGCAGATTGAACTATCCCGGTGGGGTTGTGCTCTGAGAGTAATAAGGTGCGCTGGTTTCGTGAAAACACATAAAGTCGTGCTATAATGTCTAACAAGGCCGGGTTGTCTAACATTCAGCCTCGCTGGTGCGAATCCTGCATGTCTGACATGACGCATGAGCGGGCCTGACTCCATTGTAACTGGATATTCCCCTGGATATCAAAGTAGTTCTGGTAAGCAAAGGGGCGGATCGCGCTATTTTAGGCGCGGTCGTTCGAGAGAATCGCCATTCCAGGCTATGCTCCCCATTTGGATGATCAGTGATTAGTGAAATGAGAATACATCTCTAGCGATGACACTAGGTTTGTACATGTTCAGTATCGATCTCAGTTATTCATACGAGATTTCCCCGGCTGACTGCAGCAGGCTGGCTCCAGCTTCATGACTCACCAGCGCGTCTCCCGTTTTCTTTCAACGGCCTTCATCTGCGCTAGCCTGTGGCTGCCTGTCTCTCCAGTCTTGTCCGAGGAAAGTATTCCACGGCAAGGGGTGGAAGGACAGAAGCCTGCTGACATAACCTCGGTGAATCTGCTGGCCATGATCAATCTGGCCAGACAGCGTGAGGAGGAAGGGCGGTTGGAGGAGGCACTGCGATTGTATGAGGAGGTGGCCTCCGTTGCCGCGGGCAAAGAACTTCAAACCGCCAGGCTGGGAGCTGGGCGCCTCTATACGAGAATGGGGCGTTTGTCCGAGGCCGAGTCCGTATTGGAGCAGGCGGTTGATCTTCTGCCTCCCGGTTCTGAAGAGGGGAAAGAGGCTGCCCGACTCTTGCTGGGGGTGTATGGGCTTCAAGCGAAGGCTGCGGAAGATGCGCTTCGCCAGCCCGGTGCGGACACGGCAGGGGCCTTGGAGCTCGCCCGCAAACTGATCAGGAGGAACGATCTGGAAAACGCCCGGCGGGTATTGGCGGCTTATCAGGAGCGCCTGCCTGAAGACCCCCAGGGATACTACTGGCTTGGCCAGGTTTTCATGAAAAAACATGAATATACCGCCGCCCTTGAACAGGTCGAAAAGAGTGTCTCTGTAGCGCCTGGAAACATGAAGCTCAAGATGCAGCTGGCAAAGGCCTATGAGCGCGTGGCAAGGCACGGAGACGCCAAGCGGGTTTATGAGGAAATCGTCGCTCGCGCGGAAAACGAAGCCCTGTCCTGGTCAGCAGCAAAACAGTTGGGGTTGATGGAAGCACGCCTGTTTACCATGCAGGGAGAGCATGAAAAAGCAGTGGAAGTTTACCGTTCCCTTATGGAAAGCAATCCCGGTGATCTCAAGATATTGAGCCTGTTGGCCAACAGTTATCAGAAGCTGGGCAGGGAGGACGAGGTGGTGCAGGTAGTGGAAAAGGCGCTGCAGGTCGATGTGGATAATATCGCGCTGCGTTTCTGGCTGGCCGATCGCTATGAGAAAAGCGGCCGGGAGGCGCAGGCGAACGATCATTACCGGGCCATTCTGGAGCGTGTGGAACCTGATAGTGAACATGCCAGGGAGGCGCTGCGCAAGCTGGGGCTGGAGGCGGGCCTCAAACTGGCCCAGCAACTCAAATATGATGCGGCTCTGGAGAAATTCCAGCAGGTGCTCGATGCCCTACCCCAACAGCTTGAGGCAAATTACTATAAGGGCGTGGTCCTGCAGAAACAGGGGAAATACCCGGAATCAGAACAGGCCTTGCAGCAGGTTCTTGCCCTGGATCCTGGTAATCTCAAGGCCAGAATGAAATTGGGCCTGGTTTATGCGGAAATGGGCCGATATACAGAAGCTGTTGAAATCTACAGGCGTATCATTGCCGAGGGGGCTGATCAGGGGGCGGTCCAGCAGGCCAGAAACAGCCTGTCGGGTTTGGTTGAAGTGATGGTCGGGAAGGGGCAGTCATTGCTCAAGAAGGGAGAGCTGGATGCCGCGCAAGAGATCTACGAGGCGTTGCTGCAGCAGCAGCCAGATGATCCCCGCTGGTATTACTGGCTGGGTCAGACCTACATGAAACGCAAGGATTTTGACAGGGCCCTGGAGCTGATCGAGAAGAGCAGCGCGCTTTCCCCGGGCAATATACGCCTTCTGAAATCGCTGGGTGATGTTTATCTCGATGCAGGGCGGCTTGAGTCTGCTGAGCAGACATACCTGAGGATCCTGGAAATAACGCCCTATCATGCCGGGGTCCGCCTCAGTCTTGCCAGAATCTATGAACAGAGGGGGCAGCGGCGCAAGGCCGATCAACAGATATCGCGCCTGCTTGACCTTGACCCCATGCCCGGCGTGCGGCGGGAGGCCCTGGACCTGATCGGGCTCCGGCAAGGAAGGCGTTATTTACAGGAAGGGAAACTGGATGAGGCCCAGGCGGCGTTGGAGCGTGTATCGTCCCTTGCGCCTGATGATCCATTACCCAATGTGTTGCTGGGCGACCTCTATGCTGAACTGGAGAACCAGGAGGCTGCGGAGAACGCCTATGTCAAGGCGGCCTCCGCGGAAGATTATCCCGGGCGGGCGGGCGTGCTTCTGAAGCTGGCGGAATTATACCGGGATACCGGGCGGGACGAAGACGCCATTCGAGTATTCAATGAAATCATCCTGCGCCATAAGACGGCCAGGGAGGCCGGTGAGGCGCGACGGAAAATGCAGCCGATCTTCGTGGACAGGGCCGAGGCGCTGCTCGCAGCTTATGATGTCGCAGGGGCGGATGCCCAGCATCTGACAGAGCGCCTGACCGGAGAGGGCGCGATCATGCTGGAACTCAATGGGATTGATGGCGCCAAAAGGATTTTTTCTGAAATAGTCAAGCGCCAGCCAGACAACGCCTGGGGTCTCTATTGGCTTGGACGGGTCTTTGAGCAGAAGCAGGATGATGGCAGTGCGATTACCCTGTTCAAGAAGAGCGTCGAGCTGGCCCCGAATGTTATGGTATTTCGCGAGGCGCTTGCGAGGGCCTATTACGAAGATGAAAAATACCGTCAGATCCCCGATGTCCTGGCGCCGGTGATGGACAGGTTTTCTGACAATGCCGGTTTGCACTTGATGCTCGCGGACGCCTACCGGCGCACGGGCAGGATGGCCCAGGCGGACATCCATTATAGCCGGGTTCTGCAATTGTCCTCCGGGGGAGAGGAGGCGGACACCGCGCTCGAGCAACTTGGGTTCGGGAAGGCCGTCATCCTGGCGCGCCAGGGCTTGCTGGACGAGGCCCTGGAGATCTTCAGGCGGATCCTGGCCATAGCGCCCGATGTGCCGGAGGTGAACTTCGAGGCGGGTCGCATCTATCTGGAACAGAAGCGCTTTACCGATGCCAGGAGCGCCCTGGAAAAGGTGCTTCAGGTGCAGTCTGATCATGTGGGCGCACATTTCCAGTTGGCCCGTTTGCATGCGGAAACGGGGGGGCTCGATATGGCCATCGAGCACTTTGAACGCGTAGTGGGGTTGGGCGGGAATGTGCGGGAAGGGGCGGAGGCGCGCCGTGTCTTGCAGGGATTGTACCAGCGCCATGCAGAAGAACTGACCAAAGAGCTGCAGGTGTCCGCCGCTCATATCGACAAGGCGCGTTCCTTTGCCAGAAAATTGATCGCGAAGGGCGAACTGGACGGCGCGCAGAAAATTCTTGAAACACTGCTGGTGCGGCGTCCCGATGATGCCCAGGCAAATTATTGGCTGGGCCAGGTCTACGTGAGACGTGGTGAGAGGGAAACCGCCGGGAAATATTTGCGCAACAGTGTGGCGCTGGCGCCCGGGAACATGCAGTTGCGTTTCCAGTTGGCGCAGTTCTACGATCGTGGGGGTGATCTGGACGCGGCGAAGCGGACCTACGAGGAAATCATTGCGTCCAGCCGTGACGGGGCGCTGGTGAGGCGCGCCAGAAAGCGCCTGGCGCTGGCGTGGGGGCGCGATTATACGCTTCAGGGGGACTTTCAGGCGGCTCTGGCGGAGTACCAGAGATTGCGGGAGTCTTACCCTGATGACACCATTATCATGGGGCTCATCGGCTGGTCCTATCTGCGCATGGGCGAGGCGGACGAGGCCGACCGGATCTTTGAGAAAATGCTGGGGCTCGCCCCGGACGATGTGGAAATCAACATGCGCATGGCCGAGGTCTACGCCCGGCGCGGCGACCTGAAGCGCTACAAGGAACTGCTCGTCAAGGTGGCGCGCCTGGATCCGACGGGGCCCCGGGGGCGGGAAGCGCTGGATGCCCTGGGATTCCAGGAAGGGCGGGAATTGTCTGAAAATGGTGAACTGGATCAGGCAGCGCAGGTTCTTCAGCGCATTCTGGCCGACGTGCCGGATGCGCCCCAGGTCAATTATCAGCTTGGCTTGATTTTTCACCAGCAGGGACGCATGCTGGAGGCCGAAGCGGCATTCAAGCATGTCCTTAATGTCAGGCCCGGTCATCAGGCGGCGGGTTTGCGGCTGGCCCGGGTCTACTCCGAGTTGATGCAGGAGAGCAAGGCCATCGAGACGCTGGAGCAGGTGGTGGCGGAGGGGCGTGACAGCGAGGCTGGAAAAGAGGCTGTGGACAAACTGGCCAAGCTCTACAAGCGGCGCGCGGAACGCCTGAGAAAGGCGGGAGAAACGGAATTTGCCATTCGCGAGTACGAGGCCTTGCTCGCCTATGATCCGGATAATGCCTCGGCCCACTACAATCTCGCTCTGTTGTATACCAACCTGAACCGTATGGAAGAGGCCCTGGCGGAGTTCCAGGCGGTGGCGCGGCTGGCGCCGGCCAACAGCGGCGCCCATCTCAATATTGCTCTTGTTCACAACCGCCAGGGTCGCTATCGACAGGCAGCCGAATCCTATGCCTACGCCATTTCCCTGATGGAAGACGAGGAGGCGGCGCGATCGGCGGCGCGGAAGCTGGGTGTTTCCCTGGCCCGGCAGTTGCTCAAGGAAAACCGTCCCGGCGCGGCGCTGAATGTATTGGAGGGCTTCAGGGATCAGAATGATCCCGAGATCAATTACTATCTGGGGGTGGTCTACCGCCAGCAGGGGGACATGGAGAGCGCCGTCGCGGCTTTCCGTGATGCCGTCGAACTGTCCGGCGCCAATGTCGCGCTGCGCTACAATCTCGCCATTCTCTACCAGCGCATGAACGAGGACCAACTGGCCCTCAACCAGTATCGGGAGATATTGAAACGCGGCAGGCCGGGTGACGTTTACGTGGAGCGCGCGCGCCGCAATATCACGGCGGTGGAGAACCGCCTGCGGCGATTCACCTCCAGTCTCAGGTATAACACCAGTATCGGCGACACCACGGTTTCCGACGAGGTGCGGGAGATCGAGACGAGTTCCTTCATCTCCACGCTCAACTACAATCTGGCCACGCGCTTCCGGCCCAGGAAGAACATTGTGCTGACCCTGGATACTGGCTTCAGCTACGCCACCAATCACAGCAACGAAAGCGACTCCATGCGTCCACGCCTGGGCTTGCGCGCCAATGTCAATTCTCCCGACAAATATTTTACCGCCAACGCAACCTACACGGAGAGCCATGGGTTGCTGCTCGATACCTTTGCCGGGCGGGGCATCAATCTGGGCATGGTGGGCGGGCTGCGCCTGGAGGATCCCCTGGGCTATCTGAAAAAATTGCTCAGCGTGGCGGATGAAAGCCGCCGCCAGGATCAGAGCCAGCGTGAGATAGAGCGCAGTCCCGAGAGCGGTGCCGAGGATGGGCGGCGTGAAACGGATACGGAAGATCTGCGCCGCGCGCTGAACGAGGCCTATCAGGCCCTCATTCCAGATAAGAAGGAGCGCCCCATCCCCGTGGAAGAGGAGGAGGTCAAGCAATATATCGTGCGCAAGGGCGACACCTTGTGGGATATATCGGAGGCCTTGCTGCTCGATCCTTTCCTGTGGCCTGAAATCTGGCAGACCAACCCTGATATCGAGAATCCGCACCTGATCTTTCCAGGAGACGTCATTACCCTGTTCTACATTGGCGGTGTGCCGGTGCTGCGCATCGAGCGTGAAGGTGAACTCATTTCGCTGCCTCCGGAACTGGTTGCCCTGAGTCCCGAGGAGATGGCGCGCCGCGCAGGGCGGATCAGGGAAAATGTGGACAGGGATCTGGGGGATTTCGCCAGGGCCCTCAGCCTCATGGATCAGGAAAGAAGCGAGGAGGCCCTGCCCTTGCTCGAGAGACTGAGTGAAATCCTGCCGGACAATCCCATCGTCAATCTGAGTCTGGCCAGGGTGTATCTTGCCCTGGGCCGGTTTGCGGCTGCGGAGCAGGCGCTGCACACCGTGCTCACCTCCGATCCTGACAATATCGAAGCACGCCTGCTGCTGGGTGATTTGTACGCCCGCGGTGGCCGCGGTGATGATGCTGTCGCCATTCTGCAGGAAGTGATGGCCCTGGCCGAAGGGACGCCCCAGGCGGAGCAGGCGGCAGAGAGACTGAAGGCGGTGCTGCTGCGCCGCGCCATGTCCCTATTGGAGCAAGAGACGCTGACGGAAGCCCAGCTTGCCGCCGTCATCGAGGATGGCGTCCATTTGGTGGGAATGTCCGCGTTGAACGAGGCGCGCCGGATTTTTCATGCCCTGCTGATACGGTTTCCGGAAAACGGCCCGGCTTATTTCTGGCTGGCCCGCATCAATCTGAATGAGGGCAATGACGAGGCGGCCACCGCCTATCTTGAACAGAGCCTGGTCCATGCGCCGGACAATCAGGATTATCGTTTCCTTTTGGCGGAGCGCTATCAGGCCCAGTCCCGCTTCGAGGAGGCGGAAGCGGCCTACCGGGTCGTGGCTGAACGTTCCGGCGATCCGGTCCAGGTGGAGAAGGCGCGCAGGAAAGTGGCGCTGATGCGGGTTGATCGTTTCCTGGCGGCGGGGGACTATACCACGGCGCTCTCCGTACTTGTCGAGATGCAGGAAGCCTACCCCGGCGATGCCGGCCTGCTGGCCCGCATTGCCCGGGCCCATGAGTTGCTGGAGCAGCCGGATCTGGCCCTGGAATACTATCAGCGCGCCGTCGCCATCACGCCTGGCGATGTGGAACTGCGTTTCCGTCTGGCCGCGCTCTATGAAACTTTGAAAATGCGCCACAAGGCGCGCGATCAGCTCGCGGCCATCATGGATCTGGGGCCGGACCAGGTGACCCGCCAGCGCGTACTGGATCAACTGGGCCTGGGAGAAGGGTTGGATATGATGGCCAGAAACCGGCTCGACGATGCCCTGGAATTGTTCGACAATGTCCTGTCCGTCGTGCCTGAAGAGCCTCTTGCGCGTCTCAACAAGGGGATTGTCTATGTGTTGCAGGGCCGCTATGCCGAGGCGGAGGTCCTGTTCATCGACATCCTGGAGAAGGATCCCCGCAATCTCAGCGCCCGCTACCGCCTGGGCCTGCTGTATGCGGAAACCGGCCGTCTCAACAAGGCCATCGAATCCCTGGAGGCGGTGGCCCGCGAGGGCGCGGAGACGGATGTGGGGGCGTTGGCGGCGGTGAAATTGAAGGAGCTGGAGACGGAGCGCCTGAGAACACTCACCATTCCACAGCTGAAAAAGGCCGAGCCTCAGCCCAAGGTGTTTCAGGCGGGGATGACATTCAACGATTTCAATCCCGAAAACGTCACCCTGACCGAGACCAGGACCTGGGGGATCAACCTGCTGGCGACATATCCCACCATCAAATGGGGTAACTGGGGGCTCCTCTATGACTACACCAATACGGAAAACGAGCAGGCGCTGGGCACCGATTACGCCTATACCGCTCACCAGTTCCGGCTTACCTACAACCGCCCGGTGCCCAGGGTGCCGCGCCTGTTCGGTTCCGCCTCGCTGGGCTGGGAGAACCAGCTCTACAGCTATGCCGACACCAATGCCCGTTTTGCTCTGGGGGTGGACGAGCCGCGCCGTAACGTCAGGATCTCGGCGTCCTTGAACCTCAGTTACCGCGCCCATGACGACATGACCCTCTTCGCCGGCTACAGCTACAGCGACACCAGTTCCAACCTGCCTGTGGGGTTTGTCTATTCACCCAACGGCGTGCCCGTTGCCTTTCAGAGTGTAAGCCTGGGTGATTTCGCTTCCAGTTACTTCAACCTGGGGCTGCAGTTCAGGTTTTAGAGGGCGTGGTGTGTGAGGAGGGCGACGGCAACTTTATGATATTTGAAGATTATATTGCCTCTTTCCGTCTCGCGCCTCACGCCCCAACCACCACTATCCATAATTGACGCGCCTCGCGCAAACTGGTATAGTTGCCCTTACTCTCATGAAAGAACTGCATCAAACAAGAAATGCAGGATAAGTGGGTATTCACGGAATGAGTGTGGTTTGAAGATGGATTTTAGTAGATGGTTGTAACTGTTTAGCTACTAAAACATCCTACAAGGGGATTCATATGAAAATACGTAAAGCAATCAAGATGGCCGTAACGGGCGCCGCCCTCACGGCCCCGATGATGATGGTCATGGTGGGCGACGCAATGGCGACAGCGCACACGGGCGCGCTGCCATCCAGCATGTTCGGTAACTGGTCGGTTGATACGTCTGCTGACCAACTCAACGTAGACTGTCCCACAGGTTATACCTGCGCTACGGCGAGCGTGACCGATACGGGGTTCATGCAGCGCACCATCACCAAGGTAGGGGGGGCACAGGACGGCAGCGAGTATGTCCAGACCATCATCAGTGATGTATCCAATACCACCGGGGACAGCTTCGGCAATCAGACCGGGAACACCTTTTTCGGTGATGAAAACTTCATCAAGATGAACGGCCTGGGCGGCCTTTCCGGGCAGAGCATGCTCAAGGACGCTACCGGAAGTCAGGGTGTCTTCACCGCCCAGACCAACCTGAATGCCGGCGACGAGTTTATGACCATGCAGAACACCTCCGATGCAGGCAGCATGGGCGACGGTTCCATGGTCGAGCTGCAGCAGGGAATAGTGGATACGGCCAATGAGTTCCAGTCCCGCTTCCAGTTTGACCATGGCATGGCGATGGATGGCGCGATGGGCAGCAAATTCGCCGTGATTGGCATCGACGACTTCGCCAACGATACGGCGAACGGCTTCACGAGCGGATTCCAGTTCCAGAATAAGGTGGTGGAGGGCGATACTGCTCTGGCTGCTACCTTCGACGCCAAACTGCAGGATATCACCATGATGTTGGATCCGGCCGATATTACCCAGGAATTCTCCGTCAAGACCCGTGAGGGTGCGGCGACGGGTAATGGTGCGTCTCAGTTCAGCAGCGCTCCCACAGTGACGTTCACGGCGGGAGACAGCATCTACCAGATGGATCTGGGACAGTCCGTCACTGGCGCAGGCGACTTTGGAATCACCGAGTTCAAGAACGGTGGTAGCTCGGGCAAGGAACAGTCCCTCACTTCCGCCGCCATTCCGTTCAATACCATTACGGATGATTTGGGTGTCACGACGGACGCCTTCGAGGCCTTCGACCCGTTCGCGCCATAATCTGAGGTGCAGTCACAGCAACTGTGAGACTAAAGGAGGGGCGTCAAAACCCCTCCTTTTTTCATCAT
The DNA here is from genome assembly GCA_026982565.1 of Gammaproteobacteria bacterium. Taxonomy (GTDB): domain Bacteria; phylum Pseudomonadota; class Gammaproteobacteria; order SZUA-140; family SZUA-140; genus SZUA-140. Next base: position 10,458 of record JALSGV010000104.1, read on the forward strand.
AGGAATTAGGGTTTCACAGTTCAGACACAATTTCCACTTGGTCGGAGAATTCGGCGCACCTTTCCTGTATATTTCCGGGAGTACCAGAAATATTTCATTTCGATTAATGCTGGGAGGCATGAAAACATGCTCTATAGCCGTTCCTTGATTGCCGGGTTTTTGTTGGTACTGGGGGCTGCCGCTGCGCAGGCGGAAGCAGTCACTGCTGAAATGGTGGTGCAGCGCTGCGACCTGGATACCTATGCCGGTGACGACAACCGCTCCAGGCTGACGGTCATCCTGCGCGACGCGGCGGGGAATGAGAAAAAGAACGTCTACCGCCGTTACTGGAAGAGCTACGCCAGCGAAAAGGGAGACGTCTTCGACAAGATGGTGCTGGTCACCGAATTTCCCCTGGACGCCAAGGGCACCGGGTTCATGCGCTGGGCCTACAGGCCGGAGACGGGCAGGAATGTCGATCAATGGCTGTACCTGCCGTCCCTGAAGAAAATCCGCCGCGTCTCCGTGCGCGATCCCGCCGACCGTTTCCTGGGCTCCGACCTGAGCTACTGGGATATCAGCCTGCGCCTTGCTGACCGGGACGAGCACACTTTGGTGAGGGAAACGGCGCGGGGCGGCAAGACCGTGTATGTGATCGAGAGCCGCCCGCGGGAGAAGAAACCCCTGTACAGCCGCCTCGTCGCCCATTATGAAAAGCGGGGCGGCTGGGCCGATTGCAACAAGACGAAAATCGAATACTTCGATCCCGGCGGCGCCCTGCTCAAGGTGCAGACCCTGACCTGGCAGCAGGTCGATGGCGCCTGGTTGTGGGACGAGGTCGAGGTCAACAACCGCAAGACGGGGCACAGCTCGGTCTTCCGTGTCTCCGACGTGGCCATCAATGTCGGCCTCAAGGACCGCCTGTTCACCGAGCGCGCCCTCAAGAAAGGCATCCGCTAGCCGTCTGCGCATTGACTCGAAACAATGTTTTCTGTATAACATTGTATAACGCCGCGCGGTTCGGCATCGCGCGCGCCGCATCCGCGGCTGATTGAAATTTCCCGCAGCGTTGGAGGAAGGCATTCCTCCGTCTCACCATAGTCCATGAACCTGCCGATAGATACAGAAAATCCGGGTCTGCTTTTTGCAACTAAACCTCGTTCCGGGAATCAGAAAAGCTATGGGAGCGGCCCTTTATTCGTAGAAGCTGCCGCCTTGCCAATGACGTGAATTGTATATGCAGAGAAATGGCGTAAGACTAGCAACGCTCCTTTTTTGCGCGCTGACCGTTGTCATGACGCCCGCGGGGGCGGCGATGTGGGATTTTCTCCCTCAGGATCTGCGCCTCAGCGGTTACCTGAAAAATGAAACCGCCTACCGTTTCCGCGAGCCGCGCTCTTTCACCAAAATGCGCAACATCTTTTCCCTGGACGCCAACTATTTCATCAGCGACAGCTTCGAGGTGACGGCCAGCGGCTGGGCCTATTACGACCTCGTCTATGACCTGTTCGACTACGATGTCATCACGGCGCGCGCCGAGCGGGAGAACGAACAGCCGCTGAATTTTATCGAGGCCCTGGACGAGGAGAAGGATACCCCCGTTGCCGAGATACGCGAGCTGTATCTGGATTCCTTCCTGGCGGATTTCGATGTGCGTATCGGCAAGCAGTTCATCATCTGGGGGGTGATGACGGGAGTGCGCATCGTGGATGAAGTCAATCCCATGGATTTCCGTGAACTGCTCGCCCCCGACCTGCTGGACTACCGCATCCCCCTGTGGTCGCTGAAGGTGGACTACTACGGCGCCGACAACACCTACCAGTTGATCGTCATCCCCGATCTCAAGTTTCACAAGCCCGCACCACCCGGCTCGGAGTGGGAGTTGCTGCAGAAGGTGCCGGGGACGACATTCCCCGACAGCTGGACGCTTGAAAACACGGAGGTCGGCGCGCGGGTGGCGCGCACCCAGTGGGACACGGAATTCACCCTGAGCTATTTCTATACGTGGGACGATTTCCCGGTGATCTTCCGCAAGGTGAGGGCCGATGAAGTTCAGGAGGACCCCGTTTTCTTCCCCACCTACACGCGTATTCACATGTATGGCTCGACGTTTCAGCGCTCCCTGTTCGGGCAGGTCATCAAGGGGGAGTTCGCCTATGTGACCGGGAAATATTTCGGTATCAGCAACGATGTGGATGAAGACGGGGATGGTTTCGTGGACAATGACGGCGAGGTGCAGAAAAACCACATCCGCTGGGGCCTGGGGCTGGATTTCAATCTCTGGAAGACGGATTTTTCACCGGGCATCGTGCAATGGATCATCCTGGATTATGATAAGGCCATCATTCAGGACGAATTCGATACCTCCTTCAATTTCTTTATCCGCAAGGAACTGCCGGAGCACGGGGCGGTATTCGAGGCGCTGGGCATCTGGCCCATCAACATGCGGGAGTTCTACCTGGCGCCGGAAATCACCTTCAGCGTCACCGAGCGTTTCCAGGTGACGGGCGGCATGAACCTGTTCTGGGGTGACAACTCCCAGACCGGTATCGTCGTGGAGGGCGGGCGCGCCACGGATATTGTGGAAGTGAATCAGCGTTTCCGCTTCTTCGGCAATTTCGATCAGAACGACAGGCTATTCGTGAATTTCAAGTACAGTTTTTAGATTGCTAATCACGCCCCGGACGGCGGAATAGTCGATACAGTCATTCCCGCATGGTGTTGACGGGAATCCAGGGATTTTACCGGCATGGATTCAGGTAGATACATTATTAGGCGAGTAGTGCCTTGAGAGTACCGAGATCTCTGCAACTACTTGATTCTTGGTAAAATACAGTGCTGCATTATGGTCATTCCCGCGAAGGCGGGAATCCAGGAAAATCAATGGGTTCTGGATTCCTGCGTCCGCAGGAATGACAGAACTCGGTACTCTCAAGTACCCGATTGAGGATAAACAGTATGCTGAAGAGTTTTTTTATCACTGTGGTGCGCTTTCCCAAGGCCGTGCTGGGGCTGGTGTCTCTGGCCACCCTGCTGGCCCTGGCCCAATTCGGTGACCTGGCGTGGGAAACGGATGCGCGGGTCTATTTTCCCAAGGGCCATCCCGCCATTCAATATGACGAGTATGTGGCGGATACCT
>JALSGV010000105.1 GCA_026982565.1 Gammaproteobacteria bacterium
AGTCAACTGAAAATCAGAATGCCTATTCCACTGTCACGGATTTGGCCAGGTTGCGTGGCTGATCTATGTCGGTGCCTTTCAACACGGCCACATGATAGGCGAGAAGTTGCAAGGGGATTGTATAGATAAGCGGCGCAATGCTGTCATCCGTAGGGGCAACCCCAATAACCTGAACATCTTCCCCCTGCGGCTCGACGCCGGCCTGTTTGTCGGCAAAGACAATCAGCTGCCCGCCCCGGGCACGCACTTCCTGCAAATTGGACTTGAGTTTTTCAAGCAGTTCATTGTTGGGGGCCACGGCGACGACGGGCATGTCGGCGTCAACCAATGCCAGTGGACCGTGTTTCAGCTCTCCCGCCGGATAGGACTCGGCATGAATATAGGATATCTCCTTGAGCTTCAGGGCGCCTTCCATGGCTACGGGATACTGGCTGCCACGCCCCAAAAATAATGCGTGGTGCTTGTCCGCAAACAATTCTGCCAGATGCTGAATCTCATCATTCAATTCCAGGACCTCCTCGACCTTGCGGGGCAGGGCTTCCAGTTGCCTGACCAGGGCCGCCTCGACGCCTTCTGTCATGCCGTGGCGGCGGCCAAGGGCGATCACCAACAACATCAGAGACACCAGCTGCGTGGTGAAAGCCTTGGTGGAAGCCACGCCGATTTCAGGGCCGGCGCGGGTCATCATGACCAAGTCCGATTCGCGCACCAGGGAGCTCTCGGGCACATTGCAAATGGCAAGCGAGGCACTGAATCCACGCTGTTTGGCCTCCTGCAGTGCGGCCAGGGTATCGGCCGTTTCACCGGATTGGGAGATAGTGACGATCAGGGATTTCTTTCTGGCCACGGGTTTGCGATAGCGGAATTCGCTGGCCACTTCCACGTTGGCTGGAATACCCGCCAGTGTCTCCAGCCAGTAGCGGGCAATCAGTCCCGCATGATAACTGGTGCCGCAGGCGATGATCTGAACGTGCTCTATTTCATCGAAGATGGGGGCCGCGCGCGTCCCGAAAGCAGCTTCCAGGACCCGTCCTCCACTGATGCGCCCTTCCAGAGTTTCGGCAATAGCAGCAGGCTGTTCATGGATCTCCTTCATCATATAATGACGGAACTCACCCCGGTCCATGGCGCTGAGACTTAGCTCACTGGTATGCACGGGACGCTCTACGGCTTTACCCTCGGCATCGAAGATCTTCAACTCTTCTCGGGTCATGACCGCAATGTCACCGTCCTGCATAAAGATAAAGCGCTGGGTCACGGGCAAGAGGGCGGAGACATCAGAGGCGATGAAATGCTCGCCGATACCGATGCCGATGATGAGAGGGCTGCCACGGCGTGCGGCAACGAGGGTATCCGGCTGGGTATTGCTGATGACGCCCAGGGCATAGGCTCCTTCAAGACCTCCCACCGCCTTCTGGACAGATGCGAGGAGATCATTACCGTCGTCCAGATAACGGTGGATCTGATGCACGATCACTTCCGTGTCCGTTTCGGAGGTGAACTCATACCCCTGCTGCAGCAATTTCCTCCTCAGCGTTTCATGATTTTCAATAATGCCGTTGTGGACCACGGCCACGGTCTCACGGCAGACGTGGGGATGGGCATTGGACTCACTGGGAATACCGTGGGTCGCCCAGCGGGTGTGGGCAATGCCCGTCCCACCGTGGAGTTGCGTCGCTTTGAGGGCCTCTTCCAGGGCATGGACCTTGCCGGGCATGCGCACACGATTGAGCACTTCGCCGTAATTGATTACTGCGACACCAGCGGAATCATAGCCACGGTATTCCAGACGCTTCAGCCCCTCTACCAATATGGGAATGACATCGCGTTCAGCCGCCGCGCCTACGATTCCGCACATGTTTTTTCTCTCTCAAAGTTCATGCAAGCCATGCTCGTCATACGCTATTCTTTGGCTGGCCGTTTCCAGCCTCTGATGGTCTGCTGGCTCGCGCGGCTCAGGGTCAGTTCCTGCGCGGGCACGTCCCGCGTGATGGTCGATCCGGCGCCGATGGTGGCGCCGTCGCCCACCTTCACCGGCGCAATGAGCTGGCTGTCCGAGCCGATGAATACATCATCGCCGATTTCCGTATGATGCTTGTTGGCGCCGTCATAATTACAGGTAATGGTGCCGGCGCCAATATTCACATTCCGACCCACGGAGCTGTCTCCCACATAGCTCAGGTGATTGATCTTGGAGCCCTGGCCTATGATTGATTTCTTCACCTCCACGAAGTTACCGATGCGCGCGCGCTCATGACATACAGTCTCAGGCCGGATTCTGGCGAAAGGTCCAAGCTGGCAGCCATGGCCGATTTCAGCGCCGTCGATGATGCAATGCGGCTGTATTACCACATCGTCACCGATGCGGGTATTGCAGATAATGGTATTGGCGCCGATTCTCACCCGATCTCCCAGCGTGACTTCTCCCTCGAATATTACGTTGACATCGATCTCTACATCCCTGCCCGCAGTCAAGCTGCCGCGCAGGTCGAAGCGCGCCGGGTCACGCAGGGTGACGCCCGAGGTCAGCAACTCTCTGGCCTGCGCAAGCTGGAAGCTGCGCTCGAGTTCCGCCAACTGGGCGCGGTTGTTCACCCCCATGATTTCGTCAAGATTTCCGGGCGATGCCGTAAGGACTGACACGCCTTTTTCCACGGCCTTGGCGATAATATCCGTCAGATAATATTCCCCCTGGGCATTGTCATTGGTAACAGTGGCAAGACAGGATGCCAGCAATTCCGCCTTGATCGCCAGAATGCCCGTATTGATTTCCGCGATGGCACGTTCCGCCTCAGTGGCATCCTTGTCCTCAACGATACGTATCACACTCCCTTGGTCGTCACGCACGATGCGGCCATAGCCGGAAGGATCATCCAGCCGTGCCGTCAGCAAGGCGAGACTATGATCATCGACCTTCGTGATAAGTTGACGCAAGGTCGATTCCGCTATCAGCGGTACGTCTCCGTATAAAACCAGCACCGTATCATCCGGGGATACATGGGGCAGCGCCTGCTCCACGGCATGTCCGGTGCCGAGCCGCTCTGCCTGCTCGACCCATGTCACCGCTTCTTCAGGAAAGGCTTCACGCACGTGCTCACCACCATGTCCATAGACCACGACAATATGCGCAGCAGCCAGTCTGCGAGAGGTGCGCATGACATGTCCCAGCAGGGGGATACCGGCCAAACGATGCAGGACCTTGGGGAGATGGGAACGCATGCGGGAACCTTCGCCTGCCGCCAGAATGATGATACTGAGTGCCATGAAGAATTACGCTATCAGGGAAATGACTCTATCAATGTATATTACGACAGTACCGTACAAAAACTAAAGGCCGTACAATACGGCCTTTAGAATACAAAACAGAAAGAAATTTCCTATAATCTGTCAGCGGCCTGCCTTCTCACGCAGTTTCTTGATCGCCTGCAACTGAGCCATGGCCTCTGCCAGCTCCGCCTGCGCACGGGCATATTCAAACTCGGATGTCTTGTCCTGCAAGGCCTTCTCGGCGCGTTCGCGCGCCTCGATGGCCGCCGCCTCATCGATGTCCTTGGCTCGCAATGCGGTATCGGCCAGCACGGTCACGACATGGGGCTGCACCTCAAGCATGCCGCCGGAGACGTAGTAGAACTCCTCTTCGCCGCCCTCCTTCTTGATCCTCACTTCACCCGGCTTCAGTTGGGTGAGCAGGGGCGCGTGGCGTGGCAGGATACCCAGGTCTCCCATCACGCCGGAGGCGAAAACCATCTCCGCTGGGCCGGAGAAAATCTCCTCTTCAGCGCTTACGATGTCCACGTGCATTGTCATTGCCATACTATTGTCTCAACTATTGCAGAGTCTTGGCCTTCTCGATGGCCTCGTCAATGGTGCCCACCATGTAGAAAGCCTGCTCCGGCAGGTGATCGAACTCGCCGTCAATGATCTTGCTGAAGGCGCTGATGGTATCCTTGAGGGAAACATATTTGCCCGGCGCGCCTGTGAATACCTCCGCCACGAAAAATGGCTGGGACAGATAACGCTGGATCTTGCGCGCGCGGGAAACGATCTGCTTGTCCTCTTCCGAAAGCTCATCCATGCCCAGGATGGCGATGATGTCTTTCAGCTCCTTATAACGCTGCAGGGTCCCCTGCACGGCGCGGGCCACGTCATAGTGCTCCTGGCCTACGATCAGGGGATCCAGCTGGCGGCTGGTGGAATCCAGGGGATCCACGGCCGGGTAGATACCCAGTTCGGCAATCTGCCGGGACAATACCACGGTGGCGTCGAGGTGGGCAAAGGTCGTGGCCGGCGACGGGTCAGTCAAGTCATCCGCCGGGACGTAGACAGCCTGGATGGACGTAATGGAGCCGGTCTTGGTGGAGGTGATGCGTTCCTGCAACATGCCCATTTCTTCCGCCAGGGTGGGCTGATAACCTACCGCCGAGGGCATGCGTCCCAGCAGGGCCGAAACCTCGGTGCCCGCCAGGGTGTAGCGGTAGATGTTGTCGATGAACAGCAACACGTCACGACCCTCGTCACGGAACTGCTCGGCGATGGTGAGGCCCGTCAGCCCCACGCGCAGACGGTTGCCCGGCGGCTCGTTCATCTGGCCATAGACCAGGGCCACCTTGTCCAGTACGTTGGACTCGGACATTTCATGATAGAAGTCGTTACCTTCACGGGTACGCTCTCCCACGCCGGCAAACACCGAATAACCGCTGTGCTCGATGGCGATGTTGCGGATCAGTTCCATCATGTTGACAGTCTTGCCCACACCCGCGCCACCGAACAGGCCGACCTTGCCGCCCTTGGCGAAGGGACACAGCAGGTCGATGACCTTGATGCCGGTCTCCAGCAGTTCGGTGCTGCCGGACTGCTCTTCATAGGAAGGCGCCTTGCGGTGAATGGACCAGCGCTCCTTCTCACCGATGGGGCCTTTCTCGTCGATGGGCGTGCCCAGCACGTCCATGATGCGGCCCAGGGTCTCGGTGCCGACTGGCACGGAAATGGGCGCGCCGGTGTTGCTCACCGCCTTGCCGCGCTGCAGTCCATCAGAAGACCCCATGGCGATGGTGCGGACGATGCCGTCACCCAGTTGCTGTTGCACTTCCAGTGTAAGATCGACCTCGTCGACCACCAGGGCATCATAGACTTTGGGCATGGCATCCCGTGGAAATTCCACGTCCACCACGGCGCCAATAATCTGCACAATTTTTCCTGCACTCATCGCCTAAATCCTCTTTAAAGTGTCAGGCGTCTTTACGCCTTTCGTTTCAGTTCTAAAAAAAATCATACGGCCGCGGCGCCGCTGACGATCTCGGATATCTCCTGGGTGATCGCCGCCTGGCGCGCCTTGTTGTAGATCAGCTGCAATTCGTCTATCAAGTTGCCGGCATTGTCAGAGGCCGCCTTCATGGCCACCATGCGCGCGGCCTGCTCGCAGGCAACGTTCTCCACCACACCCTGATAGACCAGGGACTCGACATAGCGGACCAACAGGGCGTCCAGTACGTCCTTGGCCTCCGGCTCATAGAGATAATCCCAATGATGCTTGAGTTCCTTGTCTTCCGACGGCTCGATGGGCAGTATCTGCTTGAGCTGCGGCTGCTGGGTCATGGTGTTTACAAACTCGTTATAGACCAGTATCAAGCGGTCCAGACGACCCTCGTCATAGGCATCCAGCATGACTTTGACGGCGCCGATGAGATCGGTGATCTGAGGCGCGTCGCCCAGGTGCTCCGCCTGCGAGATCACGTTACCACCAAGACGCGAGAAAAAGCCATTGGCCTTGCTGCCAATGGTGCACAAGTCAATTTCAACGCCCTGATCATGCCAGCCCTTCATGCTGACGACCACGGCCTTGAAGAGATTGCTGTTGAGTCCGCCGCACAATCCCCGGTCACTGGACACCACGATATACCCGACGCGCTTCGCCTCCCGCGCCTGCATGTAACCATGCTGGTACTCAGGGTGGGCATTGGCCAGATGGCCAACCACGTTCTGCATTTTTTCCGCATAGGGCCGGGATGAACGCATGCGGTTCTGCGCCTTGCGCATCTTGCTCGCCGCGACCATTTCCATGGCGCGCGTGATCTTCTGCGTATTCTTGATACTGTTGATCTTTACCCGGATTTCTTTGCCAACGGCCATGGGTCTGCTCCGCTCTTACCAGACACTGCTGGACTTGAAAGACTCAACGGCGGCATGCAATTCTTTTTCGATCTCGTCGTTGTAGTCGCCACTCTCGTTGATCCTGTCCATCAGCGCGCCATGATTGGTCTTCATGTAACTCAACAGCGCGGCCTCGAAATCACCGATCTTGTTCAGATCCACATCATCCAGGTATCCCTGGTTGGCGGCAAACAGGGAGACGCCCTGTTCGGCGACGCTCAAGGGGGAATACTGTTTCTGTTTCATCAGCTCGGTCACGCGCTGACCACGCTCCAGCTGCTTGCGCGTGGTCTCGTCCAGGTCGGAGGCGAACTGGGCAAAGGCCGCCAGTTCACGGTACTGGGCCAGATCGAGGCGCACGCCGCCGCCCAATTTCTTGACGATCTTGGTCTGGGCGGCGCCACCCACACGGGATACCGACAGACCGGCGTTGATGGCGGGACGGATACCCGAGTTGAACAGGTCGGTCTCCAGGAAGATCTGCCCATCGGTGATGGAAATCACGTTGGTGGGTACGAAGGCTGAAACGTCACCGGCCTGGGTCTCGATGATGGGCAGGGCGGTGAGGGAACCGGTCTTGCCCTTGACCTCGCCGTCGGTGAGCTTCTCCACATATTCCGCATTGATGCGCGAGGCGCGCTCCAGCAGGCGGGAGTGGAGATAGAATACGTCACCCGGATAGGCTTCACGGCCCGGCGGACGGCGCAGCAGCAGGGAAACCTGGCGATAGGCCCATGCCTGCTTGGTAAGATCGTCGTAGATGATCAGTGCGTCTTCACCGCGGTCACGGAAATACTCGCCCATGGCGCAACCCGAGTAGGGCGCGATGAACTGCATGGAGGCCGGATCGGAGGCGCTGGCCGCGACGATGATGGTATGGTCCATGGCGCCATGCTCTTCGAGCTTGCGCACAACGGCGGCGATGGAAGAGGCCTTCTGGCCGACGGCCACATAGATACAGGTGACCCCGGTGCCCTTCTGGTTGATGATGGTGTCCACGGCCACGGCGGTCTTGCCGGTCTGGCGGTCACCGATGATCAACTCACGCTGACCACGGCCGATGGGCACCATGGCATCGATGGCCTTCAACCCCGTCTGCAGGGGCTGGCTCACGGACTGCCTGGCGATGACGCCCGGTGCCACCTTTTCGATGGGCGAAGTACCGCTCGCCTCGATAGGCCCCTTGCCATCGATGGGGACACCCAGAGAGTCCACCACACGCCCCACCAGGGCTTCACCCACGGGCACTTCGAGGATCTTGCCCGTGCACTTGACCGTATCCCCTTCCGAAATATGCTCATAGGAACCCAACACGACGGCGCCGACGGAGTCCCGCTCCAGGTTCAGGGCCATACCAAAGGTATTGCCCGGAAATTCGATCATTTCACCCTGCATGACATCGGCCAGGCCATGTATCCTGACGATACCATCAGTAACGCTGACAACGGTCCCTTCGTTGCGCGCCTCGGTAACGGCCTCGAAACCCTCGATACGCTGCCTGATCAGTTCACTGATTTCTGCTGCATTCAACTGCATTTGCCTTTCCCCTTAACTCAATAAAATCCTATTGGGACAGGGCTGTACCCAGCCTGCCCAGATGTCCTGTCACGGAACCATCGATGACCATGTCGCCGGCGCGGATGACAGCCCCTCCTATCAGGGACTCGTCGACCCGGCTCGAGATCGTCACTTCCTTGCCCAGCCGCGCCTTGAGCGCCGTGGCAATGGCCTTTTCCTGCTCGGCGCTGACCTCGTAGGCGGAAATCACTTCGGCCTGAACCACATGCTCGGCCTCGGCGCGGTAACGCTCATAGAGGGCCGCGATCTCCGGCAACAATGCAATACGGTCGTTCTCGATCAGGATATTGATGAGGGACCGCGCCTTGTCGTCGAAGCACTCACCACCCACATCGATAAAGAGATCGCGCAATTGCCCGTGAGTCACCCGCGGATTGCCGATCAATGCGCCCATGGCCGGGTCTTCCACGATGGCGGCCATCAGGACCAGGGTATCCGACCATTGAGGTAGCTGCTTGTGCTCCTCGGCCAGCTTGAAGATGGCCAGGGCATAGGGACGTGCGATGGTGCTTTTCTCTGCCATATCTGATGGTTACCTATATCTGCGATGCCAGGTCCTTGAGCAGGTCATCGTGCGCCTTGCGATCGATCTCCCGCTTGAGGATTTTTTCCGCTCCAGCCGCCGCTATGGATGCAACCTGTGCCCGCAACTGCTCCTTGGCGCGGTTGACCTCCTGCTCGATCTCCGCCTTGGCGGCCGTGATCAGACGCTCACCTTCGGCGCGCGCATTGTCTTTGGCTTCCTCTACGATTTCACTGGCGCGCTTCTCCGACTGGGCAATGATGTCTGCCGCCTGGAGCTTGGCGTTGCGCAGGGCTTCCTTGGCGTTCTTTTCGGACAGCTCCAGCTCATGCTTGCCCTTCTCGGCCGCGGCCAGGCCATCGGCGATACGTTTCTGGCGCTCGGCGAGCAGCGCATTCAGTGGCCCCCAGAGCACCTTGTTGACGAACCAGATGAGCAGCACGAAGGCCGCCATCTGCCCGATCAAGGTTACTGTAATGTTCATTTGCGTCTTCCTCTTTGATTCAAACCAGACGTAAACAACTCAATAAGGATCTGCAAAATTTACAGTGTACCCAAAGCGCTGCTCAATGCGCCCACGAAGGGGTTGGCGAACAGGAACCACATGGCGAATGCCAGAATGATGAAAGGAAACGACTCCATCAGGCCGGCGAAGATGAACATGTTGGTCATCAGGGCCGGACGCATCTCAGGCTGACGGGCAATTCCTTCCAGTGTCTTGGCACAGATCAGACCCCAGCCTATGGCCGAACCCAGTCCGGCAGCAGCCAGAATCACGCCTACGCCAACAGCAGTATAGGCATAAATTTGTGCAATCATTTCCGGTGTCATTGTTACGCTCTCCTCTTAATGAAAACTAAATTGTTGATAGCTCAAAATAATGAATTCGTGACGAAAACCGCCTAGTGATCCTCGACATGGGCCATCCCCAGATACACGATGGTCAGCACCATGAAGATGAAGGCCTGCAGGGTGATGATCAACAGGTGGAAAATCAACCAGCCCAGATCCAGCACTACCTGCAGGGGCAGCCAGAACAAGGCCGCCAGGCCCGTGGCCAGGGTGCCTCCGATCAGGGCAATGAGCAGGAAGACCAGTTCACCCGCGAAGAGGTTGCCGAACAGACGCAGTCCCAGGCTGAGGGGCTTGGCCAGCTCCTCGATGATGGACATGACGATGTTGACCGGCACCAGAAATTTGCCGAAGGGGTGAAACAGGAACATCTTGAGGTAGCCGCCCACGCCCTTGATCTTGACGTTGTAGTAGACGATGAGGATGAAGACGGTCAGGGACATGGCAAAGGTCGTGCTCAGATCCGTGGTGGGAACGACCTTCAGATACTGAATACCGAACAGGCCCGCGATGACGGGCAGCAGATCCACCGGAATGAGATCCATGAAATTCATCAGCCATACCCAGACGAATATGGTCAGGGCCAGGGGGGCGATGAGGGGGTTGTGGCCGGGAAATGTATCCTTGACCTGGGTGGAGACGAACTCGATGATGGATTCGACGAAGTTCTGAAATCCGCTCGGCGTATCGGCCGAAAGGTTTTTCCCGAGACGCCAGGAGACCGCCACGATGAGGGCGCCCAGGACGATACTGAAAAACAGGGTATCCAGGTGCCAGGCCCAGAAGCTCGCCGCCTTGTGCGTAACAGGGTCGCAGTCACCCGCACATAGATTGGTCAGGTGGTGCTGGATGTATTCTACCGTCCCCCCACCCGAGGAATTCTCGTTCGCACTCAAACCAATATCTCCCAAAAATGATAGTCTGCACTACCGCCGTTTCAGCGCCCTTGCGGCGAACAGAAACACCAGTTGCACGGTAATAAATCCCATGACGGTCGCCAGCGGCGTCAGCTCCAGGAAGGCCAGGCCTATCCCAAACAGCATCAGCACCAGCACAAACCTGACGGCGGCCCCCGCGTAGAGAATGGCTTCGCCTTTTTTCTTTTCGCCCTGCTGTACCGCGCCACCAGCCTGAACGACGCCCCAGCGCAACAACAGCGCTGAAACCGCGCTGATGGCGCCGCCGTAAAGGGCGGACAGTGCCTCCCAAGGACCATAGGCGAGATAGAATCCCGCCGCGACCACAAGCCCGATCAGCAGCTGTATCAAGATGATTCTGCGGGTTTCAAGAACCAGCCCTTGAGCACCGGTCTCCAATGACTAAATACCCCTGCTCAACAGCTTGTAGACCTTCAGAAATCCTCCCACCGCACCGAGGGCGCCAAATAGTAGCATAAATACAGGACGGCTATCCAGCCATTTGTCCACGCCATATCCCAGCAGAAACCCGGCTACGGTCATGGATGTCAGCATGGTACCCACGCCGATGAGCGCCAGGCCGGAAAAATCGGGTTTGCTCATGTCAAACGCCATCCGGCGCCGACTCACGGCTAAAATCTGGCGCGCAAGTATACCGTGCCCGCGACACCGGCCGCAAGCACCGCGGGAAAAACAACTGCATTCCTAAGCAACTGAAAATTCTGAGAAACAAATCGAATTAATCTTATGATTACTTGATGTGGGCAAGGATCCCTTCGAGCTCGTCGAGGTTGTTGTAGTGGATGACCAGCTTCCCTTTGCCCTTGGCATTCTGCTGGAATTTGACCGCCGCCCCCAGGCGCTGTGACAGATCCTCCTGCAATTTGAGCACATCAGGGTCCATCGTGACGCGTCCCACAGGCTGAGGCGTGGCGGGTTTCTGCAGACGGCGCACCAGCTGTTCTGTCTCTCGCACCGACAATCCCCGCGCCACGACCTTGCGGGCGGCCTCGCTCTGCTGGCCACCGCGCAATCCCAGCAGGGCGCGCGCATGCCCCATTTCCAGCTCACCCGTCTCGAGCAGCGATTTGACATCCTCGTTGAGTTCGAACAGGCGCAGCAGATTGGTCACAGCGGTCCGGGATCGCCCCACCGCCTCGGCCGCCATCTGGTGGGTCAGTTCGAATTCCGTGATGAGGCGCTGCAGGGCAACGGCCTCCTCCATGGGGTTGAGGTTTTCCCGCTGGATGTTCTCGATGAGGGCCATGGCCATGGCGGCCTGGTCCTCCACCTTGCGAATGACGGCGGGCACTTCATGCAGACCGGCCTGCTGGGCGGCGCGCCAGCGCCGCTCTCCCGCGATGATTTCGTACTGGCCGTCACCGATGGGGCGCACCACGATAGGCTGCACGACGCCCTGGGCGCGAATGGAATCGGCCAGTTCCTCCAGGCGCTCCGCCTGGATGACGGATCGCGGCTGATACTTTCCCCGGCGAATGATATCCACCGGCAATTGGCGCAGTTCACCGTCACCGGCCACTGTTTCACGGCCTGCAGGGGCGCCGCCCAGCAATGCATCCAGCCCCCGGCCCAGCCCCCGCTTTCTCGTTGCCGTCATAACCATCTCACCTTAAATCCAGATTCCAAGCAAACCATTCTACGAATCACCCACCTGATCCGCCATCGCCACATCCTCCTTGCGCAGGTCGCGGCGCAGGATCTCCCCCGCCAGGGCCAGATAGGCGCGCGCACCCTGGGAGTTCTTGTCGTACAACATGACCGGCAGACCATAACTGGGCGCCTCCGCCAGCCGCACATTGCGCGGCACAATCGTATTATAGACCTTATCGCCAAAATGGCTGAGCAATTGCGTCGAAACCTCGTTGGCGAGGCGGTTGCGCGAATCGAACATGGTGCGCAGGATGCCCTCGATGCCGAGTTGAAAATTGAGGGTGGTGCGGATCTTTTCGATGGTGTCCAGCAGTGCGCTCAACCCCTCCAAGGCGTAGTACTCACATTGCATGGGTATGATCACCCCCTGCGCCGCCACCAGGGCATTCACCGTCAGCATGTTCAGTGAAGGAGGACAGTCGATCAATATATAGTCATAGCGCTGAGTCACATGCTCCAGGGCCTGCTGAAGACGCTTCTCGCTCTGCGGCATGGTCATCAGGGACACCTCCGCCGCCGTCAGGTCGGCATTGGCCGCCAGCAGATGGAAGCCCGCCTCGCGCGCCTCGACGATGGCCTCGTCCAACCCCGTTTCCCCCAGCAACACCTCGCAACCCGACAAGGACACCCCATGCTTGTCGATGCCGCTGCCCATGGTGGCATTGCCCTGTGGGTCGAGGTCGATGAGCAGGATGCGCCGCCGGGTGGCGGCCAGGGAGGCGGACAGGTTGACGCTGGTGGTGGTCTTGCCCACCCCGCCTTTTTGGTTTGCAACCGCGATGATCCTGCCCATAGTCAAATGTTACCTGATATCCATCATTTCATGCGGGCTTTATTACCGCCACGCTTGCTTGAATCTTAAACCTGAATCCGTGGGCTCATGACGGTGCACAGCACAAGCTCTTGATTCCACAGCGGTTCAAAAAATGCCCACTTAACCTTTGGGTGAAGCTAAGATTTTTTGATTCCACTGTGAAACCAATATCCTGCACTCTGCATCCGCCCTGAGCCCACGGATCCAGGTTAAACCTGAATCCGTGGGCTCATGACAGGGCTTCAGGGCACCACCTCGATGAGGTGCCGTTCTTCCTGCAAACCGGGCACCGCGAGCGCACGGACGGTAACCGTATGGGACATGGCCTCCACGCGTTGGATTTCCTTTTCCGGCAAACGGCCCTTCATGGCCAGAATACGGCCCGATGGCCCGCACAGGTGCCGCGTCTCTCTCACAATATCATCCAGCGCGGCATAGGCCCGCGTCACAACCGTATCAAACAAGAGGGCGGGATGGTAATCCTCCACCCGCGCCTGCGCAACCGAAACATTCGCAAGACCTGTTACAGCAATGGCCTGGGTGACGAACCGGGTCTTCTTGCCATTGGCATCCAGCAACACCCATTCCGAGTCCGCCAGCACCAGGGCCAGTGGGATACCCGGCAGGCCGGCGCCCGTCCCCACATCGATGCAGCGTCCCCCTCCCACATGAGGCGCCACGGCGAGACTGTCCAACAAATGACGAATCACCATCTGTATGGGATCCCGCACCGCGGTTAGATTATAGACACGGTTCCACTTGAGCAATAAATCCAGGTAATTCAACAGACTGCCTTGGATTTCCAGTGGCGTGTCCAGTCCCAGAGCGATCAATCCCTGGGCAAGAACATCAGCGGGCCGGGTCTTCCGTGTATGCAGGATGCTTTCCACGAGGGACGCTAACCCTCTTTTTTCAAAGATATTTTCACCGGCCTGGCATTCCAGATCTCTTCCGCATATTCCCTGATGGTGCGGTCACTGGAAAAGGGTCCCATATTGGCCATATTCAGGACCGCCTTGCGGGTCCACTCCTGGGGACAGGTATAGAGTTCCGACACCCGCTCCTGGCAGGCGATGTAGGACTCGTAATCCGCCAGCACCATGAAGGCATCGCCCCCGTCGGTGAGGGCATGCACCAACCCTTTGTGCAGATCGGGTTGCTCGGGCGAGAAAAAACCCGACCTGATCATGTCAAGCACCTGTTTCAGCTCAGGATTCGCATGATAATGATCCCAGGGCTGGTAGCCCTGGCGGCGCTGCGCCAGAACCTCTTCGGCGGTAAGACCGAAGATAAAAATATTGTCATGGCCCACGGCATCGCGGATTTCGATATTGGCGCCGTCCAGGGTGCCGATGGTCAGGGCCCCGTTGAGGGCCAGTTTCATGTTTCCGGTGCCCGATGCCTCCATGCCCGCCGTGGAGATCTGCTCCGACAGCTCCGCCGCCGGGATAATGTCACTGGCGGTAGTCACGTCATAGTTGGGGATGAAAACGACCTTGAGGCGGTCACCCACAACGGGATCATTATTGATGATATCCGCTATATCGTTGATTAACTTGATAATCATCTTGGCCACCACATAGCCGGGCGCTGCCTTGCCGGAAAAAATGACCGTGCGCGGCACCATCTCGCACTCCGGATCCCTGCGCAGGCGGTTATAGAGGGTGACGACATGAAGCACATTCAACAACTGGCGCTTGTATTCATGGATGCGCTTGATATGAACATCGAAGAGACTGTCCAGATTCACGGCGAGCCCCATATGGCGTTCGATCAGCTCCGCCAGGCGCGCCTTGTTGCGCCGTTTGATGGCGCTGAAGGCCTCGCAAAAGGCCTTGTCATCGGCATGGTGCGCCAGAGCCGATAAGGCATCGAGAGCGGTGACCCACTGGGACCCTATGTGATCACTGATCAGCCCGGCGAGGTCCGGATTGACGTGATGCAGCCAGCGTCTCGGCGTTATTCCATTGGTTTTATTTATTATTTTTTCTGGATAGAAGCGATCGAAATCGGCAAATATGGTCTCTTTCATGAGCTTTGTATGAAGCTTGGCCACGCCGTTGACCTTGTGACTGCCGATGATGGCCAGGTTGGCCATGCGGATACGGTGCTCTCCCGATTCATCGATGATGGACATGCGCTGCAACAGGCCGGGGTCACCGGGGAAATGGTGCATGACATCTTTCAGAAAGCGGCGGTTGATTTCACGGATGATCTGCATATGACGGGGCAGGATGTTCCCAAATAAATCCACCGACCAGGTTTCCAGGGCCTCCGGCATCAAGGTGTGATTGGTGTAGGCGAATGTCCGGGTCACGATGTCCCACGCCTGCTCCCATTGGAGCTTTTCCATATCGACGAGAATGCGCATCATCTCGGGAATGGCAATGGCGGGATGGGTGTCGTTGAGCTGTATGGCCACCTTGTCTGGCAGCTCGTCGAGGGAGGGATGATATTTCTTGAAACGGTACAGGATGTCATGCAGGGAGGCGCTGACGAAAAAGTACTGCTGTTTGAGGCGCAGCTCTTTGCCCATGTGGGTGGTATCGTCGGGATACAGCACCTTGGAAATGTTCTCCGACTGGGTTTCGGCCTCCAATGCCTTGATATAATTACCTTCATTGAAATACTTGAGATCAAAGTCGCGGGAGGACTTGGCGGACCACAGGCGCATGTTGTTGACCGTACTGGTCTGAAACCCCGGGATGGGCGTGTCATAGGCCATGGCGATGACTTCGTCCGTATCCACCCAGTGGTAGTGGAGATTGCCCGCCTCATCGGGATATTCCACCACCCGGCCGTAGAACTTGATGGGAAATATCACTTCGGCGCGGGGAAATTCCCAGGGGTTTCCGTAACGCAACCAGTTGTCCGGGTGCTCCCGCTGGTAGCCGTCCTCGATACTCTGCCTGAACATACCGTATTCGTAGCGGATGCCGTAGCCATAACCCGGAATGCCCAGGGTCGCCATGGAGTCGAGGAAACAGGCCGCCAGGCGCCCCAGACCACCATTGCCCAGGGCCGCATCGGGCTCCATTTCACAGATTTTCTCCAGATTGAGACCGGCTTCACTGAATGCCTGGGAAACCGGTTCCAGAATCCCCATATTGAGGAGACTGTTCATCAGGGTTCTGCCGATAAGAAACTCCATGGACAGATAATAGACGCGCTTGCTGTCCTCCCGGTAATAGGTGCGCATGGTTTCCATCCAGCGCTCCATGAGCCGGTCGCGCACGACATAGGCCGCCACATGAAACCAATCCCGCTCCGTCGCCGTGTAAAGATCCTTGCCGACCAGATATTCCAGGCGATTTGCCATGGAACGTATGATAGAATGGGTATCCATCCCCAGATAGTCGTACTTGAAGGGCGGCATCCTTTTACTTTCCGCTGTCATTCTTCACCCAGTCAGTCTCAGGAAAAGTTTTGTTCAATGAACAATACAACATATACTTATATGTGCTTTTTAACACAACCAGTCGCAAATGACATATAAAACAGACAATGTATTTTCGGGCCTTCGCCAAACGCCCGGGGCAACATATTGCGCCGACCGAAGACTCAAAGTGCTCCCATACCTTATCAGTGAGACATGAAACTGCCTAGACGCCTGAAAAAAGGATGTTCAGCGCGCCACGTTCTGGCCTGGAAGCGCCTTTGCGTTCACGGCCTGGGCATCATGGTCATCAGTCTTGCACTAAGCATGCCGGCAATGGCGCAACCGGTCACGCTCAACCTCAAGGACGCCAATATCAGCGCCGTCATCGGCACCATCTCCGAGATCACGGGCAAAAATTTCATCGTGGATCCGCGGGTCAAGGGCAAGGTGACCATCATCTCTTCCCGCCCCATGGAAAGCGAAGAACTCTATCAGGTCTTTCTGTCGGTTCTCGATGTGCACGGATTCTCCGCCATCCCCAGCGGCAGCGTCATCAAGATCGTGCCTGACGCCAGCGCCAAGCAGGATGCCCTGCCCCTGGCGGATGAGCGCAGCCCCGGCACCGGGGATGAAGTGGTCACCCGGGTCATCGAGCTGCACCATGTGTCCGCCTCCCAACTGGTGCCCATTCTGCGCCCCCTGGTGCCGCAGCAGGGACACCTGGCCGCCTACGTCCCCAGCAACATTCTCATCGTCTCGGACCGCGCGGCCAATATCGAGCGCCTCATGGATATCATCAAGCGCATCGACATCCCCAGCAGTGACGCCATCGAGATCATCACCCTGCAATACGCCTCGGCTTCCGAAGTGGTGCGCATCCTCACGTCACTGGAGCAGCAGGGCGGCGGGCAAAAGCGCGCCGCCGGCATGTCCGGCACCCCCATCCTGATCGCCGACGAGCGCACCAACAGCATCCTCATCGGTGGCGGCAAGTCAGGCCGCCTGCGCCTGCGCACCATCATCTCCCACCTCGACACCCCCCTGGCCAACCAGGGCAATACGCGCGTCATCTATCTGCGCTACGCCCAGGCCAAGGACCTGGTGCCGGTCCTGACGGGTGTCAGCGATATCGTCGAGCAGCAGCAGAAAAGCAAGGGCGGCAAGGGAGCCGCCAACAAAAAAACCCCGGTTAACATCCAGGCCGACGAGAGCACCAATGCCCTGGTGATCACGGCCCCCGCCGATATCTTCCGCTCCCTGGAATCGGTCATCATGCAATTGGACATCCGCCGCGCCCAGGTCCTCATCGAGGCCATCATCGCCGAGGTCTCCAACAACCTCAACAACGAGTTGGGCGTGGAGTGGGTGGTGGATGGCACCGAGGCCACCAGCGGCACGGTGCCGGTGGGCATCATTAATCTGGGAGGCGGCATCGCCGATATTCTCGGCTCCATTATCAGCGGCACCGTACCCTCGGTCGGTCAGGGATTCACCGCCGGCGC
Organism: Gammaproteobacteria bacterium; assembly: GCA_026982565.1. Classification (GTDB taxonomy): domain Bacteria; phylum Pseudomonadota; class Gammaproteobacteria; order SZUA-140; family SZUA-140; genus SZUA-140. The sequence continues at coordinate 17,387 of JALSGV010000105.1, forward strand.
CGGGCGTTTCGAGGAAGGCAAGACGCGCTTTGCCGTGCTGGTCCGCGCCCTGCAGGGCGACGCCAATACCAATGTGCTGTCCACACCGACCCTGGTGACCCTGGACAATGAGGAAGCGGAAATCGTGGTGGGCCAGGAGGTCCCTTTTTTAACCGGGGCCTTTGCCACGCCCGGCGGCTCCGTGGGGAATCCCGCCAACCCGTTTCAGACCATTCAGCGCAAGAACGTCGGCCTGACCCTGAAAGTCAAGCCCCAGATCAATGAAGGCGACGCCATCAAGCTGGATATCGAACAGACCGTCGACAGTCTCACCGCATCCCCCATTGCCGTGGACCTCATCACCAATACCCGCTCCGTCAAGACCAGCGTACTGGTGGAGGACGGGCAGATTATCGTCCTCGGCGGCCTGATCAGCGACAATCTCAAGGAAACCATCAACAAGACCCCACTGCTCAGCGACATCCCCCTCCTTGGCGCCCTGTTCACCCGCAAGTCCACCACCAAGGAAAAAACCAACATGATGGTGTTCATACATCCCACCATCATCCGTGACGAAGGCACTGCCCAGAACGTGACCCGTTCAAAATACAACTGGATGCGCTCCCGGCAGATGGAAGTACGGGATAAAGACCATCTGTTTATTGACAACGACGAGGTTCCCGTCATGCCTTCCCTGGACAACTATCTTTCCGTGCCTCCGTCATTCGTACGGCCTGTGGATGAAAACGGTGGCGGCCTGAGCCCGCAAATACCGCCGCAAGCCGTGCCGGCGACGCCGTGATGGCCGAACACGCCTTCAATACTGAAGCAACGGGCAATCAGACGGATGTCCCTGCTGAACTTGAACTGGATGCCGGCAGCGGCAAGCGCCTGCCCTTCGCCTATGCAAAACGCCAGGGCATCCTGATCGCCGATATGGAGGATGGCGTCGCCCATGCCCTGTGCCGCCCCAATGTCGGCGGACTGACCCTGGCGGAGGTGCGCCGTTACATGGGCATGCCCTTGCGGCTGGAAATTCTCTCGCCCGACAAGTTCGACAGTATCCTGCAGAAATCCTATGAACACGGCACCTCCCAGGCCATGCAGATGATCGGCGAGATGGGCGACGAACTGGACCTGTCCAGCATCGCCCAGCAGATGTCGGAGCCGGAGGACCTGCTGGAGAGCGAGGACGACGCCCCCATCATCCGCCTCATCAACGCCATGCTCACCGAGGCGGTCAAGGAAAACGCCTCCGACATCCACATCGAGCCCTACGAGAACCGCCTGGTGATCCGCTTCCGCGTGGACGGCGTATTGCGCGAGGTGCTGGAGCCCGCGCGGGTGCTGGCCCCCATCCTGGTGTCGCGCATCAAGGTCATGGCCAAGCTGGACATCGCCGAGAAACGCCTGCCCCAGGACGGACGCATTTCCCTCAAAATCGCCAACCGCGCCGTGGACGTGCGCGTCTCCACCCTGCCCTCGGCCCACGGCGAGCGTGTGGTGCTGCGCCTGCTGGACAAGCAGGCCGGGCGCCTCGACCTGGAGCAACTGGGCATGTCGCCGGAGGGCCTGGCGGGCATCGACCGCATCATCCACCGCCCCCACGGCATCATCCTGGTGACCGGTCCCACGGGCTCGGGCAAGACCACCTCCCTCTATGCCATGCTCACGGTGCTCAACGACAAGAGCGAAAACATCATGACGGTGGAGGACCCCATCGAGTACCACATCGACGGCATCAGCCAGACCCAGGTGCAGAGCAAGATCGAGATGTCCTTCGCCCGCGGCCTGCGCGCCATCCTGCGCCAGGACCCGGACATCGTCATGGTGGGCGAGATCCGCGACCTGGAAACCGCCGAGATCGCCGTGCAGGCCAGTCTCACGGGCCACCTGGTGCTGTCCACCCTGCACACCAACAGCGCCATCGGCGCCATGATGCGCCTGCGCGACATGGGCGTGGAACCTTTCCTGCTCGCCTCCAGTCTCATAGGCGTACTGGCCCAGCGCCTGGTGCGCCTGCTGTGCCCCAAGTGCAAGCAGACCTATGAAGCGACGCCGACCGAAAAAGAGGCGCTGGGCGTACCCAAGGACCAGCCTCTCACCCTGTACCGGGGGACCGGCTGCAAGGCCTGCAATTTCACCGGCTACCGGGGCCGCACCGCCATCTTTGAACTGATCGAGATCGACAGCACCCTGCGCACCATGATCCACGACTGTCTATCGGAACAGGAAATCGAAAATTATGCCCACAGCAAAACGCCCAGCATCTACCAGGACGGTGTCAGGCGCATCCTGGCCGGCGACACCACCCTGGAGGAAGTGCTGCGCGTCACCCACGAGGTGTAACTGAGCCACCATGGGCGCCTTCGAATACACCGCGCTGGACGACAGGGGCAAGGAACGCAAGGGCGTCCTGGAGGGCGACGCGCCGCGCCAGATACGCCAGCAGCTGCGCGACAAGGGCTGGGTGCCCGTCAGCGTCGCGGAAATCAGCCAGGAACAGCAGGACAGCGGGCGGCGCCTGTTCGAACTGGGCCGGGGGGTCAGCGCCACGGACCTGGCCCTCATCACGCGCCAGTTCGCTACCCTGGTGCGCTCCGGCCTGCCCATCGAGGAGGCCCTGCGCGCGGTTTCACAGCAATGCGAGAAGACGCGCCTCAAGAACCTGCTGCTCGCGGTGCGCTCGCGCGTCATGGAAGGCCATCCCCTGGCCACCGCCCTGGCCGATTACCCGCGTGTATTCTCCGACCTCTATCGCGCCACCATCGCCGCCGGCGAGCAGTCGGGACACCTGGACGAGGTGCTGGACCGCCTCGCCGACTACACGGAAAACCGCCAGGTGTTGCGCGACAAGATCGTACAGGCCCTCATCTACCCCATTCTGGTCATCGTCGTCGCCATCCTGGTGGTGGCGGGCCTCATGACCTACGTGGTGCCCCAGATCATCCAGGTTTTCGAGAACATGGGTCAGGAACTCCCGCCCCTGACCGTGGGGCTCATCGCCGTCAGCGACTTCACCCGCGACAGCGGGCCGTGGATCGCCGCCCTGCTGGTAGTGGCCCTCATCGGCCTGCGCCTGCTGCTGCGGCGCAGTGGTCCCCGGAAACGCTTTCACCGTCTGCTGCTGACCATACCGCTGTTGCGCCATCTGGTCAGGGGGCTGAACGCCGCGCGTTTCGCGCGCACCCTGAGCATCCTCAGCGCCAGCGGCGTGCCCGTGCTGGAATCCCTGAAGATCTCGGCCCAGGTGGTGACCAACCTGCCCATGCAGGAGGCGGTGGACAACGCCACGCGCCATGTGCGCGAAGGCGCCAGCCTGAGCCGCGCCCTGGACCGCAGCGGTTATTTCCCCCCCATGACCATCCACCTCATTGCCAGCGGCGAGTCCAGCGGCAAGCTGGAGGTCATGCTGGAGCGCGCCGCCGACAGTCAGGAACGGGAACTGGAGTCCCTCATGCAGACCATGCTGGGCCTGTTCGGCCCGCTGGTCATACTGGTCATGGGCGGCATCGTGCTGGTGATCATCCTCGCCATGTTGCTGCCTATCATAAATCTGAACCAACTGGTAATCTAAATTCTCTTAAAATCAGGAACTATCCATGACGGAAAAAACCATGCATCAAACACCTAGAATATTTCACCTCAGCCAGCGAGGCTTCACCCTCATCGAAGTCCTGGTGGTAGTGGTCATCCTGGGCATCCTGGCCGCCATCATCGTCCCCAACATCATGGACAAACCGGGCGCCGCCAAGATCACCAAGGCCAAGGCGGACATCCGCGCCATCGAGAGCGCCATGAACATGTACCGCCTGGACAACCACGTCTACCCCACCACCGATGAAGGCCTGGAGGCGCTGGTGCCCAAATACCTGCCGCGCCTGCCCAAGGACCCCTGGGACCGCCCTTACCAATTGCTCAGTCCCGGCACGCAGGGAGAATTCGACATTTTCACCCTGGGCCGTGACGGCCAGCAGGGGGGGGAAGGCGAGGACGCCGACATCGGCAACTGGAACCTGGATGGATAGGCTTGCCGGCCCACCCTCCTTCTGAGCATGTGGCCTGACACACTGCCTGGCGCCAGAAGGGCAGCGGGATTCACACTCATAGAGTTGCTGGTGGTGGTGCTGATCATCGGCATCACGGTTGGCCTGGTGGTCATCTCCATCGACCCTGATGAAGATGGCGATATCAAGACCGAGGCGCGCCGCCTGCAGGAACTGATCCGCCTCGCCAGCCAGGAAGCCATCATGCAGAGCAATGAATATGCCCTGGAAATCGGTGACGACGGTTATCGCTTCCTGGTCCTGTCAAAACAGAAATGGCTGCCGGTGGAAGATTCCATGTTGAGGGAAAGGATCCTTCCCACCCCCCTCTATCTCGAGGTCTTCTTCGAGGGTGAGCGCTTCGACTTCATGGAGACCGAACAGGACGGGGAAGAAGAAGAAAACCCACGCATCTATCTGTTCTCCAGTGGCGAAATCACGCCGGTCGATATCGTGCTGCAGGCCGAAGGGATGGAAGCGCGCTACTATGTGACAACCGAAATCAATGGCAAAATCAGCCTGAGTACCGATGAGGCTCAACCCTGACGGCCCCGATGATCATGACTGCATCTGTATTCAGACCTTCAGGACGACAGGCGGGATTCACCCTCCTGGAAATTCTCGTGGCCCTGGCCATCGTCGCCGTGGCCCTGGGCGCCATCATCAGCGAGGTCAGCCGGCACGTCGCCAATACCGCGCAACTTCGTGATCGCACCATCGCCCATTGGGTCGCCATGAACCTGGTGGCCGAACAACAGATCGACAACAAGTGGCCCTCGGCGAGCACCAAGGAGGGCGAAACCACCATGGCCGGCCAGGAATGGTTCTGGACCCTGACCATCACTGAAACGGCGGATGACCGGGTGCGGCGCCTGGATATCACGGTGGACAACAGCAAGGACAGCGACACGCCCCAGAGCAGTCTGATCGCCTACCTGGGAAGACCGGCCCCGTAGCCATGAGTTACCGTATTTCATGCCACTACAAACACCGATACGGATCACGCGACAGGCAGACGGCCTTCACGCTGATCGAGCTGCTGGTTTCCCTCTCGCTTTTTGCCGTGCTGTCCATCATCGCCTACAGCACGCTGCAGTCCATTATGGAGGCGCGTCAACGCAGCGAGGCGCAAGCCGAACGCCTCATGGCGCTGCAGGCGCTTTTTACCATCATGGAGCGGGACTTCGAACAGGCGATCCAGCGGGAAATTCGCGATATCTTTGGCGACCATCAGGCAGCGCTGCTGGGAACGGCTGAGGCCGTCGAATTCAGCCGCACGGGCCGGCGCAATCCCGCCGGTTTCGCGCGCAGCAACCTGTTGCGCGTCGCCTATCTCCTGGAAGACGGTCGTCTCGTACGCAGGACCTGGGGCATCATGGACCGCGCGCAGGACAGCCAATACCAGGAGGCCCTGCTGGCGGAAGATATCGAGACCATTGAGATCCGCTACATGGATGGACAACTCAACTGGAAAAACCAGTGGCCGATACCCGACCCTGTCAGGACCACGCCGCCCGGGCTGCCGCGGGCCATCGAATTCTCCATTGAGAATGACGAGCTGGGGCGTATTACGCGCCTGTTCCGCATTCCACAGGGAACAATTACTCCCCCAAAAGGGGCAAGTTGAGGAACGATCAGGTAAAATCATCCAGATAATGCAGGAAAAACCTTCACATCAGACCGGAGTGGCGCTGGTCACGGCCTTGCTGGTCACGGCAATCGCAACGGTCACTGCCGTATCCATGGCGGCGCGTCAGCAACTGGATCTGCGCCGTACCGCCAATGTCCTGAACACGGACCAGGCCTATCTCTTCGGCCTGGGTGTGGAGGCATGGGCACAACAGATCCTGATACGCGACCGCAAGGACAATAACACCGACCATCCCAAGGAAGACTGGGCCACCGTCCTGCCACCAATTGAAGTGGAGGGCGCCCTGCTCTCGGGAAACATCGAGGACCTGCAAGGGCGTTACAACCTCAACAACCTGGTCCAGGATGGCGCGGCCAGCGAGAAAGACATCCAGCAGTTCAGGCGCCTGTTGCAGGCGCTGGGTCTCGATGACAGGATCGCGCTCGCCATCGTCGACTGGATGGATGCCGACGAGGAACTGAGCTTTCCCGACGGCGCCGAGGACAATGAATATCTCGGCAGGGCGCAACCCTATCGCACACCCAACCGCCCCATGGCCAGCCCCAGCGAGCTGCTGCTGGTCCAGGGTATGGACCGGCAGAGCTATGATACCCTCGCCCCCCATGTGACCGCCTTGCCCGTGCGCACACCCATCAATGTCAATACCGCGACCGCGCCCGTGCTCATGTCTTTGCTTGAAGGTATAAGCCAGTCGGAGGCGGAGCAACTCATCGAGGCGCGCGGGGATGAGGGTTACAAGAATATCGACGCCTTCATGAGCCAGGACATACTCAAGGACAAAAAGGAAAACATAGGCGGCATCAGCGTCTCCAGCAATTTTTTCATGGTGAACGCCAATGTACGCCTGGAGCGGGCGCAGATTCAATTGCACAGCCTGTTGTCCCGGAGCAGCGATAACACGGTGCAGATCGTCATGCGCGCCCAGGGGGATTACTGAATGAGCCGGCGCCTGTTCATTTTTCTGCCTGCCGGGGAAAATGAGTCAGCCACCTGGCTGCTCACCGACAGCGCCAAGTCCGAGGCGCCTGTCGATATACGGGAAGGGCTGGACCAGGCCTCGCTGCATGCGGCGGGGGCGCGCATCGTCGTCATCGTCCCGGGACATACGGTATTGCTGGGACAGGCCCGCATTCCCACCCGCAACCGCCAGCGTATACTGAGCGCCCTGCCCTATATGCTGGAAGACCAGCTGGCCTCCGATATCGATCAATTGCACTTCGCCCTGGGTGAAAGGGACGCCAACGGAGATGTCAATAGCGCGGTAATCGACAAACAGCTCATGAATGGCTGGCTGGCGCGCCTCAGATCCTTCGATATAGAACCCGATATTCTGGCGCCCGATCTCCTGTGCCTGCCCCTTGCGCCCGGCCACTGGACCCTGTTTCATGACCACCGTTACAGCCTGCTGCGCACTGGCGTCCAGAGCGGCGTCGTAATCGACAACGATAATCTGGTCACCATGACCGGAATTTTTCTCGATGAAGCCGCCGACCAGCGCCCAGAGGTCATCGATTGTTTCAGCCGTGATCCCCAGGCATTGCCCCTGGGTGAACTGGAGGCCGCCACTGCCGTGGCGGTGGAGCCTATCGATGAGCCCACGCCGGCCTTTCTTGCCCGCCATTACGACGAGAGCAATGCCATCAACCTGCTGCAGGGGGAATTCAGCCGCCGGGAGCAGTTGGGCAAGCTGTGGCGGCCATGGTTCCCCGCGCTGGGGCTGCTGGCGGCATTGATTATCATCAACGGCGCGGTCACTGTCGCCGATTATTTCCGCCTCGGCAAGGAGCAGGAACGCCTGACCAGGCATATCGAACAGATCTATCGCGACGCCTTTCCCCAAGCCCGCCGGATAGTCAATCCCCGGGTGCAGATGGAGCGCGGCCTGGACGCGCTGCGCGTGGGTGGCGGCGCGCTGAGCAGTGATTTCCTCGACATCCTGAAGGCCGGCGGTCCGGCCTTCAGCAAGACCAAGGGACTGGAACTGCAGCGCTTCAGCTACCGGGACGGCCACCTGGACATCGCCCTGACCATTTCCGACCTGCAGGCCCTGGACCAGCTCAAGCAACGCCTCATGAACGAGGCCAAACTCCAGGTGGAGATCCAGTCCGCCAGCGCCCGCAACGGCAAGGTGGAGGCGCGCATGCAACTGAGGCGCGGGACATCATGAAAGAATTTCTCGCCAACCTGAATCCCCGCGAACGGCGCCTGGTGTACATTGGCGGCGCCGTCGCGGCTGTTCTGCTCTTTTACGCCGCCGTGTGGGTCCCTCTCTCCAACAAGGTGGAGCGCCTGCGAACCACTGTCGCGGAACAGCAACAGTTGGAAACCTGGATGAAGCAGGCCGCCCGGGAAGTACAACGCCTGCGCAAGGCCGCCACCACCCCCGGTGGAAAGCGTCCCCGGCAATCCCTGCTGGCCCTGGCGGACCAATCGGCCAAACAACAGGGATTGGGCCGGACCATCAAACGCGTACAGCCCGAGGGACAGGACAAGGTCAATATTCGTCTGGAAGAGGCCGCCTTCGATGACGTGGTGGCCTGGCTGGAGAAACTGCAGAGCCAGCATGGCGTCAGGGTCGCCACCATCACCATCGACCGTCAGGATCAGCCAGGACTGGTGGATGTGCGGCTCACACTGGAAGGAAGTACGCAATGAAGCAGCTCGGATATTATGGCGCCTTCACCCTGGCCGCCTATCTCTTCTTCGCCATGATCCAGTTGCCTGCCGCACAGGTCCACGCCTTGCTGGACAAGGATGGCGCGTTGCCGGTCAGGCTCTACCAGGTTTCCGGCACGGTATGGGAGGGGAAGGCCGCCACGATGGATGTCGATACAATCCGCCTGGAGAATGTGCATTGGACCCTGCGTCCCTGGACATTGCTGCTGGGCCGGCTGGAGTCGCGCATCGACTTTGCCAAGGGCGATGGCAAAATTTCCACCATCGCCGGACGCACCTTTGGCGGCAGTCTCTATCTGCGCGAGGTGAGCGGCGAACTCCCTCTGAGCGACCTGGAGTCATTCATCAGCAAGAATCCCATAGGGCTGTCGGGCGAGCTGGATATTGCCCTCGATGACCTGGCGTTCAGGGATGGCCTGATCGAATCCCTCAATGGCAGTCTCGGCATGGAAGGGGCAGGCCTGGGGCCACCCATCAGCACCACCGTCGGCAATTTCACAATGGATCTGGAGACGAACGATGAGGGTATTCGAGGCGTTCTGCGCGATACAGGCGGCCCTCTGCAGGCCGAGGGGTTGTTGCTCCTGGAGGCCGACGGCAGTTACAAGTTTACAGTGGAGGTCTCCCTGCGCGACCCCAGCCGCTCCGATCTGCGCAACGCCCTGCGCTTCATCGGCACACCCAGCGCCGACGGCAAGGTATCGCTGGTGCAGACTGGAAAGATCGACCTGGGGAAGCTGCTGTAACGCGGCCGGACAGCCTTAGACAGAAGGGCGCCTGGGCTCAACGCCTCATGGAATCGAAGAATTCGGCGTTGGACTTGGTGGCCTTCAGTTTGTCCAACAGAAATTCGATGGCCGCCAGCTCATCCATGGGATGAAGAAGCTTGCGCAGAATCCACATCTTCTGCAGCTCGTCGGGCTTGGTGAGCAGCTCTTCACGGCGCGTCCCGGAACGGTTGAGATTGATGGCAGGATAGATGCGCTTCTCGGCAATGCGCCGGTCCAGGTGGATCTCCATGTTACCCGTACCCTTGAACTCCTCGTAGATCACATCATCCATGCGTGAACCCGTCTCCACCAGCGCCGTGGCGATGATGGTCAGGCTGCCGCCTTCCTCCACGTTGCGCGCGGCGCCGAAGAAACGCTTGGGCCGATGCAGTGCATTGGCGTCCACACCACCGGTCAGCACCTTGCCCGAAGAGGGAATCACGGTATTGTAGGCCCGCGCCAGGCGTGTGATGGAATCCAGCAGGATCACCACGTCACGCTTGTGTTCCACCAGGCGCTTGGCCTTTTCGATAACCATCTCGGCCACCTGCACATGACGGCTGGCCGGCTCGTCGAAGGTGCTGGAGATGACCTCGCCACGCACCGAACGTTTCATCTCGGTGACTTCCTCGGGCCGCTCGTCGATGAGCAGGACGATGACATGGCACTCGGGGCTCTGGGTGGTGATGGAGTGGGCGATGTTCTGCAGCATCATGGTCTTGCCCGCCTTGGGGGGCGAGACGATCATGCCGCGCTGCCCCTTGCCGATGGGCGACACCAGTTCGATGATGCGCGGGGTGATGTCCTCTGTGCTGCCATTGCCCAGTTCCATGGGCAGGCGCTGGTTGGCGAACAGCGGGGTCAGGTTCTCGAACAGTACCTTGCTCTTGGCCACATCGGGTGATTCAAAGTTGATCTGGCTGACCTTGAGCAAGGCAAAATAACGCTCGCCTTCCTTGGGCGGCCGAATCTTTCCCGACACGGTGTCGCCGGTACGCAGACTGAAGCGCCTGATCTGGCTGGGCGAAACATAGATGTCGTCAGGGCCCGCCAGGTAGGAACTGTCGGCGGAACGGAGAAAGCCGAAGCCATCCTGCAGAATTTCCAGTACGCCTTCACTGTAGATGTCCTCGCCGCTCTTGGCATGGGCCTTGAGGATGGCGAAGATCACATCCTGCTTGCGGGATCTCGCCAGGCCTTCGATGCCGGTTTCCTGGGCCAGCTTCAGTAGTTCACTAACGGATTTTTGTTTAAGTTCGGTCAGATTCATGATGGATGCTTTTTGAGTTGCTAACGAACGGCGGTGTATGGCGCCAAATTCGCGCCGGTTGGACAAACTAGAGGTATTTCAAAAAAATATGGGGTATCGCCGAAACAGAGAATTATCAATCGGTCTTTTTATAGATGATACGCTACCACTTATTCTGAATGGCGTCCAGTCTTTTTTGGAAGGCCCAAGCTGAAAGATTCTGTCTCCCCCGGCCTTGGGTTTCACATGATTTTCCACGGGTCCTGCCCGCACGAAGCAGGGGATGACATGTCATAACGGGGAAAAATAATTTACAGATTGCTGTCGATAAAGGCGGCAAGTTGCGACTTGGAAACCGCGCCCACCTTGGTCGCCTCGACATTTCCATTCTTGAACAGCATCAGCGTGGGAATACCGCGGATGCCATAACGCGGCGGCGTTGCGGGATTGTCATCGATATTCAGTTTGGCGATTCGTATCTTGCCGTCATACTCCTCGGAGATCTCTTTCAATACGGGTGCGATCATCTTGCACGGGCCACACCACTCGGCCCAGAAATCCACCAACACAGGCAAATCAGCGTTCAGAACCACGTCTTCGAATTCTGCGTCGCTTACATGGATAATATTGTCACTCACGTAAAGTAAACCTCCGGTTTTAATGGTTACTGGAAAATCGGGCTGTCATCCAGGGTCGAATAAGATTATTATTAACAAATTAACCGCATGATACAAACTTCCGGCCATCATTTTTCAGCTTGGGTTTACCCGGGAGTTTGCCGGCCTGGCTTCGGGCCCCTGAAATGAAAGTTTTTGCCTTGTGTCTGCAGAAATATTCCTGCTGAGCCGACTGCTTGTTTGATCGAGCCTGAACGCATTTACAATGCCAATCATATCACAACTTCCCAAATGCGCTATCTGAACCGATTATGGATGACAACCACCTGACAAACATAGAATTTTCATCGCTGAACTTACCCGGCCCACTGCTTCGCGGCATCGCTGAGGCCGGTTACACTCATTGCACTCCCATACAGGCAAAATCCCTGCCACTACTCTTGAAAGGACAGGATATCACCGGCCAGGCGCAAACGGGCACGGGCAAAACGGCGGCTTTTCTCATTGCCATGTTTTACCGCATGATGACCTCAACCCCTGCAAAGAGCCAGCGGCCGCGCCAACCCCGCGGCCTGATCATCGCGCCAACCCGGGAACTGGCGGTGCAGATTCACAACGACGCCCTGGTTCTGGGAAAATACACCGGCTTCAATATCGAACTGGTCTACGGCGGCACTGCCTATGAAGCGCAGCGCGAGATCTTCAAGGGTGATGTGGACATTCTCATCGGCACGCCGGGAAGAATGATCGATTACTTCAAGCAGCACTTGTTTAACCTGAAGTCCATCGAATCCCTGGTGCTCGATGAGGCCGACCGCATGTTCGACCTGGGTTTCATCAAGGACATCCGCTACCTGTTGCGGCGCATGCCCAAACCCCAAGACAGACTGACCATGCTGTTTTCCGCGACCCTCTCCTTCCGTGTCACTGAACTCGCCTATGAACACATGAATCAGCCACAGCTGGTGCGCATCGATACTGATCGCGTTACAGCCGACAAGGTTCGGCAAAAAATCTATTACACCTCCAATGAGGAAAAGATCCGCCTGCTGATCGGCCTGCTGAACACCATCGATGCGAAGCGCACCATTCTCTTCACCAATACCAAACACATGGCCAACCGGGTATGCGCCTATCTGCAGGCCAATGGCTTCAGCGCCGGCATTCTCTCCGGCGACGTGCCACAGAAAAAACGCCTCAGCCTGCTCAAGCGTTTTCAGAATGGGGAACTGGCCATTCTGGTGGCCACGGACGTGGCAGCACGAGGATTACACATCCCCGATGTCAGCCATGTCATCAACTTCGACCTGCCTCAGGATTCAGAGGATTACGTTCACCGCATCGGCCGCACCGCCCGCGCCGGGGCCAGCGGCGACGCCATCAGTTTCGCCTGCGAGGAGTATGCCTTCTCCCTGCCGGATATCGAGGAATACCTGGGACACAAGATCCCCCTGGAACAGATTACGCCCGAACTCCTGGTAGAACCCAAGAAGCCGCCGCGTACGGCGCGCTCCTACAACGCCGGCCGCAACAATAGAAAATCACGCCCCCGGTCCCGCCCGCGGCGCCGTTCACAAAACAAAACCGGACATGCTTGAGCATGAATCCATCATCCGTCTGGGCTTCTTTCTCGGCATATTCGCCGTCATGGGCTGCTGGGAACTTATCACACCCTGCCGCCGCCTGACGGCTTCAAAAATACGGCGCTGGACCAACAACCTGCTCATCGTCGTCATCAACACCCTGACCGTGCGCATTCTCTTCCCCACCGCCGCGGTAGGGATGGCGCTGCTTGCCGCAGAGAAGGGTTGGGGCCTGCTCAATGTCATCGCTCTGCCCCAGGGGCTTGAAGTGGTGCTTGCCATCATCGCCCTGGACCTTGCCATCTACCTGCAGCATGTGCTGTTTCATGCCATACCCGCCCTGTGGCAACTGCACATGGTGCATCACAGTGACATCGATATCGATGTCACGACGGGCGCCCGCTTCCATCCTGTGGAAATCGTTCTTTCCATCCTAATCAAGTTCGCCGTCATTCTGATGCTGGGCCCTTCCGCCACGGCGGTCGTCATTTTCGAAGTGCTGCTCAATGGCGCCGCCATGTTCAATCACAGCAATATCAGGATCCCGTCTCGCATCGACAGGGTACTGCGTCTGTTCATCGTCACCCCAGACATGCATCGCGTCCATCATTCCGTCATCAAGGACGAGACCAACAGCAATTTTGGCTTCAACCTGCCGTGGTGGGACCGCCTGCTGGGCACTTACCGTGATCAGCCACGCCTTGGACATGTCAATATGGAAATCGGATTGAAGCCATTACGCGACCCTGCCTGGCTGACCCTGCCCCGATTGCTGACCCTCCCCTTCAGTCATAGCGCGCGCGATTACCCCATGAACCGCAGCGATTGACCATCACCTGCAGCTGGCGAGACCACTCTCCAGATCAGGATACTTCAGCACCACATCAAGCTCCGCCAGCATCCTGCGGTTATCGATACGGCGGGATTCACGCAAAAACTCCAACATGCCATCCCCCAGCATCATCTCTGCCTGCGGCCATGACAGCGTGGGAGGCTGTGGCAGCCCCGCCATTCTGGCCACCTGCTCGTAGTAAACCGACATCTTGCAAGGCTTGCCATCGCTGACATTGTAGACATGCAGTCCCGTGGCGCGCAGTGCGGCCAGGCGGCATATCTCCACCAGGTCATCTTCATGGATACGGTTGCTGTAGGGAGAATCGGACTCATTGAGAATGGCCTGCCCCTTGCGCAGAGACTCGACGGGCAGGCGTCCCGGGCCATAGATCCCGGCAATGCGCAGCAATACCACGGGTACGCGGGTTCCATGATGCCAGTCTGTCAACAACTGCTCGGCATGCAGACGCCTGCAACTGCGCAGATTACCCGGTTGCGTGACGTGATCTTCCGTCACCCAGGCGCCATGACATTGGCCATAAACACCCGTGGCGCCCAGATAGACGACAACTTCGGGCAAACCCGCGGAGCGGATGCTTTCCAAAAAGCTTTTCATGCGGCGGTCTTCACGCCCGTCCCCTGGTGGCGGCGCTGAGTAATAGACAATGCGTCCCTGCAAGGTCAAGCGTGACAGCGTTCCGGGATCGTCAAGATCGGCCAGGACCACATCCATACCTTCCCCGGCCAGGCGTTCCGCACGCTGCGTGGAACGTAAAACAGCGACTACCCTGTGCCCTGCCGCCAACCAGCGCTTCCCCAGTTGACAACCCACGCGCCCACACCCAACAATGACGACAGGTGGGTAGTGGTCCGAACGGTCGTCTAAATGGCGCACAGATGCTAACCCGGGTGATTTCCGCTTACTGTTCCCGGCAGCTCACGGGAGACAGCAGCCAGCACATATATCAGAAATATTTTCATGGCCAATCAGACAACCGTGAGGGTTAGGAAAAGGGCGCTGCTGGCGCCAGACATCCTGCAGGTAATGCTGGCGCCGTGCCACTCCGCCCGCCTGGATTTCCAGGCGGGACAATATATCAGCATACTCCATGAAGGGATGGAACGGTATTTCTCCCTCGCCAACGCCCCGCAGGCTCATGGTGAATTGGAACTGCATATCCGACGGCTGCCGGGAAACGACTTTACGACATACGTATTCGAGACCCTGGCCGTCGGCGACCAACTCGAGATCAGCGGCCCATTCGGCATGTTTACTCAGCAGAAACACCTTGGCCACAGGCTGATCTTCGTTGCGGGGGGAACCGGCTTTGCACCCATCAAAAGCTTTATCGAGTCCTGCCTGGAAAAGAAGGAGCAACATTACATCACGCTCTATCGTGGCGCGCGCACCAAAGAGGATCTATACCTGGACGAGCTATGCCGCCACTGGCAGCAACAGCGCCTGATCGACTATATCCCGATCCTGTCCGATGCAGGAAGCGATGCAAGCTGGCGAGGCAGAAAGGGGCTGGTCCATGAAGCCGTCGTCATGGACCAGCCTCGACTTGGAGAATGCGACGTCTATGCTTGCGGTCCACCGGCGATGATCACCACACTCAGGGATGCGCTCCTTGGCCGCGGCCTGCCGCCAGCGCAATTCCACTCGGAAGGCGGCTGAACACAAACCCGCGAAGCGGGTCATACCCTCTCAACTGGCCGTGATGAGGGCGCCCTTGCCGATGTCCGCGGATTGATCCTCCAACTGTTGGACTGCGTCCGGTGATTTGGCCAGCATGCACTTGCGATAATACAACAAGGCCGTGTCGCTCTCGCCCAATTCATCGACGACGCCGGCGAGTTCCTGCAGCACTTCGGCATTTTCCTCAACGGCCAGACAGGCCTCCAGGTACTGGCGCGCCTTGTCCCACTGTTTGTCACGCTTGTAGAGCCGCCCCAGCGTCAGCATGAGTGAAAAGCTGTCCTTGTGGTTCCTCAACCAGGTCTCCGCGCGGGAAAGCTGGATCTGGGTGTCGCCATTGATCAGGCCATACAGGTAGACCAGGTTCTCATCCCAATGTTTCTGCAAATAGCGGGACAGCACCATCTCGGCGTTGGTGCCGGAATTGCACTTCATCAACTGGTTTACATAGACGCTGACGAGTTCAGGCAATTTGCGCATATCCTTGTTCATATACTGCCAGACATCATGGAGTTTTCTCACATCATGATCAGCGCCCGCTTCGTTGAGCAACTCGGTGTTGGCCAGAATCTCCAGCTCCCGGGTCTTTTCGTAACTGAGGATATTACGCTTGCGCGCGGTAGGCAGCAGCGCCAGAAGACGGTGCCAGTCGCGCACGTCGCGGTACAGGGCCAGCAGGCGCTTGGTGACGGCTTCCTGCTTGGGCTCGTTGACGCGCAGCATCTCCAGGGTTTTCAGGGCGCGGTCCATCTTGCCTTCCTGAATCAGCAGTTCTGCGCGGGTCAGGCCAATGGCGGTATCGGCCTTGGGCATGAGTTCGGAGGCTTTGTTCAGGTATTCATCGCGCCGCCTGTGAGCCCCGAGTTTTTCAGCGGCCCGCGCCGCAAACAGGTAGTTGATCACGGGGCTCTTGGAAACCTCGATGAAGGCCATCAGTTCCCGCTCGGCCTCTTTCCAGCGTCCGTTGATGAGCGCAATGACGCCGTTGGTGAGGGCCTCGTGGGACTTGCGCGTCAGTTTTTCATGATGCCGCCGGTGGCGCCACTTGTTGTAGTTGCCCGGAAAGAAGAAGACCTTCATCACCACCCGCATGATGAGATAGAACACCACGAAGGCGATACCCAATACCACCGACGCAAGGATGAAGCTGGTTTCGATGGTCCAGTCCTGGAAATTGATGACGATGTAACCGGGGTCGTCGCGTGCCACCAGGGTGATGACAACCGCGACCACTAAAACGATCAGTGCTGTGAATAGTAGTTTCATGGTTATTCACCACCATTGTTGTTTGTTTGCGGGGAAGCCGCCGTCACGAATGCCTGGGAGGCGATGACCTCGCGAATGGCATTCAGTGATGCGGTGAGTGATGGCAGTTCGGGATTCACCACCAGCTTGTCCAGCTTGCCCAGCGAAGCCAGGGCGCCGCTGACCGCCGCATCATTGGTATCGTAGTACTTGCTTATCCAGTCCTGCGTTGCCTTCAGGCTGTCGTGATAGATCTGTTCATCACGCCTCAGCAAGGCCAACCGCGCCGTTTCCAGCTTCAGCTGCAGGTTCTGAACCAGATATTGATGCTCTTCGGGCGGCACGATGGGCTGCTCGGACTGCTCGCGGTGGCGCACGGTGACGAGATCCTTGAACGCCTGCCACATGCCCATGAAGAAACCCTTCCAGCCTTCTTCCTTTGCCGTTTCCTGAGCGCCCTCTCCGGTGGCACTGTCACCACCCGCGGTGGAGGAGTCCGCGCTGCTGGGCAGGGGCAATGTTGTCACAACCTCCTGGAGGCTGCTGAGGGTGAAGGCGGCGCCAGCGATATCGGCCCTGGGCACGGCGAGCAATGCGTTGAGGTCGTCGGCAATCAGGCGCCGCACCTTGGCGAAGGCGGGATGGCCGATCTCCCGCAGACGGTTGTCGGCGGCGGTAAGCGCGGCGATGGCCGTGCTTACGTCACGATTGAACTGCAGGCTGTCGATGGCGATGCGGATAAGGTATTCGACCTCGGCCGGCTCCCACACGGGCTCTTCCGGCTTGACCTCGTTGAGCTTTTCCTGCAGGGAGGCGAGGGACTGCTGCAGTATGTTGAAGTCGCCGGTAAGCTTTTCACCAAGGCGGTTGTCCAGGGCCTTCAGTTCGCCCTGCAGTGAAGCCTGTAGCGAGGCGATTTTGGGCTCCAGGCCGCTGGTTGCCTGGGCCAGCTGCGACACCTTGCCCTCGATCTGCGCCATACGTTGATCGGTTTCCTTGAAGCGGGTTTCCACCTGTCCGGCGATCTGCCCGGTCTGGCTGTCCAGCTGCCCCACCACGGCGAGGTTCTTCTGCCAGAGCTGATAACCGCCAACGATACCGCCGATGGCGACGATCAGGGCGAGAAAGGCCAGAAAGACGCCTGATTTAGATGTGCCCTGGGCCTTGGCGGCTTGCTGGTTGGTGTGTTCTTCCGGTTGACTGGCAGTAGTGACCTCGGCTTCGCTGGCTGCCGCCTCGCTGCTGGTCTCTGATGTCTGCCGATTTTCTCCGGATGTCTCCCCCTCGTACTGCGCTGTTTTTTCTTCTTTACTCATGAATGACTCTCCGAGAGCTCTCGTTTTTATTGATAGCATACCACGCTTCGATCGCGGCCACTAATCCTTCATCGCTGGATTGCGATGCTATGATGGGTTCCTGTGTGAACCCCAATCTGCCTGCGAACAAGGCGTTGCGGTGACTCATCACCACCAAGGGAATCCGCAGCAGCCTGTCACGGTTCTCTACCTCGGTAATCTTGTAGAGGTTCTGCACGCCTTCGTTGCTGCTGACCACGATGATGTCCACGTCGCCTTCACGCAGCAGTTGATTCAAACGCGCCGGGCTGTCTGCAGGTATGGTGCGACGATAGACTTCCGCATAGGAGACTGTGGCTCCCCGCTCCCTTAGGGTGCTCGCCAGTAACTCCCTCCCTCCTTCCCCACGGAAGATGATAATTTTTTTTCCGGCGACTTGCCACATTTCCTCTTCAGCCAGCAGCGATTCGCTGTTGAAGACCTTCTTTGGGCAAATATCCGCATACAATCCATGCCTTATCAAGGCCTCCGCGCTGCGTTTGCCGACCACCGCCAGGCGCAGACCAGCTGGCCAGCCGCCGCGGGATTTGACCAACTGGTGGCCATAGTCCACCGCATTGGTACTGATAAAGACAGCCAAATCAAACTCTTCCAGTCGATCCACGAGGGCCTCCGCAGGCGCCGCGTCATCGACGGGGCGGATTTCCATTGCAGGAATGGCCACCGCCCGGCCTCCCGCATCTTCTATGAGCCGGCAGAGATTGCGCGCCTGACCCCGCGGCCGGGTAACCAGGATGCGGAGCCCCTCAAGCTGCTTGTCACCGTATTCATCCGGCATAGATCTCTCTGAGGATTTCTCTCGCGCCACGGCTCAACAAGTCCTCCGCCAACTCGAATCCGATCTTCCGGGCCTCCCGCACCGTCCCCCGGGCATACCCGCGGATCACTGTATCACCACTGGGCCTCCCCACCAGACCATTGATTTCCAATAGATTACCATCCAGGGTGGCATGTCCGGCGATGGGCACCTGGCAGCCCCCCTCGAGGCGCTCATTCAGGGCGCGCTCCGCCATGACACATACATGGGAATCCTGGTGATCCAGCACGGCGATCACTTCGTTGACCCGCGCGTCGTCCTCACGGCATTCAATACCGATGGCGCCCTGACCAATGGCCGGCAGGCAGATATCCACCGCCAGCTTTTCGGTAATGCGCGCGCCCTCGCCCAGGCGCATCAGGCCCGCCGAAGCCAATATAATGGCGGCAAAGCGGCCTTCCTCCAGCCGCTGCAGACGGGTACCGACATTGCCGCGCAGGCTCTCGATGGCCAGGTCCGGGCGCCGCTCCATCAGTTGGCATTGCCGCCGCAAACTGGAAGTACCGACGCACGCCCCATGGGGCAGGGCGGCAAAACTGTCGTAATCCAGGGAGACGAGGGCGTCCCGCACCTCCTCGCGCTCGAGTATTACAGGCAAATGCAGGCCTGGAGGCAATTCTACCGGCACGTCCTTCATGGAATGCACGGCGATGTCGGCGCGCCCGTCCAGCAGGCTTTGCTCCAGTTCCTTGACGAACAGGCCCTTGCCGCCCACCTTTGCGAGGGGCGCGTCGAGAATGCGGTCTCCCTGGGTAGTCATTTTCACCAGTTCGACCACCATGCCGGGATAAGCCTGCCGCAGTCGCGCGCGCACGTGCTCCGCCTGCCACAGGGCAAGGGGACTCTTACGGGTAGCGATACGGATAATTTGATCAGACATGCGGGAATATCCAGCTTGTTGTTATTTTATGCCCGGCCAGCCCCATTTCGGCGCGCCGTGTGAGGGGGGGTAAAAGTTCAGACATTCTGAACTCATATTATAACCCTGTGAATCAGTAAGATGTAAGGGGCAGACCCGCCAGCCTATGCAATTATGGCAAATTTACCCCTTCTTCTTAAAAAAGTGTCCGTTTTACATTATATTGGAGTTCCAGTTCCTATCCCGACAGACACACGAAGGCCACATGAAGCAGGAAGACGGTACCAGCAAGCCCTGGGCAGGGCGCTTCACGGAAGCGACGGACAGTTTCGTGGAGGCATTCAGCGCCTCCATCCATTTCGACAAGCGCCTCTACCACTACGACATCGAGGCTTCCATCGCCCATGCCAGGATGCTGGCGCACGTGGGCCTGCTGCAAGAGGGCGAATTCCAGGCCATCGAAAAAGGCCTGCTGGATATCCGCAACGATATCGAGCGCGACGATTTCGCCTGGCTGGTGGAACTCGAGGACGTGCATATGAATATCGAGGCGCGCCTCACCGAACGCATCGGCATCGCTGGCAAGAAACTGCATACGGGACGCTCGCGCAACGACCAGGTCGCCACGGACATGCGCCTGTACCTGCGCGACGAGATCGACCAGGTACGCGCCGAATTGCGGCGGCTGCAAGAAGCCCTGCTGGATATCGCCGAACGCGAGGCGGAGACGATTCTGCCGGGATTCACTCACTTGCAGGTCGCCCAGCCCGTCACCTTCGGCCACCACATGCTGGCCTGGTTTGAAATGCTCAAGCGGGACGATGAGCGCCTGGGCGACTGCCGCCGCCGGGTCAATGTCATGCCCCTGGGCGCGGCCGCCCTGGCAGGCACCAGCTACCCCATCGACCGGGCCTATACGGCCAGACTGCTGGGATTCGAACGCGTGGCGGAAAACTCCCTGGATGCCGTCAGTGACCGGGATTTTATTATCGAGTTCATTGGCTGCGCGGCCCTCATCATGACCCATCTGTCACGATTTTCCGAAGAACTGATCCTGTGGTCGTCGGCGCAATTCGGGTTCGTGGAACTGTCCGACCGCTTCTGCACCGGCTCCTCCATCATGCCGCAGAAAAAGAACCCGGACATTCCCGAGCTGGTGCGCGGCAAGACGGGGCGGGTCAATGGCCATCTCATTGCCCTGCTGACCCTGATGAAGGCCCAGCCCCTGGCCTACAACAAGGACAATCAGGAGGACAAGGAGCCACTGTTCGATACCATCGATACCCTCAAGGGCAGCCTGCGGGTATTCGCCGACATGATGCCCACCATGAAGATCAACAAGAAACAGATGCTGGCGGCGGCCCATCAGGGCTTTGCCACGGCAACGGACCTGGCCGACTATCTGGTGCGGCGCGGCATTCCCTTCCGCGACGCCCACGAGGTGGTCGGCAAGGCGGTGCGTTACGGCCTGGACAACGACAAGGATCTCGCCGATATGTCCCTGGAGGAACTGCGGCAATTCTCCGCGCACATCGATTCCGATGTGTTCGACGTGCTTACCTTGAGCGGATCCGTGGCCGCCCGCAATCACCCCGGCGGCACGGCGCCCGAGCAGGTGCGCGCCGCCATAGAACGCGCCCGCACGACCATCTGACCCTTCCCCTGCAGGTTTTCCACGAAACGCCGATATCCTATTAGAAGCAGACAGTGCCTGCAGAGGTGCTGACGTCATATACCTGAATCCGCGGGTTCAGGGCGGATACAGAGTGCAAGATATTGGTTTCACAGTAGACTCAAAAAATCTCAGCTTCACCCAAAGGTTAAGCGGGAATTTTTTGAACCGCTGTGGAAGCAAGCGCTTGTGCTATGCGCCGGCATGAACCCACGGACTCAGGATATAGTTATTTCCAATCTCGCTGGATGGACCCATGGCACAACAGGATATCAACAATCTAAAAAGAAGATTCCTCACCCTCAACCGTGAGCGCATGATGCGCATACGTGATGATCTCCGCCCCCGGCATCAGGACGCGCTGGACATATTGCCATTGCTGTTTCACAGTAACCACCCTGCCTTTCCAGGCTACGTCTCCAAGAGTACGCCCGTGGGCATTTCCGATTATTCCCCCTCACAGCAGACATTGGATGCCGGCAAACGCCTGGTGCGCAGTTTTGAACACAAGCGCCGCGCCCTGCTGCAATTCGATATCTATTCGATCTTCCTCATGGGGAGCAGCGGCACGATTGCCTATTCCTCCAACAGTGATTTCGACGTCTGGTTGTGTCATCGCCCCGATCTCAACACGGTACAGTTGGCGGAACTACAGCAAAAAGCCTTCCTCATCGAACAATGGGCTGCGTCCATGGACCTGGAGGTGCATTTCTTCCTGATGAATGCGGACACTTTCAAGCGGGGTGAGGATGTTGCCCTGTCGGTGGAGAGCAGCGGCAGCGCCCAGCATCACCTGTTGCTGGAAGAATTCTATCGCACCGGCCTGCTGCTGGCGGGACGCTACCCTATCTGGTGGCTTGTACCTCCCGAACAGGAGGCAAACTATGAAAGCTATACCAAACAACTGAAGAAGCAGCGCTTTATCAAGGAAAACGAAACCATCGATTTCGGCGGCCTTCCACGAGCGCCCGCCGAGGAATTCTTCGGCGCGGCATTGTGGCAGCTCTACAAGGGAATCGACTCTCCCTACAAGGCCGCCCTCAAACTGATGCTGATGGAAGTCTACGCCGACGAATATCCCCATGTGGACCTGCTCAGCCAACGTTTCAAAAAGGCCATCCATGAGGGTGAAACCAATCTGGCCCGGCTCGACCCCTATATCATGCTGTACAAGAAACTGGAGGAATATCTGCTGAGCAAGGACGAGGACAAAGGGCGCCTCAACCTGGTCAGGCGCTGCTTTTATTTCAAGGTCAACGAGAAGCTCAGCACCACATCACCAAGCCGCCAGGAAAACTGGCGCCATGAGACCATGATGGAATTCTCCCGGGAATGGCGTTGGAGCGACGAGCATATCGAATCCCTGGACTCGCGCGCCACGTGGAAAATCAACCACGTCATGGAAGAGCGTAAGAGCCTGGTCAGGCTCCTGACCCAGAGCTATCATTCACTGTCGGATTTCGCGCGCCGCCATGCCCTGTCCACCACCATCAATCAACATGACCTCACCGTGCTGGGGCGCAAGTTGTATGCGGCTTTCGAGCGCAAAGCGGGCAAGATCGACATCGTCAACCGCGGCATCTCCGACAACGTATGGGAAAGCCCCCTGACCATCGTTCAGGTTGGCAAGGATCTTTCCTCTGGATGGGCGCTCTACCGTGGAATGAACAACAAGCCACGCCAGGGGAAGACAGAGCCCCTGAAGCGGACGCGGACCATTATCGAGATGCTGACATGGTGCCATCTCAACAAGATCATCGATGGACGCACCGCCTTCGTCCTGCACACACAAAGCGGCGCCATCGATGTGCCGGAAATCAAAACCCTCGTCAAGCAACTTCAGTATTTGTTTCCCGATGGTAATCCTGCGGCCTCTACGTTAGAGGACTTTTCCCAGGCAGCGCAATTGAGACAGTCCGCCCTGTTTATCAATGTGGGTATCCGACCCACGACCACTTCCATCAAGGAAGGAAAGTTTCTCACCAGCAACAAGGTGGACGCCTTCAGCTACGGTGGCATTTGCCAGAACCTGGTGTACTCACTGGACCATGTTCTCCAGACCACCTGGCAGGAAGTGTTGACCTTCCGCTATGAAGGAGAAGGGGGAATATTCGAATGCCTCAATGATTATCTGAAATGGTCCCCGCCCTCACAGGGCAAGGCGCCGCCAAAGATCTCGACCTTCTGCTTCTCCAACAACAGCAGAGGAATGACTATCTCGCGGCGTATCGAGGAACTCTTCAATGATATCATCGCCTGTTTTTATGAGGGAAAGCATGCTGTGGAGGCGCGATATGTGCTGATGATCGAACACAAGTATTACATCCTGTCCCTGGACAAGGATAATCTGCGCCACCAGGTTGCCAACAACTACAAGGAACTTCTCCAGCATCTCGAGGCCCCGCAGGACACCTTCAGACCGGTTGTCATGGACCGCTACAGCAGGGAGAACAATCTGCTTTCAGTCATATTGAACAACAACAAGCCAGACACCATACAAATCTACTTCCATGTGGATGGCAACAATGCCGATATCTATATCATGGATGAGTACGGCTCTCTGTATTTTCAGAGTAAAACCCAGGCCACTCTGCCAGTGCTGACAAACCAATACAAATGTTTCCTGGAGTCCATCCTGCGCAGAAAAAGTATCGACAGCACTCAACAAGGACCGGGCTTCGAGGCCATCGGCATGGAATTTTACAAGGCCGTCAAGAATTCCAGCGGAAAACTGCAGCTGACCACTTGCCAAAATATAAAACGGACATCGCCGGATAAATTTTTCAATATCCAGATCATTGGCGGCAACAGCAAGGACGACCGTGAGACGCTTACCATTTTCTGTAATGAAACCGAATTCTCATCCATGGAATTCGGTGACGATCTGTTCCTTGCCGTGGCCGGCCATGTCCTTGAAAAGCGCAAAAGCGGCCTCTGCTACCCCATCTACATCACCGATATCGACGTGCCACATAAAATGCTGGGAGCCGATCCCCAATCACCTATACAAACCGTCCAATACCTGAAATACAAAAAACAGATCGAGGAAAAAATGAATACGGCCTTGATGAGCCTGGTACTTCGTCAAGGTGATAGCTCAGAATACAGTTGGCCTGTCAGCGTTCAGGGCAAGGCGCGCCTCGCAGCGAATGGCCGCCGCCCTTTATAAGAAGCGCAACGCGGGCATGGGCGCTGACAAGCCAACCCTTCGGGCGCTCCTGCGGTGTCCCGCGGTGGCGTTGCACCCCGCTGTGCATAAACAATGACGCCTCCATACTGGACAGCGATTTGAACATCTTGCGAGGAAAAGATTACGCTGGATTCTCAAGGACCCGAAAACGAATAACGCGAAGCTCTATAAGCTGTCTAACTGAAAACCTGAATCCGTGGGCTCAGGTAATGAAGAAAGTTCACCCTTCCAGGGAGGAAACCGGCTGTTTGCGAGCGCGCCCCACAGGCAGCATATTACGTGTCAATTCTTTGGCCATATAGATATCCACCTCCTCAGGCTCGAAGAAGGCGCCACGAAATTCTCCATCCACCAGGTTGAAGACAATGAAATAGGTTTCCCCGGCCTTGAGATTGAACTGGCGTGAGCGGCTCATTTCCTTGACATCGTGGCGCGGTCCCCAGTGCGTCTGGGAAGTTACCGAAATCCATACGTTTCCCGGCACCATGGGGAGCATGGTGTATTCGCCCTTGGCGAGGGTCATGAGATGGAAGCGGTCCGCTTCCACGGGCAGGCGATTGTCCGCGAAACCCATGGTGCGCTCCGTGCGCGGGCGGATGAAATAGACCCTCGCCACCTCGGAATCCGGCGCCTCGCGGACGAGGGGGTGCCTGTCGTCGACCCGCGTACTGGCACAGGCCGTGATCCCAGCCATCAGTATAGCCATGATGCAAATTGCCACGAACTTGTCAGACATACTTCCTATCCCGTTTTCCCCCTATATAGACGATCATCTCACTCAAAACAAGCGATGACAACCCTGCGGCACGCAATGGGCTGAATACAATTATGTTGTTGGCGGGTTAATAATACTTGCCACAGCCTCGCGGGTTTGCTCCAATATCGGGTCCGCCTGACGGATCAGGGAATCTTTCCCGGTTGCCGAAGCTGCTGAATGCGCATCAACCGCTCTCCACCCTGAACCCTATGTGGCCAGCCTCCATAAAATATAATACTGGGCACCTCCGGAAAGCAATAGCAGCCCTGGCAGGCAAAAGAATTTAACCTGTTAATATTATTGACTTTTTTAAAATAAGAGGAGAAAAACCATGTCCGCAAAAAATCCTGTTATTGCGGTGACTGGATCATCCGGCGCAGGCACGACAACCGTCAAGAACGCCTTCGAACACCTTTTCCGCCGTGAAAATATCAAGGCCGCCATTGTCGAAGGGGACGCCTTCCATCGCTATGATCGCCAGGCAATGAAGAAGGCCGTCGATGACGCACAGGCAAAGGGCCAGACCCTCAGCCATTTTGGCCCGGAGGCCAACCTATTCGACAAGCTCGAAGAACTGTTCCGCTCCTACGGCGAAACCGGTACCGGACAGGTGCGCAAATATCTCCATAACGCCGAAGAGGCCGCGCCCTACGGACAGGAGCCTGGCACCTTCACGCCTTGGGAGCCTGTAGAGCCCGGTTCTGACCTGCTGTTCTACGAGGGACTGCATGGCGGCGTGGTCAACGAAGAAGTGGATGTAGCGCGTTACGTGGATCTGCTGATCGGGGTCGTGCCCATTGTCAATCTGGAGTGGATCCAGAAGATCCACCGTGATACGGCGCAACGGGGCTATTCCGCCGAAGTCGTCACCGACACCATCCTGCGCCGCATGCCCGACTATGTCAAAACCATTACGCCGCAGTTCTCACGCACGGATATCAACTTCCAGCGCGTCCCCGTTGTCGATACCTCCAACCCCTTCATTGCCAGGGATATCCCGACACCGGACGAGAGCTTTATCGTTATTCGTTTCCGCTATCCGGAGCGCCACGATTTCCCTTACTACCTGACCATGCTCAAGGATTCATGGATGTCCCGCCCCAACACCCTGGTCGTACCCGGTGGAAAAATGGGCTTTGCCATGGAAATCATCCTCCACCCCATCATTCACGAAATGATGGAAAACAAGCGCATGTAATTTCCCTGGGAAGCTCACACACCCCCGGCCAACTTTTCCGGGGGATACTTTCTGGTTTATTGCCCGCGCAGCTTACTCAAGTAGTCTGCCAGTCTGTCACGTATGGCAGGTTGATTCAGCGCAGAAATATGTTTTGCGCCGGGGATCAGCCATAAATCCCTGGGTGGCCGCGCCTGTGCAAAGAGTTGCCGGGCGTGGTGTTGCGGCACGATGGCGTCGCGCTGTCCCTGGATAATCAGCACTGGTGTCGGGCTGTAAAGGCCGATGGCTTCGGCGGGCGCATAGTCGCCGTTCACCAGCCAGGACAGCGGGTATTGCAGTGGCCAGGTAAGCCAAAAATCGGCCAGTTTCTCCCGCGCGATCTGTCGGTAGTCGCTGAACACGCTGTCGAGGATCAGGGCGCGCAGCGCCGTTGACTGGCCGTTATGGGCGAACACATAAGCGCCCATTGCGCCACCCAGGCTTTGACCCAGCACCACGATGCTTGCCGGATCGATATCGGGTTTTTCTTGCAACCAGCGCAATGCGGCTTCGATATCCTGCATGGCGCCTTGCAGATAAGCGGTACCCTCCGATTGCCCATAGCCTCGATAATCGAACAAAAACACGTTGAAGCCGCGGTCAGGCAACCAGTACACGCTGCCGATGTGAGTGCTGACGTTTTCCGCATTGCCATGCAGAAACAACACGGTGCCGCGGGCTTTGTCCTCTCCGCCGGTTGCGGGCAAAAACCATCCATGCAAGCGGGTGCCGTCGCTGCTGTGAAAAAACACATCCTGATATTCGAGATGGATATCCGCCGGGGTGCGCAGCAGTGGTTTCATGGGTTGAAAAAACAGACTGGTACAGCCGCTCAGGGCAAGGCAAAGGATAACGATAAAAAGTGTGGCTGGATTGCGCATCACAGGTACCAGCGCCAGGCGAGCATCCAGTTTTCCAGACGGCGGCCGAAGGCGCGTTGCAGCGACCACTCCAGGTTCAGCGCGTGCTGGGGTGAAATAACCAGCCGCTGACTGACGCTGAAATTGTTGTAGCTGTAGGGATTGCTGCTGCGGAAGCTGATGTGCTGGGCGTGTAATCGCAGTTTCCAGCGGGGCGTGATTTGCAACAGGAGGCCGGTTTCAGCGCCGAGGCCAGCGCTGAAATCATATTTGAAGCTGTCATTCACAAGTAGCGCGGCGTCGAGCAGGGCGAACAGCAGTAAATTATCGCTGGGCCGCAGGGCCAGTCCGCCGCCGCCATCCAGGGTGAAGGCCAAGCTGCTGGGCGAGTTGGTATTGGGCAACAGGCGGCGCTGCCATGAGGCCTGCACGCGCCAGGATATGGGGTGGAAAAACCGGCTGCGCGGTGTGAGAGAGACAATATCCACCAGGGTGAAGGCGTCCAGCTCCAGTTTTTCCCGCGCTGTGTTGTAGCGTGCGGCAATATTCAGGAAATCGATTTGTGCGCCAGGCACATAGCCGTCGTCATTGTCCAGCAAGTCGTGATAGGCGGGGCGAAGGCGTAATTGCAAGTAGTCATCATTGTTCTCGCGCAACAGGCCGGCCTGAATCATGCCGGTGGCGTGACCCTGTTCGGGCGTCGCCACCGGGCGGGGCACGGGGGTGGGAGGCCGGGCTTCGGCAATACGGCTGCGCGCCTTTAACAGCTTGAGTGATAACGGGGCAGCCACGGCCTTGTCGCGGCGTTGAGCGAGAAATTCATAACGCACATAATCGTGGGCCAGCAGAAGAATGTCGGCTTGTTGTTGCGGTTCGCGAGGTTCTTCGAGGAAATCCACGATGGATTGCTCGCCATTGGCCAGCGCCAATGCCTTGTTCTGAGCATCATCTGGCAATGACGCGGCAAGCCAGGCCAGACGTGTGCCGACGGCGGGACGGTAGACGACCTCTTTAACCAGCCCTGGTTTCCCGCTCACCAAGCGCAGGGTGTCGGAGGGGATCACCCAGCCGCGCAATTGATCACTGAGGGCTAGATCGGGGCGGGCCACATCGAGCAAGACCAGTATCATGTAGGAACAGTTTTCATCGAAAAAATAATATTTGAAACGCACGCCGCGCAATTCCCACACGTGGGCCAGCAGGCGGCGGATTTCATCCTGGGAAAAGGCCAGTTGATATTCCCAGATATCGCGGCTTTCAAAATCCGAATATTCCCTGACCTTTTTGTAGTAGGGGCCGATGCCCAGGCCGCCGTAATAGCCACCAAAAATACCTTTTATGGCAAAGGCGATGCCGTTGTCCCTGCCTGTTTCGGCGCCGTAGTTGATGGCGTAGGACAACAGACGGGTGTTTTCATTTTGTTCCGGGGCATCCACCCGCAACAGGGTGTGGCCAAACATGGACGAGGGATTGTTGATATAGGCCGAGGGAAACACCAGGGTAAGGCCGCCGGGGTTGATACCGGCATACCACTTGTCGAAGGCCGGGCAGGGCAGTGGTGCAAGTCGTTGAGGATCGAAGTGTAATTGCGCATTCAGCCATTCGTAACGGGCGATGAAGGCACATTGGGCAGGTTCATCTTTTTGCCCCCAGTTTTGCGCGGAAAAGAAGCTGCGTAACGTGGCTTCAAGCTCGGCTTGTGGATCATGCTTGCCAGTGCCAGCCGTGAAAAACGCGGGATCATCCGACTCGCTTTCCAGTCCGCCCAACAGACTCTTTTTGTAATGCAGCAGATAGCGCCATTGGGGCGTTTGCGCGAGTTGCAGGCGGCTGGCTTCGGCAATCAGTTCGCTAAGGTAGGCGGCGTTTTCCGGCGCAGACGCTGTTGCCGGAAACGGCGCACAGAAAAAAAGTGGCAGGACAATCAGACTCGTCAACCAGGCTCGCGATGATACAGCGCGTTGCAGACGAAGGGTGATGGGCATGGGTAAAAAAATGCCCCCGCCGAAATCGCCGGGGGCATTCAGATTCGCTGTAAAACGAACGGGGTCAGGTACGGGCGTAGATTGCCAGCCTATCCTGTCGCGCCATCACCCGGTACAGGTTTTCCAGCATCTTGCCAGCGGTGATGTCATCCGCGGAAAAAATCTTTCCGTAGTTTGCGCGGGCGGTGCTGAAGAAAGTGGCCTGATCTTCGGCCTTGACGCCCATCAACTGGGCCAACGAGGCGAGGGACTCACCCTGGCCAACGGACATGTCACGGGACAGAGCGTCGAGGTTATTGCCAACGAACATGTTGACTGCGGCAGAGGCCTGGACCACGCCGCCCTCTTCACAACCCAGAGTGCCGGAGGTGATGCCGAAGGTCTGATTGCCAAAAGTGCCATTAGTGGTAACGGCGAGTATTTGTGGAACCGTACCGCTCTGGCCATCGAACAGAGTCGAACCCAGGCCACAGCCCACATTGTTGGGGGCCGCCATGGCGGCGGTGCTCATCATGGAGGTGGTTATTGCAGCAGTAAGCAGGATTTTTTTCATCGTAAACTCCCTGTTATTGTCTTTGAATCGTTTTCAGAAAAATGGTTAGAGAGCTGTGCCAATCATTTCCCCAGGCATGCTCGTCAAGCGCCTTCTCGCGCCATCGCTTGAGTCTTTCAACCAACCTGTTTGCCAAATCCAGATAATATCCTAGAGTAAAAATATATTCAAAAAATTGTGCCGTCCCATTTGCCATGGCGCCGTTTCCAGAAAACACGGGCAGCCCGTATTTCTCACCAACTGGATTGGAAGCTGGTAAACCGTATTTACCAAGCCATCAACAACAACGCAACAGAATCATAGCGTTGACGATATTATCAAGCCGGCAACAATATCTATTGTTGCCGGCTTGATATTGTCCTTCCGGGGGTTGGTTTTGGCATCATTTCAGGCAACATACGGTCTAGTCGATAACGGCCTCCGCCTGCAGGGAAGAAATATTTCTCACCCAGGGGCCGTATTTCCTGAGAGCGGGTGGCAGTTGCCTGATCGCCTGACGGGCCTGTTTGAGAGTGGGATACGCATTATAGATGACCAGATACCAGTCTTTCCCCTTACTGCGTGTATGCACATACGCTGCCTTGTTCAGCAAACCATTTCTCTCGATGTATTTCCGTGCGCGATCCTCGTCTTCCCAACTGGTCAACTGAACCGTGAAGTGTGCGGAATTCTGAGCCAACACCCAGGCACTGCCACGAATACCTTGGGCAAGCTGTGTCTTTGCCATGGATTGCTGCACCGGCTGTTGTGGCTTCCTCACTTGCACCTGTTGTTGCACACTTGGCATGGCCGCCTTGGGAGTTGAAGCCTCCACCGCCTTTTTGGGGGCTGGTGTTTGAGTCACTGACAAGCTGACATCTCCATCCTCCTTCACCGCTTTTTCATGCTCACGGTCTGGTGCTGCGGCCACGTCCTGTGTGGGAACCGGCAGCAGCATGAGCTCCCGCAGATGGGCCTCTGGCACCGCTGCCGTCACAGGCACGGGTGGCGCGCTTTCAAGCAAGCTGCGATAGACGCCATACCCCCCGCCGACAATCAACCCGAACGCCACCACACTGAGGATGAACACACGGTAATGAGACACGTGACTACCCAGCTGGCTGACGGGTGACTGCACAACCTCCTCGCCATGTAAGACGCCCTGCATTACGATGTTGATATCCTTGGGAAAACCGCGCGAAACACTGTATATCCGCCGTAATTGACGAGGTGCAAAGGAGATCTCATGCCCGGCCCCGGCCACCTTGAGACAATGCTGTATATAATCCTGCGTCTGCTGGTACGTAAAGGGAGGCAGGGTAAGGCGCCGGACACGCCCCTGACTCAGCGCTGCAAGGGAAGGCATCGCAAGGGTCGATTGAATGGCATTGTCCGCCGCCAATAC
Organism: Gammaproteobacteria bacterium; assembly: GCA_026982565.1. GTDB lineage: Bacteria > Pseudomonadota > Gammaproteobacteria > SZUA-140 > SZUA-140 > SZUA-140. Next base: position 48,387 of record JALSGV010000105.1, read on the forward strand.
CAGGCCCAGCCGGGCACCACGCTTCTCGACGGCCGCCTTGATGACGAACAGCGCCTTGAGCGCAAAGGGGGAAAGCCTTTCCGCGTCGTCCACGACGACGACAATATGCGCCCCACCGCGTATGCGCTGTTTTATCTGAATAGTGAGCGCCTCGATATCCAGGTCCAGATCCTGAAACAGTGAACGGCTGAGGCATTCCAGCAGATGTCTCTCACCCAGGGCCTTGGTTGCGGTAATGTGGCAGAATTCCCAATCAGCAGGAATCTGCTGCAGCATCCAGCGCAGAAAGGTGCTCTTTCCGCTGCCTGGCTTGCCCGCGATGAGATAGACGGCGTCATGCTTCTCCAACCCTGACAGCACCGCCTCCAGCAGCTTCTTCATCTCCACAGTCTGAAAAACACCACGGAGATCATGGTTGGCTGCGTTGGAAAAAACCATGGAAGATACATTGGCGCCCGCCGCAGAAGCGCTGTCAACGGCATTACTACACTCTGGTTTCCCGGGCTTAGCCCCCCCGGAACCCAATGGGATGACGGTCCTGCTAGACATGTACTTGTCCTTGATTGGCCACGATCGGCGTGGCGGGCCACAGGGGCCGGTGCTATTCCTACCCCTGTCTCGCATTGTAATTATTAACCCGGCAATAATATATACTTGTGAGTACCGATTTCTGTCATTCCTGCGGATGCAGGAATCCATAACCCTTTGATTTTACTGGATTCCCGCCTTCGCGGGAATGACCATGATGCAGCGCTGTATTTTATTGAGAGTCAAGTAGTTGCAGAGATCTCGGTGCTCTCAAGATATATATTGTATTCAGCCATTGCGGGCCGGTTCGCTGCAAGGTGGCGAAACGCCGCTGTCGTCATTCTACAGCAAATTTCGCCAACGCAGTCAGCGGGCCGGCGCGCAATGGCCTGTCCTTTGATTTCAATCAGTTAGGGACTTCAGGCCTGCGCCGGCACGGCGTTGCGGCGCTTGCCAATGGAAGCACCATTGCCTGCGCACCGCGCCTTGTTCCAGCGCAGGCCTGAAGTCCTGAATACCATATATATTATTGCCGGGTTAATAAAATCTGCCGCCTTGCGGCCGGGCGCAATTACGGGTGACAAATCACGGAATGATATTGACGATGGTTCCCACCGGGGTCAGGCGCCAGATTTCCTCGATCTCCTGGTCCGTCACGGCAATGCACCCATTGGTCCAGTCGAACAGCAAATGCAAGCCCTCGATCCTTTCCCTTGCCTGCCCTATGCCATGGATCATGATATTGCCACCGGGCGGGACACCCAATTTGCGGGCGCGCTCCCGGTCGCGCGCGCTGGGGTAGGAAATGCGCAGGGCACGGTGGTAGCGGCTGTTATCGAGACGGTAATCGATCTTGTATACGCCTTCCGGCGTTCGATCGTCGCCCTCGCGTATTTTTGTACCCACTGGGTTACGGCCCAGAGAAACAGGATAACTCTTGAGCACCTTCCCCTTGGACAGCAGGGTAAGCCTGCGCTTCGATTTTTCGATGATGATGTAGTCAGCGGTGACGCCTGAGGACGGCATGCTCGCCGAGGCAGCCGGCGCGTATAAGCCCCCCAGGCACAAAAGAAGCAGAAGGCCTCTCACGACACCCATTCCTGTCTCCCATCAATCGCCTGTATCGACACAGATCTCCAGATCTTTCAAGAGACCATTGTGAATACTGTAGACCCAACCATGAACTGTGACTTGCTGCCCTCTGAGCCGGGCATCCCTGATGACGGTCGTCTGGGCAATATTTTTCACCTGTTCAATGACGTTCAATTCACAAAGCAGATCACAACGCTCCGTATCCGATGGCAACGCATTGATCCTGTCGGCATGATATCGATAGATATCCTTGATATGACAGAGCCAGTTGTCGATCAGGCCGTGACGCTTATCCTCCATGGCGGCCCGGATTCCACCACAACCATAGTGCCCGCAGACGATGACATGTCTGACCCGCAGGATCTCTACAGCGTATTGCAATACAGAGAGCGCATTCAGATCGGAATGCACGATGATATTCGCCACATTTCTGTGGACAAACAATTCCCCGGGCAACAATCCGACGATTTCATTGGCGGGCACCCGGCTGTCGGAGCAGCCTACCCACAGGTACTCCGGCGCCTGCTGGCTGGCGAGCTGTTGAAAAAAACCGGGGCGTTCCTCCTCCACCTTCCTTGTCCACCGCCTGTTGTTGGCAAACAAATGCTCCAAATGTTTCATGATTGAAAAAGGCCTTTTATTATGAATGATATACCCATTGGTTTGGCGCCCCGATATTATTATTAACCCGGCAACAATATGTATTCGTGCCGGTTCGCCGCAAGGCGGCGAAAGGCCGCTGTCGTCATTCTACAGCAAATTTCGCCAACGCAGTCAGCGGGCCGGCACGCAATGGTCTGTCCTTTGATTTCAATCCGTCAGGGACTTCAGGCCTGAATACCATAATATATGGTTGCCGGGTTAATATAGTATCTTGCCTCTATGCTGGCGACTTTAGCCCGGCACAGCAGAAAATGATAACAGAACGAGCGCAGATCATCAGCCACACAGCCCACCCTTGTTAAACACACAGTATAGGGTATATATTTCAGCGTGATCCCTGTCAGACAGGCGCACTGCCGGTTTCTCCTGCCGCCAGCCTCGCGCTGCGCAGGCGGAACTTCAATTGAACCTTAAGGAACCTGATATGAAACGCCGTGAGTTTATCACGAAGATGGGAACGGGCGTCCTGGCTGCTGGAGCCGGCATGGCCTCCGTGAGCAATGCCCATGCGGCAGGCAAACGTTTTCGCTGGAAAATGGTCACTACCTGGCCACCTAATTTTCCTATTTTCCAGGATGGCGTCAAACGTTTTGCCAAAGAGGTCAGACGTATGAGCCGGGGTGCCCTCACAATCCAGGTATTCGCTGGCGGCGAACTGATTCCCGCCCTGCAATCCTTTGATGCCGTCTCTCAGGGGACCGTGGAAATGGGTCACGGCTCAGCCTACTACTGGGCGGGCAAGATACCCGCCGCCCAGTTCTTCACCGCCGTGCCCTTCGGCCTCAATGCTCAAGGAATGAATGCCTGGCTGTATGGTGGCGGTGGCCTGGGGCTGTGGCGCGAAGTCTACGCCCCCCATAAACTGGTGCCCTTTCCCATGGGAAATACCGGGGTGCAAATGGGCGGCTGGTTTCGCAAGAAAATCGATACCGTTGCCGACCTTAAGGGCATCAAGATGCGTATTCCCGGCCTGGGTGGGAAGGTCATCGCCAAGGCGGGCGTCAATCCCGTCCTGCTGCCAGCCGGTGAAATCTATACGGCCCTGGAACGGGGCACCATCGACGCCACGGAGTGGGTGGGACCCTACCACGATCTGCGCCTGGGTCTCTACCGCGCGGCGAAATATTATTACTATCCCGGCTGGCACGAGCCGGGACCCACGCTGGAAATGATCATCAACACGAAAGCCTGGGAAGCACTGCCCAGGGAACTGCAGTTGATCGTTAAGAATGCCGCCATGGCCAGCAACCTGTGGATGCTTTCCGAATTCGAGGCCCGCAATCTCGAAGCCTTGCAGACACTCAAGGAGAAATATCACGTTCAGGTCATCGAGTTTCCTGAAGCGGTGTTGGCGGAACTGAAGAAACTGACGGCCCTCACCCTGCAGGAAGAAGCGGCCAAAGATGCCACCTTCAAGATGGTATACGAAAAATATCAGCAGTTTCAGCGTACCCATGATGCCTGGAATGAAATCTCCGAAAGCGCCTATGCGAGGGCAAGGCGGGACTGACTGCGGCTGGTGGACAAGGAAAAAGACGAGCTGTTTCGTGATCCTGCCCGCGTCGGCCGGGAATTCGATTTTGGCGCGGAAACCGCTCAGGTATTCGATGATATGCTGGCGCGCTCAGTGCCATTCTACGACGAGCTGCAAAACATGATTGCGCAGCTCGCCGGCGATTTTGCCACCCCCGGCTCCCGAATATACGACCTGGGCTGCTCCACCGGCAATGGCCTGTCGACCATGTCCAGGTTCCTGCCGGAGAACGTGGCCCTCCTCGGTGTTGACGCCTCCCAGGCCATGTTGGAGAAGGCTCGCGCCAAACTTGAGAAACAAGCACTGTCTCGTCCCTGGAAGCTGATTCACGCCGATCTCAATGAGGGCCTATCCCTGGACAATGCCTCTGTAGTCGTGATGAATCTCACATTGCAGTTCATACGCCCCCTGTACCGGGAAAAACTGGTGCGCAGCATCGCGGAGGGCACGAACCGCGGGGGCTGTTTCATCCTGGTGGAAAAAGTACTGGGGCAGGATTCTCTCATCAACCGCCTGTTCATTAAACACTACTACGATTTCAAACGCCGCCAGGGATATGACGAAAGCGAGATCATGCGCAAAAGAGAAGCGCTGGAAAACATACTCGTTCCCTATCACCAGAAAGAAAACGAGACACTGTTGCTGAACAATGGTTTCAGCAGTTGTGACTGTTTCTTCCGCTGGTATAACTTCTGCGGCATGCTGGCCATCAAATAATCGGGATCAGCCTATATAGAATCGTGATACGCCGGCCGATGATACATACTACAGCTTGGAAACCTGCCGAACTGCCACATGGACCCTGAAAAACCGCCCAACCGACGTCATGAATCACGCACCCCGGGCGCAGCACTGAATGTATGGGCAAGGAAACAACGGCTGCTGGCAGGCAAACATTTCACGGCCTGCCAAACCGTCGATATCGACCGTGGCGGCATGGCCATTTCATCACCAACCCTGGAACTGAAGACGGGGGACAAGGTTGTCCTGCGTATTGTTCATGAGGGACGCCAATATCTCATCGAAGGCATCGCCGGCTATCGCCACCCCCTGGAGACAAGCACGCAATACGGTATCATTTTCATCCGCGTACCCTATGAATTCGACGCCCTGTTGGACAACTTGCTGGATGACGACAGCGAGGAAACTGAGCCGGCCACACCACCTGCTGAGCAAAACCCCCTCAGGATACCCCAGCTCAGGCTGGTGAAAGGCACCCAAAGGCGCAGTGAAAAGCGTGCGCATATTCCCGGTCTGGCTATCCGCGCCGCGCGCAAACACCATATCAAACACCCCATTTTCGTGAAATGCGATCTCATCGACATCGGCTGTGGCGGCGTCGGTTTCAACACGAAAAATCTGCAACAACCTCTACTCAGCAGGGTCGAACTCGAACTGTGCTACGGTGACCGTTACTTTCGCCTGGATGGACTGGTCTCCTTCCACCAACCCGACCCACAGGGTGGGGGCCGTTATGGCATCGAATTCCTGTCCGTTCCACCGGCATTGACCCGCCTCGTGGACGAGCTGTTATCCCGGTAAGGCTATTTTTCCGCGATCAACGCCAGGTAGGCCTGTTCGAGATCGGAAGCCCGAGCATCGAGACAACACTGTGCCGGCGTACCCACGAAGCGCAGGCGCCCCTCATGGAGAATCGCCAGACGGTCACACAGGGCCTCGACATCATTCAACAAATGAGTGGCCATGAAAATGGTGCGTCCCTGCGATTTCTGCTCTTGCAGATAAGATTTGACCAGTGCCCTGGCCTTGGGATCCAGGCCACTCATGGGCTCGTCCAGCACCAGAAGCCTGCGGCCGCTCAGAAAACAGGCGATGAGCCCCAGTTTCTGCACCATGCCCTTGGAATATTGCCGCACCGCCCGTCCGAGGGCCTCGGCATCCAGATCCAGGCGTTCATACAGGGCCTCCACCTGCCGGGCCTCATAGGACACACCATGCAGTTTCGCCATATACTTGAGAAAGTCGCCAGCCGTAAAATAGTGCGGGGGAACAAAGCGCTCGGGAAGAAAAGCCAAGTGATTTCGTGAACGGGTGTCACGCTGCGATTCGCCATGGATGCGAATTTCACCGCCATCCAGCGCCGTGAAATCCAGCAGGGACTTGATCAACGTGGTCTTGCCGGCGCCATTGACGCCAACCAGCGCAAAACATTCCCCCTCGCCGACCTCCAGATCGATATGATCGAGGACCGTCCTGGCGCCGTATTGTTTGACCACCTTGTCGAATTGCAAGGCTGGCGACCGTCTGTCTCCCGCTTCCATCGTGATTGCCCAATATATTAACCCGGCAACAATATATATCGTATTCAGCCATTGCGTGCCGGTTCGCTGCAAGGCGGCGAAAGGCCGCTGTCGTCATTCTACAGCAAATTTCGCCAACGCAGTCAGCGGGCCGGCACGCAATGGCCTGTCCTTTGATTTCAATCTGTTAGGGACTTCAGGCCTGCACTGGTACGGCGTTGCGGCGCTTGCCAATGGAATCACCATTGCCTGCGCA
>JALSGV010000106.1 GCA_026982565.1 Gammaproteobacteria bacterium
ACCCACCGGTCGCCACGTCTTCGACCGGGCCTGTCACAAGCATGGCATCGAACACCGTCTCATTCCACCCAAGCGCCCGCAGACCAATGGCATGGTCGAGCGTTTCAACGGCAGAATCGCCGAGATCGTCAAGACCACCCGCTTCCACAGCGGCAAAGAACTGGAACAGATCCTGTTGCAGTACGCCAAGGTCTACAACCATCAGATCCCCCAAAAGGCCCTGGGCCACATCTCACCCATCCAGGCACTCAAAAACTGGCAGAAAAAACACCCGGAACTCTTCAAAAAACGTGTATACAATCTCACGGGGCTTGACAGCGAATTAGTCCCATTGGATTTTCCACAATTTCTGTGGATAACTCTATGAATATTAGTCGCCATTCCGCATGGTTGCCTGGGATTTCCAGGAATGGACAGTTTTTGTTCAGCTCAGCTTCAATTCTGCCAGCACCACTTCCCACACATCCACCTTGCACCATTTCCGGTACTCGAGGTCCTGGCATTGTTTTCGGGTACGCCTGACGATGGCACTGACCGTCATGCTTTCCACCTGTCCAGGAGGGAGCTGGCAGCGTCTCGACAACCTGCCCACTGCAGTCCCCTCCAGCGTCCGAAGTTCACGGTGGCCATTGGTTTCCACCAGTTGCAGGGGATCACCGACCTTGAGCCGGCCGATGGCGGCATGGATCGGGTGGCCCTCAGGCTTCCGGCCGGCAAAACCCAGATCGACGTCGGCCAGGCCCAGAGCCTTGTAACGCTTGTCCAGAATGAACAAGGGCTGCGGGGCTTGCGTCAGCGGTGTCCGCAGTAGAAATTCATCCTCCTCCAATTCCCGGCTGAAAGGATTGGATCGCTCCTTCGCCTCGCACAGGGTTAGGGTTTCCATCGCCCGGGTCATGCCGACATAGTACAGCCGCCGTTCCTCGCCGTTGGCGTCATCGCGCTGCCAGTCGCCGGTATCGAGAATCACGACGTGCTTGAACTCCCCTCCCTTGGCCCCGTGCACAGTGGACAGGTTCAATCTGCCCTGTTGCCGCTGGCGGGCTTCGATGCCATATTCGTAGATCCATTCCAGCGCCTGGGAGACGGGAACCGGTGTGTCCTTCCAGGCCGCTTCCAGCTCGTCGATGCATTGGCCCATCAGGATCTGCCAGGGATTGCCGGGATCGGCGTTCCTGCGGTGCCAGCGGGACAGGGCACCGGGCCGGATGAGCTTGCACCCGTGGGTTTTCAGCAGGCGGATCAGATGATGGCCTTCCCGGGTCTGGTGCAGTTGCGGCATGCCACTGTCCCGGCCGTTTTCAACGATCAGGTACGGCACCCTCTTCCACTCGCACCAGGCCCGGATCGGTTGCAGGGCGGCGTGGGTGCGTGCCAGAATGGCGAAGTCGGACCAGTCGGATTCGGGATCAAGAGCCCTGAGGCGCTCCACCTCGGCCATGACCAGCTGGGCCTGGCGGTTGGTGTCGGCAGGAACCTGAAGGACATGAACTCTTCCCCGAACCAGGGTGTCGAGCCTTTCCCAGCAGCCGCCAGGCGGGTCGTTCATCCGGGCGTGGTTGATGCGAATGGGGTGGTCCACCTTGAGCCGGTTGGGACCGCGCTGGATGATCTCGTTGGCTGCGGAGATGATGTGCTGAGTGGAGCGGTAGTTTTCCACCAGGAACGTGGTTTCAGCCTCGTAGTCCCGTTCAAACCGGCGGATGAAGGCGACATTGGTATTGCGGAAGGCATAAATGTTCTGGTCGTCGTCGCCGACAGCCAGAATGGTGAGCTTGGCATCTTTGTCCTGAAGCGTTCGGCCTGCCAGGGCGCTGACCAGACGGTATTGCGCTTCGTCGATGTCCTGGTATTCGTCCACCAGGATGTAGCGGTAACCCCGCAGCAGGCGGTCGCGCAGCTCATCCGGATCCAGACCAGCCTCCGCCTTCCCTTCAAGGAGGTCGATGGCCCTCTTGAGGA
>JALSGV010000107.1 GCA_026982565.1 Gammaproteobacteria bacterium
AGGTGGACTGGAACAATCTCATCGCCTATGCGGAGGCGGCCAGCGTGACCATGGATTTCGAGGACATGTACGGCGTGGCCGCGGGGGATTCCGATTCCTGGTATGCCACCCTGGGGTACCGCTTCGGCAAGTGGCTGCCCCACCTGACCTACCAGGACTGGTCACGGGACAACGGCAACGGCCACCAGATCGCCACCCTGGGGCTGAATTACAGCGTCTCCAGCAAGGTGGTGCTCAAGGGCGAGCTGAGCCAGGTCGATACGAAAGGTGGCGGGTTGTTCATTACTGACACCGATGGTATGAGTATTGACGGTTCCACCAACATGTTCAGCGTGGCCCTGGACATGGTGTTCTAAGGGGGATCAGGAGATGAACGAGCAGCGCAACAGAAATGGCAGGCCTGTCCGGTGCAGGCATGGACGATGGGGCATGTCCCGCCTGCTGGTCATGGGCCTGGCCCTGTTCCTGGTGAGCCAGGCCTCGGCCGGGGTGGTGGTGATCGTCTCGCCCGACAGCAACGTGGCCGAGCTGTCCAAGTCCCAGATCAAATCCATCTTTCTCGGCAAGGTGAAGACCCTGCCCAATGGGGAGCCCGCGGTGCCGGTGAACCAGGCCGAGGAATCACCGGTCTACGATGCCTTCAACCAGAAGGTGCTGGGCAAGTCCAGCGCCAAGGTCCTGCAGTACTGGGCGGCGCGGGTCTTCTCCGGCAAGGGCAATCCGCCCGAGACGGTGCCCGACGACCAGGCCGTGATCGACTATGTCAAGAGCCACAAGGGCGCCATCGGCTACATCGACAGCGCCTCGGCACCGGCCGATGTCAAGGTGGTCTATTCGGCCGACTGAGACGGCCGTTCGCCGGTCGGGTATGCAAATGCCAACCCCTTCCCGCCTTGTGGCAGGAAGGGGTTTTTCGTTTCCGGCTTGATACCTAGTAATGACTGGCGACCATCATGCGGCCCGTTCAACCTGGATGCGGACCCCGGGGACCGGCATCTCCTTGTCATTGCCACCACATTGTCATTTCGACCGAAGGGGGAAATCTTGTGCCAGCGACTCAAGATTCCTCGCTGCGCTCGGAATGACAAAGGGAACTCAGCCAACAGCCCCCTGTCATTTCCCGCTGTGCCCGAAATGACAGGGGTAATGTATTCCCATCGCACCTCCTTGCCATTGCCGCCCCGCTGCCTTGTCATTACACCCCCCACTTTCTTGTCATTTCCCGCTGCGCCGAAATGACAGAGACAATGTCATTGTCACCATACTTCCTTGCCGTTCCTGCCACAATTGTCATTTCGACCGAAGGGAGAAATCCTGTGCCAGCCACTCAAGATTCCTCGCTGCGCTCGGAATGACAAAGGGAACTCAGCCAACAGCCCCCTGTCATTTCCCGCTGTGCCCGAAATGACAGGGATAATATATTCCCATCGCACCTCCTTGCCATTGCCGCCCCGCTGCCTTGTCATTACGCCCCCCACTTTCTTGTCATTTCTCGCTGCGGTTGAAATGACAAGATATCGAAGTTTTTCTATACCTGACCCCACGGATTCAGGGTAAAGATATTGTCAACAGGCGCCGATACAAACCACAGAGGAGGAGCATGCGGTCAGCAGAGATGTATGCTGCGGGAGACCCGTATCCCGTCTTTCGTACGGGCTGTGCCGTCAACCATCTGTTGCAGATAGAGGTGGGGTAGATGAATTTTCTGACCAGACTGTCCATCAAGTACAAGATCGCCCTCATCGTCTGTATCGGTGTTGCCGGTTTTGCGGTCTATCTGTTTTTCAATTTCGTAGTGAACAGCCATAACACGGCGCGCCTGGAGGAGATCCGCGATCGCCATTTCCCCGTCATGGAGCGCATCGAGGTGATCAACAGTGTCTCCCAGGCCCTCATCACGAAGTTTGCCAATGCCGTGATCACCATGGATGAGGAGCTGTTGACCGAGGCGGAA
>JALSGV010000108.1 GCA_026982565.1 Gammaproteobacteria bacterium
AATGTTCAGGCATGGCATTCCGCCATCAAGACGCGCCATCCACCGGGGAACGTGCTGTCGCATCCAGTGGCACTCCCCATTGACAGGATTTCAGGTGATCGTTATGCATATTTTATCCTATTTCCCGGCAAATAGATGGCGCAATCTGCCTGTTCATGGAAAAACACGCATAATCATAAATATAGCGTCAGTGACCGCGCGCGCTTTAGCTCCCGCGCGCCATGTGGCATTGCCGCAACAGAGGGGGATCTGCTATCATGACCTACCCCTCCCATAGGGGGGTGGGGCAAAATCAAAGGAGAAACGCTATGATCCGCATCAAGATAGAGGGCATGACGTGTGGCCATTGCACCGGCGCCGTTGAAAAGGCCCTGTCCAAGGTGCCTGGCGTCACGGCCGTCACCCGCGTCAGCCTGGAAAGCGGGGAGGCGCAAATCGAGGGGGACGCAGCCCCGGAGCAACTCATCGCCGCCATCGAGGAAGAGGGCTTTGGCGCCCGCCTCGCCTGATCATGTCCGGTCACTGCGAAAATCTGCGGCTCTCGGATAAAACCCGCCGCGAGGCCAGGCTGCGCCTCCTCTCCATCAGGGGCCACGTGGAGGGCATCACCCGCATGCTGGATGATGAATCCATCTACTGCGTCGATGCCCTGAAACAGATCAAGGCCGTGGAAGGCGCGCTGCGCAAGGTCAGCGGCATGATCCTGCGCAGCCATTTGCAGGATCATGTAGTATCCGCCGCCCAGCGGGGCGACACCGGGGAAATCGTCGATGAGCTGATGGAGATCCTCAAATACCGATAAAGCGGCCACCCACTCCACTCCGCTGCATCCCGCAGTTCCACGATTGGTGAAGCAATGAATCAGGATATCAGTATCGAGATTTCCGGCATGACCTGCGCCAACTGCGTAGGCCGCGTCGAGCGCCTGCTCAACAAATTACAGGGCGTCGATCACTGCAGCGTCAACCTGGCAACTGCGAAGGCGGCGCTCAGTTTCGACAACGCACTGACAGATCCCGCCTCCCTGGTAGCCGCCATCGACGATGCCGGCTACCAGGCCATTACCCAGCAGGCAGAATTCGTCATCAACGATATGAGCTGCGCTGCCTGTGTCGCCCGCATCGAACGGGCCATACGTCGCCTGCCTGGCATCATCCAGGCCTCCGTCAACTTGGCCACCCGCAAGGCCAGTGTGACCTTCCTACCGGAAACCACTTGTCTGCAGCATATCCAGGCGGCTATTCGTGATGCCGGCTATACGTTGCAAGCAGAAAGCAGTGGCATCACCCCCTCTGCAGACGACTCCCATGAAAAAGCACTCGCTGCGCTGGGGCGTGATCTGCGCCTGGCTATGGTGCTAACCCTACCCTTGTTACTGATTGTCATGGGCCCCATGCTCTTCCCCGGCCTGAAGGAGACTATGCAAGCCCTGCTCCCAGCGCAGGCCTGGCAATGGCTCGAATGGATACTCGTCACACCGGTACTGGCCGTGGCCGGGCGGCGCTTCTACATCCAGGGATGGGCAGAACTGAAACACTTGAGCCCCGGGATGAACACCCTGGTTATGCTGGGCACCGGCGCAGCCTATTTCTATTCCCTGGCAGCCCTGCTAGCACCGCAGATCTTTCCTGCCGGCACGGCCAACCTGTACTTCGAGGCAGCCGGCGTCATCATCACACTGATTCTGTTGGGACGGTTCCTCGAGGCCCGCGCCAAGGGACGCACATCGGATGCCATCAAAAAGCTTATGAGACTCTATGCCAAGAGCGCACGGGTAATACGCGACGGAAAGGAAATGGAAGTACCTGTCGAGAATGTGGTACCAGGAGACACCATCGTCATCAGGCCGGGCGAGCAGATCCCCACCGACGGTTCCATCACCGAGGGCAGCAGTTATATCGATGAATCCATGATCACCGGCGAACCCCTCCCCGCCGAAAAACAACCCGG
>JALSGV010000109.1 GCA_026982565.1 Gammaproteobacteria bacterium
GTCACTGATATCCACCACCTGCCCGGTATCCAGGTTGAAGTAGGTATATTTGTTGGCCGGATCGCCTGGGGGGGTGCCGAATCCGCCCGCCGTGGCGTCGATTTTCACCGTTACCGCCGCGTTGGCCGGTGGCTTATTATTGGCATTGGGCGCCGCGCCGGCCGGCGTTCCGCCGCCATTGCCGCCCCCGCCGCCACAGGCGGACAATGCGCCCAGCGCCAGGGATGCGAGTCCCCACACTGCCGTTACATGTTTACGTGATTTCATCTTTTCTCCTCCGCGGTTGACTCAAATGAACCCTGAGGCACGTCTGTGCTGGAAAAACAGCTTGGAAACGGGCAAAACAAGCTGTGGAGAGCGGGACACGGCGTAGGGAGGGATTCGCACGTTGGTTTTTCCGCACCCCGCTCTCCATAACTTGCTTCTGAACAACAAACCTGCCGTTCACCCATCGATGCGCACCCCCAGGTAGACGAAACGCCCCGCCCTGGGACGGAAATCATCGCGGTCATTGGGGTCGCGGTGTTCGTCGGTAAGGTTGTCGATGCCGCCGAACACCTTGAGCCGCTGACTGACAGCCTGGGTCAGTTTCACATCCCAGGTGGTCCAGGCGGGTGATTCCAGCAGATTTTCGGCATCGATGAACTCTTCGCTCTGGTAGACGCCGCGCAGGGTCAACACAGTGCCCCGCGTCTTGTCCTCGTAATCAAACCCCAGCTTGACCTGGTGGCGGGGACGCTCGGTCAGCGTTTTGCCGGTATCGCGGTCTTCACTGTCGAGCAGCGTGTAACCCCCCTTTATGTCGAAACTCTCCAGGCTGAGATTGCCGTTGATCTCCACGCCCTGGGTCAGGGCGCGGGCGACATTCTGAAATTCGAAGATGCGCAGCCCCGTCTGCGCCGATTTATCCGGGTTGAGGTTGGTATCGATGAGATTCCTGATGCGGTTGTGGAACAGGTGAATCTCGGCTCGAAAGTCACCCGGGCGCGCAAACTCGATGCCGAGTTGGTAGCTGTCGGAACGCTCCGGCCCAAGTTCATTGTTGCCCAGAACCATGTAACCCAGCTGGCTGTGGTCGAAGACGTAAAACCGCTCCTTCAGATTGGGCACCCGGTAACCGCGGCCCACACCCATGCGGATATTGGTCGTGACGTCGCTGAACCACCTTGGCGTGAACAGGGCGTTGATCTTGGGCGCGGCGTAAAAACCGAAATCGCTGTCGTCCTGAATGCGGACGCCGGGCACGACCTCCCATTGTTCGCCGAGGAAGATATCGTCCTGCAAGTAGGCCTCGATGTTGCGCTGTTCCTTGCCATCCACCTCGACGGCGCGGGCCTGCCCCGCCCTGTCCTGGTACTGGTCGAGGCCTGCCCGGCCCAGCAACAATCCCGAAGTAAACACATGGTTCTCACCCCACGGTCTATCCCACTGAAACTCGGCGCGGTAGAGATCGATCTCCGCGGTGCGTTCCTGTTCCACTTCCGGGGTGGCGATGGCGTCCTGCTGGGTCACATCGCGCCAGTTCTCCCGCAGCAGCCAGGCGCGCAAGCGCCCGCCATGGTCCAGTTTTCGCTCCATGCCCAGCGTGGCGCTGGAGCGGGTGGCCGCTTCGTTCTTTTTCTTCCTGATCTCTCCGGCGCCAGGGGCAAGGGTGGAGATATTGTTGCTGATATCCTCGCGGTAGTAGCGCGGCTTGAAGTGGATTTCGGTTCGGTCGCCGGGCGTCCAGGCCAGACGCAGGTCGAGGTTGCTTTTGGTCCCTTCCTCTCCTTCCGAGCGAAAGGTGTCTGGATCGAGGGTGTAACCGTCCTTGTCGCGCAGACTGCCGCTGAACTGCAGGTAGCCGCCGGGCCGCCTGATGGCCAGATTGCCCGCCACATGGCGCACACTGATGTCGCTGCCATCACCGCTGAGATTCTTATCGCCGTAGCTGCCGCCATCGACCGTCAGACTATAAGCCAGCGGCCGCTCAGGCTTGCGGGTGACGACATTGATGACGCCCCCCATGGCATTACTGCCATAGAGCGCCGAGGTGGCGCCCTTGACGATCTCGATGCGCTCGATGTCCGCCGTGCCGATCTGGCTGAGATCGACCGCGGAACCGGTGCTGGGGCTGATGGGCTCGCCGTCGATAACGACCAGCACCCGGTCGGAGTCCATTCCCTGCAACCAGGCCTCGAAGCCGCTCTTGCCGTGGATGGGCTTGAGCAGCAGGCCGGGCGCATCCTCCAGCGCCTCCTTGAGGTCGCGGGCGTGGGTCTTCTCGATCTCCCCCCGGCTCACCACCTCGGTGCGCACCGGCGCCTCCAGCACCGGCTTCTCGGTGCGGGTGCCGGTGATGACTACTTCGCGCAGTTCTACGGCCTCTCCTGGCGACCCATCACTGGCCGGCGCTTGCGCCGCCACGGGCCTGAACAAGATCAGGTTCAAGATCCACGCCAACAGGATAAAAAGAGCCACGCGGCCCATAAAAAGCCTCCACGAAAGTATCCAACCCAAAATGTTCTGGCTGGCTACCTTTACCCTCCGGGGCACAAGTGCCTGGAGGCATGGGTGGCTGGCGTGGTGTCCCGAGGAAACACCTCAGGGGCAGATTTTCTATTTGGTTAAAATCAATTTGTCCTGACGGGTGATGCGCAGGCGGTACGCATGGCCCGCGTGTTCGATCAGGATCTCCTGTCTGCCGCAAAAGAGATCACGGCTGTCATATTTTTTCTCTCCCGATTCGTCTGGTGGTAAGCGGCCACCTGGCGATGTTCCTGATATTTTCTCTTTCATGGTCCCATATTCTTCTCATTCGCGAACCGTCACCCCGAGACTGATGCAAGGTCGCCCGGTTTGCGCAACATCTTGTCCACTTCGCCCTGATGCATTTCCTCTTCCGTAATCATGCGGCGGGCATAATCCTCAAGTAGCACCGATTTTCCTTCCACCAGGGATAACAGCTCTTTATAGGTGCTAAGCGCCTCTCCTTCATGCGCCAGAGACTCACGCAGGATGTCGCCGATATCGTGCTTGTGGGTCTCCAGAAGGGGGCCAATGGCCAGTGAAGGATGGCCACCCAGGTGCGTGATCAGTTCACCCGCCTCCTGTGCATGGCGCAATCCTTCGTTAGCCTGTTCCCGCATCCATGAGATGATGGGGATCCGGTTATAGCCGAAGACCATGAAGGCATAGTGGGTATAGCGCACCACTCCGGCCAGTTCCGACTCCAGAATCCTGTTGAGTGTTTCGATGACCTTGCTGTTATCCAATGATGGCTGATTCATGTCGATCTCCTGTCAATCAAATCCAAGTAAACGATGTTACCGTCTGCCGTTACCTGCTCTGAGTGCTGCTCAGAATACTGGTCAGCGCACAGATCACAACCCAGGCAGGTTTCACCGATGTGCCCGGTCCGAGCCCGCTGCACCAGGGAGAGATCCTCTGCGCACCCCACCAGAAAAAGCTCTTTTGTCAACTGCTGTATCCCGGAAGGTTTGATGCGGGACAACTCTCTCCGAAGCGGCTTGCCGCCAGAAATACCGATTTTGCTTAAGCGCCACAACTGCTGCACCACACCCGTCTGCGCGTCCACAATTCCAAGCCGGGGTTCGCCGCGTTCCAGCCATGCATTGATCAGATAACTCATACAGGACTCCTTTCATCATCCTTCTATTACAGGCGAACCCCTCGTGCCACAAATGGTAATGATAACGATTCTCATGTGGATGTCAACAGTAATGATTGTGATTCTCATTTACTTTTTTTCCTCGTTCATGCATAATTCGCCTCAGCCAGCCAAATAGCCCTGTAAACACAGTGGGCTAAGCGATAGCCAGCCAATCAGCCCGCTTCTGTTCGAGCGCTTGCATGGCGCGTGGACCAAGGCGGCTTCATCGCAAAATTGAATGAAATTGAGGGAGTGACAAAGTGATAAAGCGTAACAGTTTGTTTTACAGTGTATTTATCAGTACTGCATTGGGGATGGCTATGCCCGCTGGCGCCGCTGATGATGACTCAGGCACAAATCCGGATGCCAAAATCCTGGACAAAGTGATGATCATTGGCAACCCGGCCAACATCGAGGACATCCCGGGTTCCGCCCAGGTGGTCACCAAAGAGGATATCCGCCAGCAGAGTTACGATGACGTCAGCCAGGTGCTACGGAAGGTGCCAGGCGTCAATGTCCGGGGAGAGTTCGGCTACGGGCTGTTTCCCAGTATCAGCCTGAGAGGCGTGGACACCACCCGCAGCGCCAAAGTGACTATCATGGAGGACGGCATACTGATGGCGCCGGCGCCATATTCCGCGCCAGCAGCCTACTATTCGCCCACAGTGGGACGCATGAGCGGCCTGGAGGTGCTGAAAGGTTCGAGCCAGATCAGATTCGGTCCGCATATCACCGGCGGGGTGGTCAATTATCTTTCGACACCGATTCCCACCAAAGAGACGGTTTATCTCAAATCGCTGATGGGCAGTTTCGGTGAACTGCGCACCCACGCTTATGTCGGCAATACCTTTGATACCAAGGCCGGGCAGTTTGGCTTTCTGGTCGAAGGCTACAACCGCAAGAATGACGGCTTTAAAACCATCGATGGAACCCCCGATTTTCGGGATGGCGATGACACAGGCTTTAGCAAGGAGGACAGGATGTTCAAGCTTTCCTGGGAGCCCAACACCGCGATCTATCAGCGTCTGGAGCTCAAGTACGGCCGCAATGAGCTGGATGCCAATGAGACCTATCTGGGCCTGAGTGAAGCGGACTTCAAAGCGGACCCGCTGCGCCGCTATGCGGCGTCACGCTTTGACAATATTGCCACCGAGCAGAATAACAATTATCTGCGCTATGCCGTCAGTCCGACGGACAATCTGGACGTGATCGCGACGCTTTATTCGACGGATTTCAAGCGCAACTGGTACAAACTCAAGGATCTGCGTAACGTCAACGGCAATAAAATCGGGCTTTCCGCGGCGCTGGCCGGGGCGCAAAATGGAGAAGGCCTGGATTGTCTGAAGGGTGATATGGCGTGTACCTTGCGGGTTCGCGCCAACAATCGTGAGTACGAAGCCCAGGGTGTCGAATCAGTCGTCTACTACCGCTTTGGGTCGGCCGTCCAGCATGAAATCGCTGCCGGGGTCCGTCTTCACCAGGATCAGATCCGCCGCTTTCAGTGGGATGATGATTACGCTCAGGCAGCCAATGGCACCATTTCCGGCATGACCCCGGGCACACCCGGCGGCGCAGGTGACCGCCTGCAACAGACCGATGCATTGGCGCTGTTCGTTCAGGATACGATTCAGGTCGGGCGCTGGACCTTAACACCCGGTGTCCGATATGAGAAATTGGACCAGACATCGGAAGAGCCCAAAGGCGTATTACAGGGTCCGGGGGGGACAAAAGGCAGGGATGGTAAAAACAGTTTCGATATGACTGCGGCCGGCATGGGCCTCGCATACCGCTTCAATGATATGTGGACCGCTTTTGGCGGTGTGCATACCGGGTTTTCACCGCCCAGCCCGAGAGGTACGCGCGCGGGGCTCGATCCTGAAACCAGCACGGCCTATGAAGCAGGCGCCCGCTACACCAATCCCAGACAGGCATTGGCGGCCGAGGCGACCGCTTTCTATCCGGACTTTCAGGACCTGATCGTGGTCGATAACATTGGTGGCGCGGGCAGCGGCAATGATGAAAACTTCGGCGAGGTGACCGCCTATGGTCTTGAGCTGGCTGTTCAGTATGACGCAGGTATCGCCAATCGTTGGGCGCTGCGCAATCCGTGGTTTTTCAATTTGACCTACACCAACGCCGAACAGCAGAATGATGCGCGCTCCACGGATCCAGAGTCCATTTTCAGCTTCGGTAAAAAGGGCAATAAGGTGCCGTATATTCCCGAGTTGCAGTTCAGTCTCGGTACCAGCGTGGAATCCAGACGATGGGGAGGCTCTGTGTCTGGAAGCTATGTGAGTTCGGCCTACACCAGCGCCAATAACGTGAATAATCAGGTCAATGGCAACGGTGATCCCGATGCCCGTTTTGGCAAGACCGACAGCTACTTTGTAACGGATCTTTCCGCTTTCTACAAGGCTACTGAAAACGTGAAGGTCTTCGGCGGTGTGCAAAACCTTTTTGATGAAGAGTATATAGTGTCCCGGCAGCCGCATGGCCCTCGTTCCGGCCTGCCGCAGTTTCTTTATGCGGGCGTCGAACTGGCGATGTGACTTGGCGCGGGCGGCAAACCACTGGGTTTGCCGCCCGTTTCTCATTAACCCGGCACGCAATGACTGAATACGATATATGTTGTTGCCGGGTTAATAATACCTGAAACCATCTGGAGCTTATGAATACGGAATCTATCAATACGGCATTTGCAAGCATTACACCTTTGTTCCAGCAGGGCGGGCCCGTGATGTACGTTTTGCTGGCGCTATCCATACTGGCGGTAGCGATCATCCTCGCCAAATTGTTCCAGTTTTCCCGCAGTGGCCTGCGCCGCACCGGTTTTGTTGAGCCCGCCCTGGCGGATCTCAGGCAGGCGGGCCACGCCAAGGTGCTGGATGATTTGCAACAGCAGCGCGGCCCCGTGGCGCGGGTGATGGAGAGCGCCGTGCGTTGCGGTGCGGATCCCGCCATGTCAGTCAGGGATGTGGAAGCCGAAGTCAGCCGGGTAGGCTCGGCGCAGATCCGCAACCTCGAGTCCTTGCTGCGGGGATTGTCTTCCATAGCCCATTTGAGCCCGCTGCTGGGACTGCTGGGCACCGTCACCGGCATGATTGCCGCCTTCAGTCAACTGGAGGAGGCGGGCAGCCGTGTCGATCCATCCATTCTTTCCGGCGGTATCTGGGAGGCCCTGCTCACCACCGCATTCGGACTCACCGTGGCGATCCCCGCCATGGCTGCCTTTTATTACCTGGAGGGGGAGGTGGACCGCGTACGCGCCCTGATGAAGGACGTCAGCGTGCGGGTTTTGATCTATTTTGGCAAAAGTCCCACCCATGTCGAAACGCGCGACAGCGCCAAGCTGGAGGATGAAACCCATGGACTTTGAGGGGCGTGCGCGCATCCATTCCCACCTCGATATCGCGCCCCTGATCGATATTGTTTTCCTGTTGCTGGTGTTTTTTATGCTCACCAGTACGTTCATCACGCCGGAGGCCATCGAGCTGGAGCTTCCCGAGTCAAACAGCGCCGTTGTAACCGAGTCGACTCCCATCACGGTTTCTCTGGATCAGGCCGGCCAACTGGCCCTCAATGGCGAGCGCATTGAACTGGCGCAACTGCGAACAGCTCTTGAGCCACTGCTGGAAGCGGATGCAGAATCGCCCATTACCCTGAAAAGCGATGCCCGCAGCGAAGTGCAGCAGTTACTCAAAGTAATGGATGAGATCCGCGCTGCGGGCGGGAGTAATATCGCCCTGGCCACCATGCGGAAATAGCTTCCATGACGCTGACCCGGCTGCATCTGAGCATCACCGTGATGATCGCGCTGGTCATGCACGGCAGCCTTGCCATGTGGCTCACCCTGCCGTCACCGTCACCGCTTCCGCTGCCACAGGAACAAGCGCTGCGCGTCAGCCTGCTGGCCTCTATTGCGGAAACTGTGGTGAATCCTCCTCCCGTGCTTCCTGAGCCCCCGCCGAAACCCGCGCCGCCACCCCGGCCCGCTCCCGATCCTGATCCCATTGTTCAAGAGGCGCCGCCTGAGAAACCAGCGCCTGAGCCGGAGCCCGAGCCACCGCCTCCTGAGCCACGTCAGGTCGAGCGTGAACCTGCGCCTGCTCCGCAACCCGAAGCGGCGCCGGAAATCGTGCAGCCAAGCCCGCCTGAAGTCAGCACCACGCCTCTGGATGAGACCGCCATGGCAAGATACGAGCAATTGCTCATCGCCTGGCTGGAGAAGCACAAAAAATATCCGCGCCGCGCCAAACGCCTGCGTATCGAGGGCGAGGGCAGCTTGCGCATTCTGATTGACCGCACCGGACGAACCTTGCAGGTTGCCCTGGAGGAGCGCACCGGCAACCGCCTGCTCGACAAGGCCGCACTGGAAATGACGCGGCGGGCGGACCCCTTTCCGCCCATGCCGGAAAACGATCCCCGCCAGGAAATGGAATTCATCGTGCCGGTGTCATTCGTGCTCCGCTGAAACCCCGCCGCCGCGCGGCATACGCCTTCCCCATCTTCCAGGATCGGCTGGAGAGAGCGCTGACACGTAGGTATTATTAACCCGGCGCGCAATGGCTGAATACGATATATATTGTTGCCGGCTTGATATCGATTGTCCCGGAAAAATCGGCTACACTCATTGGTTATGAGAAACAATAGCAAGCGGCCGGTTTTTCTCGATCTCACCCGGATTCATCTGCCGGTGATGGCCGTCATGTCCATTGCGCATCGCATTGCCGGCGTCCTGCTCTTTCTTGCCATACCCGCCGCAGTCTATCTGCTCGATCTCTCCCTGCGGGGGCCCCAGGGATATGGCGAAGCAGTGGAATTGCTTCGCCATGGCGGCGTCAAGCTGTTGCTGGCGTTCCTCATTTGGGCCTTTGCCCATCACCTGTTCGCGGGAATACGCTATCTGTTTATCGACCTGGATGTGGGGGTCGGTCTGGCCACGGGGCGGCGCACCGCCATGGTGGCCATGGGCGCGGGCGTGGTGGTCTTTCTGCTGGGGGCCTTGCTGCTGTTATGAGCCGCCATGCATCGGGATTGAAGGCCTGGCTGCTGCAACGTTTCAGCGCGGTTTATATCGCGGCGTTCGGACTCTATTTCCTCCTCGCACTGTTGTTCAGTGCTCCGCCGTCCTATGAGGCATGGCGCGACTGGCTGGGAAGCCCCTTGTTGAGCCTGGCGCTGGTGATTTTTTTCATCGCCGTGGTGGCCCATGCCTGGGTGGGGATGCGCGATGTAATCGTTGATTATGCAAAACCCCTGTGGCTGCGCCTGTCGTTGCTGACCCTGGTGGGGGTGATATTGCTGGGTTCCCTGAGCGGGGCCGTCATGGCGCTCTTGTCGGTGAGATGAAGGAACGTTGAGCATGAATATTGAAAGACGGCGCTTCGATACCCTGGTGATCGGGGCGGGCGGTGGCGGGCTGCGCGCCGCCTTGCAGCTGGCCCAGGCGGATGCCGCCGTGGCGGTGGTCTCCAAGGTGTTTCCCACCCGCTCCCATACGGTGGCGGCGCAGGGGGGCATGAACGCGGCCCTGGCCAATGTGGTGCCCGACAACTGGCACTGGCACATGTACGACACGGTGAAGGGCAGCGACTACCTGGGCGACCAGGACGCCATCGAATACATGTGCCGCGCGGCCTCGCGCCTGGTGATCGAACTGGAGCACTTCGGCGTGCCCTTCTCCCGCCTGGACAACGGCAAGATCTACCAGCGGCCCTTTGGCGGCCAGAGCCAGGATTTCGGCGGCGATCAGGCGGCGCGCACCTGCGCGGCGGCCGACCGCACGGGACACGCCATTTTGCACGCCCTGTACCAGCAGAACATCCGCGCCAAGACCCACTTTTTCGATGAATATTTCGCCATCGACCTGCTCAAGGACGACGAGGGCTACGTCCAGGGCGCCCTGGTGATGAGCATCGAGAGCGGCGAACCCCTGGTCATCGAAGCCAAGACCACCTTGCTGGCCACGGGCGGCGCCGGCCAGCTCTACCGCACCAACACCAACGCCCGCATCAACACGGGCGACGGCATGGCCATGGCCCTGCGCGCGGGCATTCCCCTGCAGGACATGGAGTTCGTTCAGTTTCATCCCACCGGCATCGCCGGCAAGGGCATGCTCATTACCGAGGGCGCGCGCGGCGAGGGCGGTTACCTGGTCAACAAGGACGGCGAGCGTTTCATGGAGCGCTACGCTCCCCATGCCAAGGACCTGGCGAGCCGCGACGTGGTCAGCCGCGCCATCGCCACGGAGGTGCGCGAGGGCCGGGGCTGCGGCCCCCATGGCGACTATGTGCTGCTGAAACTGGAACACCTGGGCGCCGAGGTGATCCACAAGCGCCTGCCGGGCATCCACAGCATGGTGAAGACCTTCCTCCATATCGATGCCGTCAAGGAGCCCATTCCCGTGTTCCCCACCTGCCACTATTCCATGGGCGGCATCCCCACCAACCGCTTCGGCCAGGTGGTGGCGCCCGAGCAGCAGGGGGCGGAGGAACCCGTGCCCGGACTCTACGCCGTGGGGGAGTGCGCCTGTGTGTCCGTCCATGGCGCCAATCGCCTGGGCGGCAATTCCCTGCTGG
This sequence comes from Gammaproteobacteria bacterium, assembly GCA_026982565.1. Taxonomy (GTDB): domain Bacteria; phylum Pseudomonadota; class Gammaproteobacteria; order SZUA-140; family SZUA-140; genus SZUA-140. The sequence goes on from JALSGV010000109.1 coordinate 10,231, forward strand.
ATATCGTGGTGTTCGGACGCGCGGCGGGCAATCATATCATCGATTTTCTCAAGGAGTCCCGTTATCACCGCGCCCTCGACAAGGCAAGCGTGGACCGCGCCCTGGCGCGCCTGGCGCGCTGGGACCGCAAGGGCGACGGCGAGACCGTGGACGGTCTGCGCAGTGAACTGCAGCGCACCATGGAGGAATACTGCGGCGTGTTCCGCACCGAGGACGTCCTGCAGGAAGGGGTCAAGAAGGTCCTGGACCTGGAGCGGCGCCTGGCGGACGTCACCCTGAGGGATCACAGCAAGGTCTTCAACACGGCGCGCATCGAAGCCCTGGAACTGGAGAACATCATGGACGTGGCCGTGGCGGCGGTGATGTCGGCCGCGGCGCGCAAGGAGAGCCGCGGCGCCCATTCGCGCATCGATTATCCGCGGCGGGATGATGAGCGCTGGCTGAAACACACCCTGTTCTTCAAGGAGGGGCGGCAACTGGATTACAAGCCGGTGAGAATGAAGCCCATCAGCGTGGCGTCTTTCCCGCCAAAAGAGAGGGTCTATTGAACATGGCAAGCATGCGTTTCTCCATCTACCGCTACAACCCCGATACCGACGCCAAGCCCTACATGAAGGATTACGAGATCGAAGGCCTGGACGGCGACATGATGTTGCTCGAGGCCCTGAAGCGCATCAAGGCGCAGGACGAAACCCTCAGCTTCCGCCGTTCCTGCGGCGAGGGGGTGTGCGGTTCCGACGCCATGAACATCAACGGCAGCAACGGCCTGGCCTGCATCACCCCGCTGAAGATCCTCAAGACGCCGGTGGAGATCCGGCCCCTGCCGGGACTGCCGGTGATCCGCGACCTGGTGGTGGACATGACCCGGTTCTACAAGCAGTACCGCGCCGTCAAGCCCTATCTGGTGGTCAAGGATCCCGTCCCCGAGGTGGAGTTCCGCCAGTCGCCTGAGGAGCGCGAGGAACTCGACGGGCTCTATGAATGCATTCTGTGCGCCTGTTGTTCCACCTCCTGTCCGTCTTTCTGGTGGAACCCGGACAAGTTCCTGGGCCCTGCGGCCCTGTTGCAGGCCTGCCGCTTCCTGTCCGACAGCCGCGACCAGGCCACGGAGGAGCGCCTGGACGACCTGGAGGACGCCTACAAGCTGTTCCGCTGTCACACCATCATGAATTGCGTGCAGGTGTGTCCCAAGGAACTGAATCCCACCGCGGCCATCGGCAGAATCAAGAAGAAAATGACCAAGCAGTTCATATGAGCCCCGAGGAAGAGCGGCCCGACAAGGCGCGCCTCCATTGGCAATGCCGGCGCGGCATGCGGGAGCTGGACCTGCTCCTGGAAGACTTCATGGCGCACCGTTACGATGAACTGGCGGCGCATGAGCAGGCGGCCTTTGGCAGGCTGCTGAGCTGCCCGGATCATTTGCTGCTCGGATATCTCATGGGGCGCCTGACGCCCAGCGACAGGGAAATCGCTCATGTCGTCGCAGAGATCCGCGGCGCCCCTGCGCATTAGGCCGCGGCCATCCAGGCGCCTTGCCATCCTGTTGTCGCTGGCCCATGGCGGCGGCCTGCTCATCGTGCCGCTCTTGCCATGGCCCTGGTGGGGCTTGCTGACGATGGCGTCTATGTTGATATTCAGTCTGGCCTCTTGCCTGGCCCGGCATGTCCTGCTGCTGCACCCGCGCGCCGTCACTGGAATCGACTGGACGGGGGAGGGGCGCTGGCTGCTCACCCTGCGCAACGGCGAACAAATCACGGCCCGGCTCGCGCAGGACAGCTATCTCCATCCCCAACTGGTCATCCTCAGCTTCCACCGCGGGCGCTGGAGGCGGCAGTCCGTTGTGCTATGCCGCGATGCCGTGGATCAGGAGAGTTTCCGCAGACTGCGCGTGCGCCTCGGCGGCATGGTCTGTGACGGGCGCTAGATGGGTTTCTTCAGGATGATCTCGTTTGTCTTTGAACCTGAACCCACGGATTCAGGTTTGAATACTGTCCCTTGGCAAGACGCAGCCAACCTGCCGGTTATGCGCGGGCGTTTGCACGGCAAATCCGTTCTAACCAGCCCGAGAGGAGGAATGCCGTGCTCGTGGGTTGGAATTGCCGGTCATGCGCAGGAAGTCGAAGACGAGGCGAACATTACGGGAGAGTTTGCGGCATGTGGGGGCCACGCTGTCACGGCTCCTGGACTTGATCAGCCCGATGGCGAAGCGCCGCAGGCGGGTCATGTTTTCGGGTCCGTGTCCGGTACGGAGGGTACAGCAGTCTTCGCCAATCGAGGAGTAATGACAGGCTTCCTCGCGCCAGTGGGCGCGGTTGAATGCCCATAGATGAACATCCCGATCTCGTTGGTCTGTTTGATTGCATCGCTGCCGTCTACGGGCAGGGCCGATCCAATTGGCGGCCCGATAGATCGTGCCGTGGAAATAGCGTGGATCGACGAAGGTCTCGAGCAGCCACAACGGGTGACCGAAGCGCTTGGGCCAGTCCCGCGCCAGGCGCCGTTCACACAGCGACAGGATGCGCGAGGCGAGATTCGGATAATGGTGATCCGGCAGGATCAGGAAGCGCGATTATTGGCAATCAGATGCAGGCGGTCGTATTGGTGACGGAAATTCCAGCCGATCCAGCCGTCCCGGGCCGCGCACTTCAAGGCCGGAGCGGAAAAGCTCAGCAAGGCCAGCCACTGGCCGCGCCAGGTGGCGACATACCACAGGGTATGACCGATCTTCGGCAGCGCCCCCAGGTAGTGATGGGCCTGCATCACAGACTGAAAGCGCGCCTCTTCGGCGGCCGCTGCCGGTTGCAGAATGATCTCGTGAAGATTCAAGCGCCAGACTCCAGGCCATTGGCTGCCAGGGGCTTTATACCATCATACGGCGGGATTGTTCAGAACGAGGGGTAACCTTAATGCCCAATTGAAAAATCTGGCTTAGAACGGTTTCGCCGTGGCACTCAAGCAGATCGCGGTGTTTTTTCACAATGCAGAGTGATAAACTGCAGACAAAATGTCTAAAATGACAAGGGAATGATGTCGTGGAAAAAGCAACTCCCCCTCTCCAAAAAACAAGCCTCGTGAAACCTGCTATGCAGGTTATATCTCACAATGAGGTGTTATATCACGTCGATAGGCATTCAACTTACTGTTAGATGAAGACAATTGAAAATTTAGGGAGAG
>JALSGV010000110.1 GCA_026982565.1 Gammaproteobacteria bacterium
TGCTTGCATCAGGAATTGACGACCCGGAAAGTTTTATATTAAAATCAATACCCCAATCCACCCTATTTATGGTAGAGATCATTCCTTATTTGCACAGATTGTACGGGCATTATCCTGAAGGTATTTGGCGTTCAGTTCTTGATGTGGGGCCTCAGACGTTTGCGGGTACAGCCATTCTTGCAACAGTGCACGCAGCAAATAGTTTTTCCCGTTTAAAATTGGATGTACACGCACTGGACATTACTGATGAATTTAAATATATAAAAGATATTATTGCACCAACAGTGCACTTCCATGTGGGAGATATATATGAGTTCAATCAACGCAAGTTTGACATAGTCATAGCCTCTCATGTTGTAGAGCACACCAAGGAGCCAATTCGTTTCATGCGACGCTTGCAGGAGCTGGCCAAGGAATTTGTAATTATAGCCTGTCCTTGGCGTGAATATCCCCTCACTAGCCCAGACCATGAAGTTACTATTGACAAGGGTGTAACAATGGAAATAGGGGCTAGAGATTTAAAGATATATACCAACTACAGCTGGGGCAAGATGCGCGAGGTGTGCATGTTCTGGCTGCCGGGCAAGGCTCGATAAGCAGCAATGATCTGGCAGGCAGTGGAGAGATTGAAGTGAGCGGATTGCAACGTTTTTTCAGGGCTGCGGGCTGGCGTGCGGCGGCGTGGGGTAAGCGTTATCTGCTGCCGAGTGCATTGCGGTGCCGGCGGGCAAGGCGGCGGGCTGGAGGACACGGGCACACTATCTTGTTGGCCGTTACACATGAAGACGGCGGCAGGCTCACGAATGCCCTGGACAGCATCCTGAGCAATTATCCGCAAGGGTTGGAGGTGCTGGTAATAACGCACCGGCGCGAGCGGCGCTGGGTCAATGCGCTGCTGCACCATTTTTCCGGCGACATGCCCGTGCGCATGATCTCCGTTGCGGGAAGAGCCACACATGCAGCTCTGCTCAGGGCCGGCCTGGACCACTTGCCACGACAAAGCAGACATGTGGCCTTCATGCGGGGGTGCGACAACTGGAGTCGATATGGTCTGTGGCGTTTGGTGTCGCTGAACCTGCATGCAGATGCAGACGTTCTCGCCGGAGGCGTGGAGCATGTTTGCGGCACACGCCGCAATCTCTCGTTCCTGTCCAGCCAGGTACGTGACAGAAGCTACGAACTGAGCGCCAGCCAGATGCCTGCGCTGCTGTTTGATGGCCAGATTTTCGGAAAATTCTTTCGCGTGGAAATGGCCCGCGAAATTCTCGACGAAGCCGGGGATGAGGGTATTGATGGCGGCGGCTTTGCCCATGGTGGTCTGCAGAGCATCTTGCGACAGGCGAGTGTCAGCATTTTTGGCGTTCCGGTATATCAGTATGCGAGCCGCCGCCCGGTCAATGCGTCAAAACTGTTGCCGCTGGACGACCCGACGTTTGATCTGCACCATATTCTGCGTGCCTGGCGCGACAATGAAGAGTTGCTGAATGGCCATGTATGGCCGATGCTTCTGTCGCCCGCATTCTATTTTCCGGTGCCCGACAACAAGAACGGCAAGCAGTGGATGGTGCAGTTCCTGGAGCGCAATCTGCGGGAGGCACCCATTCCGGAACATCTGCTGCGCGCTCGCAATGGCGACAAGCCGGTCGACCTGTTTGTTCAGGCGCTGGCCAATGGCCACTACGAACAGGCCTACGACCTCATGAAGCGCTGCCGTTACCGCGCCACGCGCAAGGCGGAGATGCCGGTAACGTTGCAGAAGCTGCATGCCGCATCGCCACATGATGACGAAGCTCTGGCCAACCTTTGCCAGCGTGTGCGCCAGTACGCACTTTCGCGGACTTCGGCAAACTGGCAGCCGGAAACGTTGCGCCGGGGCAAGGCGTTTCAGCGTTATGTCCTGGACAGGATGGAGGGATTCGGCATACATCGTTCCGGCTGGGCTGGCGTGATGCATGCACTGGTTTGCAAGGCGGCGGGCGAGGCAGAAGTATTCGTCGAATCGTTCCTCGAGCGCACATACTGCTGGGATGCCGACTTGGAAGTGCCCCGCCGTGAGGTGCCTTGGGTAGGGTTTGCCCACCGCCCCCCCAATATTCCGCAATGGTATCCGGAGGATTTGCGCCGGCAATTCTATCATCATCCCGATTTCCTGCGCTCGCTGGATACCTGTCTAGGCATCTTCGCCCTGTCTGAATATCATGCCCGTCACCTGCGGCGCATCCTGCCGGTGCCCGTGGACGTGCTCTACCACCCTGCCGACAAGGTGGAGCGCACTTGGGATCGCGATCTGTTGCACAAGCGCCCCAAGGTGGTGCAGGTGGGATTCTGGCTGCGGCGCATGCACGGTATTCATTTTCTGCCGGAAGGCAACTACCAGAAGATGATGCTGAACAAGGGCAGCAAGGAAAGCGCGGCGGCCCGCGCCTTCCAGCGCGAGGCGGAATTGTTGCGCCAGGAAGGGCATGATCTCGATGCGCTTTACGAGACGGTGCGCGAGTTGGACTTCCTGCCTGACGATGAATACGACAGGCTGCTGAGTGGTTGCGTAGTGTTTCTGGACATGTATGACGCCAGCGCCAACAATACCGTGGTGGAGTGCATGGTACGCCACACGCCCCTGCTGGTGCGTCGCTTGCCGCCTGTGGAGGAATATCTGGGCAGCGACTATCCCTTGTTCTTCGATGATTATGATGAAGCGGCCGCCAAGCTGGAAGACCGGCGGCTGATCATCAGCGCCCACGAGCATCTGAAACGGGAAGAGGTGCAGCGACGAGTCGACATGCAGTTGTTCACGAACAATTTTCTCAGGTCTCCGTTGTTCGCAGGGCTTGCGTCGGGAGGGAGGAAGGTAAAGGCGCTGCAAGCAGGAGGGCATGCCTGAATGTGCCGTGTTTCCGTTTTGATGATTGTCTACAACAGCGAGCGGGAAGTGGGGCGCGCTCTGTCCTCGGCCCTGTGCCAGACACTTGCCGGGGAGGACATGGAGGTCGTTGTGGTGGATGATGGCAGCACTGACGGCACGGCGGATGTGGTGGCGCATTTTGCTCGCCTGAATAATCGTCTCCACCTCGTCAGGCTACCGCGCAACATGGGGCGTTCATATGCACGCAATACCGCCCTGGAAGAAGCGCGTGGTGATTATGTGCTGTTTCTCGATGCCGACGACTTTCTGACCCATGATGCATTGCAGCGCCTGCTGCACGCCACGGAAAGTGGACGGCATGATCTCGTCATTGGTGGGCGGCGCAATTTCGATGTGAAGACGATGCAATGGCGTGAGCAGGAGCACCTGTCCACCATCATGAAAAGCCCGCTGCGGGGCTGCAACCTGCGCCAGTATCCGGCAGCGGGGCGTGATCAGTTCATCACCGGCAAGCTTTATAGCCGACAGCTGCTGCAGGATAATGGTATCCGCTTCGCCACGGAGCGGCGCAATGCCGAGGATATCCTTTTCGCTTTCGAGACATGGATGGCGGCGCGCTCCTTCAGCTACTTTCCCGATATCGTCTATTGCTACGCGCAAGGCAATTTCTTGGGCAAGGCCACGGTTGGGAAGGTGGAGGACGCCTGCAGCAATTACATGAAGTGCATCGATCGCATCAACGGGATTGAGGATAACGGCTTCCAGTGGGAAATGCACATAAACATATGCTTCAATCTTGACGGGCTTTTCCTTCGCGCTGCACATGTATTGGACAGGCAGAAGCTGGCGGCGTTCATGGAACGGTTTCGCTCCTTTTTCGAGGATTTGCCTCCTGTTTGTCTCGATCGGTCTCCGGCCAGGATCAGGCAGGCCGCGCAACTGGTTGTTGATGGCCGGGAAGAGCAGGCCGCAGATCTCTTCACGCAGGAGTAGGTGCTCATGAAACTTGGCATTGTGGGTAACTGTCAGGTCTTCGGTTATGTGAACTGCTTCTCCGCCTTGATGAAGGATGGCGAGGTAATGGGCACGCCTGGCACCCGGCTTGATGACAACCTGGAAGCCCTGAAGGATAGCGACATCATCTATGCCGCGCCTGAATTCATTGATACGGTCAAGGAAAAACTGGACGGCAAGGTGCAGGATATCCTGGCTCTTCCCATGCTCTTCTTTGACCGGTATCACCCGGATATGACCTATGTCAGGCACGAAACAAATGGGGCATTGGCAGGTGTTCTGGACAATTATCACTCACTGATCTGTTTTGCCGCCTTCAAGGCGGGGCGAACGGAAGAGGAAGCTTTGCAATTGTACACCGACAGGGTATACGGTCTGCTGGGCTATCTGTCCGGATGGAATGATGCCGCCAGCAAATTTCTGGATATCTTCAAGGAACTGGAAATCGACATTTCCGACGCCTTTGTCCGCTGGACTCGTCGCCGTGCCTTCATGCACACATTCAATCATCCGCGCATAGAGTGCCTGTTCGACATCGCTAGGGCCATTCTCAAGCGTGACGGAATTTCATTGCATGATCTGCCGGAGTGCGTGGTGCATGACAATCTGGCGCAAGGCGTGCAGTTTGCCGTCTATCCTGAAATAGCCACACGATACGGGATCAGGGGAAGCTACTATTTCAAGCTCTTTCACAAATACAAGGTGATTGACCTGCGCGAGCTGGTCAGGATGTCATATGCGCAATACGCTCGCCAGGACATGGACAAGGCAAACGTGAGCATGTTCCGGCGCAAGGAATACGACCGTATCATGGAGGCATTGCAAAATGGCGAAATCTAATCCCTACAGGGGACTGCCACCGCACAATTTCTGGCGGCGCGCCGTGAGCACCATTCACAAACATGAATTCGACCCGGTAGTGGATGTGCGCTTCACGATTTCAAAGGAGGACAAGGTGGGCACGGCGGGAAGCTGCTTTGCTCAGCATCTGGCGCGTGCCCTGAAGGAGGCAGGTTTCAACTACCTGGTTACCGAGCGTGGGGAAGACTTGACCGAGGAAGAGCGCAGGCGCCTTCAATATGGTGTTTTTTCTGCGCGTTATGGCAATATCTATACGGTGCGGCAGCTGCTCGACCTCATTGGCGAGGCGTTCGATGGCAAGGTGCCGGCAGAGCGTGTCTGGCAACGGGACGACAACAAGCTGGTGGACCCGTATCGCCCTCGCATCAACCCGGATGGCTTTGAAAGCACGGAAGAACTGCTGCAAAGCCGTGAGGTGATGCTGCAGGCCTTCCGCGAGATGGTGGTGCAGTCGGATGTTTTCGTGTTCACGCTGGGGTTGACTGAAGGATGGCGATCGCGTGAAGATGGTTCCATGTTCCCGCTGGCACCGGGGGTGGCAGGGGGACAATACAACCCTGCCAGGCATGCATTCGTCAATTTCTCCGTCAACGAGGTCATCAGCGATCTCGATGAAGCCCTGCAGCGCCTCAAGGGCATTAATCACAGATTGCGTGTCCTGCTTACGGTTTCGCCGGTAGCTCTCATCGCCACGCACGAGCGTCGGCACGTGGCAGTGGCCACCACCTATTCCAAGTCTGTTTTGCGAGTGGCAGCAGAGGAGATGTTCCGCAAATATCACTGGGTGGACTACTTCCCCTCCTATGAAATCATCACGGGGAATATCGTGCAGGGGAGCTATTATTCGGAAGATCTGCGCGATGCCGACCCGGTGGGAGTGGCACATGTCATGCGTGTATTCCTTAAGCATTACACCACACATGCAGCGGCATCGACTAACGGCGGGTACTGGACAGGCACACCGACAGAAACGGAAGTTGTGTGTGATGAGAACGCCATTGACGCGGCAGCAAGAGGGTAAAGGAAAGCCGTCGCAGCTGCAGGGGTTTGCTCGGCACCTGTTGGCGCGGCAGGGATTGTGATAAACAGGGGTTGGTGTAGGGCAGCAAGACAAGACAAGAAAGCAGCTGTCGCTGTGCTTGCTATCACTCCTGTTGTACAAAAAGGCTGATTTAGGGCATGCACGTCTTTCCTGTCATTCTTTCCGGCGGTGCCGGCACGCGCCTGTGGCCGCTGTCTCGTTCGCGGTATCCGAAGCAGTTCCTGCCCGACCTGCTAGATTCGGGAGAGAGTCTGTTTCAGGCGACAATCAGAAGGCTGCCGGCAGACAGTGCGTTTGCCCCGCCACTCATCATCTGTAACGAGGACCATCGCTTCCTGGTGCGTGATGAGCTGGAGCGGACGGGAATTGATGCGCACAGGGTGGTGCTGGAGCCGGCGGGGCGCAATACGGCGCCTGCTGTCACTGTTGCTGCACTGCTGGCGATGGAGGCATCTCCTGACGCCATTTTGGTAGTGCAACCCTCCGACCAGTATATCCCCGAGGCGGAAATCTTCCGGGAAACGGCAAGGCAGGCTGCTACAATTGTCCGCGAAGGCTGGCTGGCGCTGTTGGGTATCCAGCCCCGTACACCGCACACGGGTTATGGGTACATTCGCCGTGGACCCAGACTGCCGGGGCATGAAGTCGAGGTCCATCTCGTGGAGGCCTTCCGGGAGAAGCCGGACGAGGAAACCGCCCGGCAATATCTTGCCGAGGGCAACCATTACTGGAACAGCGGGGTGTTCATCCTGCCTGCCCGGTTGCTGCTAGAGGAAATGGAGCGCCTGCAACCCGATATCCTGCAAGCCTGCCAGAAGGCGGTGCGCAATGGCCGCTACGATCTCGGTTTTCTGCGGCTGGACAAGGATGCCTTCCTGCAGGCGCAGGACATTTCCCTAGATTATGCTGTCATGGAACATACCGACAAGGCGGTGGTTCTGCCGTTGCCCGTGAAATGGCACGATCTGGGGTCCTGGCAGGCCCTGTGGGACATGGCGCCAAAGGACGAGCACCTGAACAGCCACGGGGGACGGGGCATGCCGTTGCTGCAAAACGCGCGTGGTTGTTATGTCCACAGCAGCAACAAGCAGCTGGTGGCGCTGATGGACGTGGAGGATCTGGTTGTTGTGGAAACCACCGATGCCCTGCTGGTTGCCAAGAAAAAATCATCCGAAAAGGTGGGGCAACTGGTGCAGCAACTGCGCCGGCAACAGCGCAGCGAATGCGTCCAGCACGTCAGGGAACACCGGCCTTGGGGGTGGTTTGAGCCACTCAACGAAGGTCCCCGCTACAAGGTGAAGATGCTCTACATCAAACCGGGGGCGCGCCTGTCCATGCAGATGCACTATCATCGTTCGGAGCACTGGGTGGTGGTACATGGTACAGCCAAGGTTACCATTGACGGCAAGGTAACCTTTCTGTGCGAGAACGAGAGTGTTTTCATATCTCCCACGCAATGGCACCGGCTGGAAAATCCAGGCAAGGAGCCTCTGCAGATCATAGAAGTGCAGATCGGCAGCTACTTGGGTGAAGATGACATTGTGCGCACGGATGACGACTACAACCGCACCACTGAAAGTATTGCAGAAGACAACTGAAATACTCTTGATACATGGTTGAGGGGCGGCTTGGAAAGGTGTCACTTACATGATACCAGCCTCTTCTGTAATCAGGGATAGCTAGTAATTCCAGTGAGACTTCTAGAGAGAGGGTGATATGAAGGTATTGGTTCTGGGTGGAGATGGCTTTTGTGGCTGGCCTACAAGCCTTTATCTGTCTGACAAAGGACATGATGTCATCATCGTTGACAACATGTCCAGGCGCAAGATCGATATCGAACTGGGCGTGGAATCTCTCACCCCCATCCGCCCGATGGATGAGCGCCTGCAAGCCTGGCAGGAAGTGGGAGGGCGTTCCATCGGGTTTGTCGATCTGGACGTGGCCACGGATTTTTGTGAACTGTGCGAGCTAATCAGCCGCGAACAGCCCGATGCAATAGTGCATTTCGCGGAACAGCGGGCCGCCCCCTATTCCATGAAGTCCGCTCGTACCAAGAACTATACCATTCGCAACAATCTCTGCGGTACCCACAATGTGCTCAACGCCATTGTGGAAACAGGGCTGGATATCCACTTGGTGCACTTGGGCACCATGGGTGTTTATGGCTATGGCACTGCCGGCATTCCGTTGCCCGAGGGATATCAGACCGTCTATTTCAAAAAACCTGACGGGAGCATGCAGGAGCGCGAGATAATATATCCTCCTGATCCGGGATCCGTCTATCACCTGACCAAGACCCAAGATGCACTCATGTTCCAGTTCTATAACAAGAACGACGGCGTGCGCATCACGGATTTGCATCAGGGTATTGTCTGGGGAACGCAAACTGATCAGACCACGCGCGATGAGCGCCTGATAAATCGCTTCGATTACGACGGCGATTATGGCACCGTTTTGAATCGTTTTCTCATGCAAGCCGCAGTGGGTTATCCGCTCACTGTGCATGGTGCTGGTGGTCAGACGCGGGCGTTCATCCACATCAGGGACACGGTGGAGTGTATTCGTCTGGCGATGGAAAATCCACCGGCTGCGGGCGATCGGGTGCATATCCTCAATCAGATGGCGGAATCGCATCGCCTGCGGGATCTTGCGGCGCTGATTTCCCGCCTCACGGGCGCGGAAATTCGTCACGTTCCCAATCCCCGCAAGGAGGACGAAGATAACGAGCTGATCGTGAAAAACGAGAAATTTCGTTCGCTTGGATGGGAGCCGGTATTGCTTGAGGAAGGTCTGCTGGACGAGATCTACAACATTGCACAGAAATACAGCGACCGCTGTGACAAGAACAGGATTCCCTGCCATTCCACTTGGACACGCTCTCACCAGCCAGGCATTCCGGAGGAGCAATGATAAAATGATAACATGGCAAGGCAGGCTGCTCTTGCGCTTCCGGAATTGCCCTCAAGCCGAACGAACAAATGGGCTTGCGGCAGATCGCTACAACCTTGTGCATGCATCAAGATATGAGCCATAGGTGGAGTTGACGAACTGGCGCGCCATGCTTTTCAGTTGTTCAGACGAAATGTATCCCATGCGCCAGGCGATTTCTTCCGGGCTTGCTATCTGCAACCCTTGGCGCTTCTGTAGCGTGCGTACAAAGGCCGCAGCCTCATGCAGGCTGTCGGGCGTGCCTGTGTCCAACCAGGCAAAGCCGCGCCCCATCTTCTGCACGTTCAGCCGCCCCTGCCGGAGATAATGCGTGTTCAGATCGGTGATTTCCAGCTCGCCACGGGCAGAAGGCGTCAATGTCGCGGCAATCTCGGGCGCTTCACCGTCGTAGAAATACAGTCCCGTTACGGCCCAGTTCGATTTTGGCTGCGTTGGCTTTTCCTCGATCGACTGCACCTTGCCTGCCTCATCGAATTCCACGATACCATAACGTTTCGGGTCGCTTACCTGATAGGTGAACACGCAGGCGCCACCATGTGTTTCCACCTGCCCGGCGGCATTACGCAGCAGATCCGGCAAATCATGACCAAAGAACAGGTTGTCGCCTAGTACCAGCACCGAAGGCTTGCCAGCCACGAAATCCCTGCCAATGATGTAGGCCTCTGCCAATCCGTTTGGTTTCTCCTGCACGGCATAGGAGATCGAAAGGCCCCATTGCGCGCCGGAGCCCAGCAGCTTCTCGAAAAGCGGCAGGTCATGCGGCGTGGAAATGAGCAAGATGTCGCGGATGCCGGCCAGCATCAGCGTGGTGAGCGGGTAATAGACCATCGGCTTGTCGTAGACAGGCAAAAGGTGCTTTGAAACGGCCAGCGTCATGGGATGCATACGGGTGCCGGAACCACCTGCCAGAATGATGCCTTTCATGTTGATCCTTTCCCCACTTCATGTGTGCAAAGGCGATACACGCAGGCGCGCACACCTTCTTGCCATGGCGGCAATGCCAGTCCGAACGCGTTCAGAAAACTACCGCAGTCCAATGTGGAATTGGCTGGCCGTTGTGCTGGTGCCGGATATTCGGCTGTGGAAATGGGGTTGACGATCGGCTTGCGGCCCGTGAATGGCGCTGCCTCCAGGATGACAGCCCGTGCCAGCTCATGCCACGTTGCCGCGCCGGAACCTGCCAGATGGAAAGTGCCCCACATGTGCGCCTGCCTCTCGGGCGCTGCCTGCAGGATATGCTGCATCATGATCAGCAGTGCATCAGCCAGATGCGGCACGTAAGTAGGATTGCCATGCTGATCGGCCACCACGCGCAGTTCATTGTGCGCCTGCGCCAAGTGCAGCATGGTGCGCACGAAATTGTGCCCCCAGGGACTGAACAACCAGGAAGTGCGCACGATCATGTGCTGCTCCAGCAGCTCGCGCACCTTTTGCTCGCCGGCCAGCTTGGAACGGCCATACACGTTCAGCGGCGCAGGTTCATCTTCCTCCACATAAGGCCCTGCCTTGTGGCCATCGAACACGTAATCGGTGGAGATGTGTACCAGAGGCACAGCAAGCTCTGCGCAAACCCGCGCGATATTTGCCACGGCATCGCAGTTCAGGGCAAAGGCGGCATCCGGTTCTTCCTCCGCCTTGTCCACGGCCGTGTAGGCCGCGGTATTGAGCACCACGTGCGGCTGCATCTCCCGCAAGAGCTGTCGAAGACTGCCAGGATCGAGCAGGTCGATTTCCTGTCTGCCCCGGGCCTCTACCTGCCAGCCCAGGGCGGAGGCCTTTTCCAGCATGGCCCTGGCAAGCTGGCCGTTGCGGCCAAGGATGCACAGCCGCACGGGCATTTCCTGCGTTTCCCACTGCATCACTTTACAAGCCCCAGTCGCTCGCCCCGATAGGTGTTGTCAAGGATGGGCTGCCACCAGTCGCGCCGATCGAGATACCACTGCACCGTGTCACGCAGGCCGGTCTCGAATGAGCGGGAAGGCCGCCAGCCCGTCTCCCGCTCCAGCTTGCTGCAGTCGATGGCATAGCGCCAATCGTGTCCCGGGCGATCGGCCACGAAGGTGATGAGCCGATCATGCGGCGCGCCTTGCGGGTGCAGCTCGTCCATGATGGTGCAGATGGTCTTCACCACTTGCAGATTGGAGCGTTCCGCATTGCCGCCGATGTTGTATTTCTCTCCCGGCTTTCCCCGTTCCCACAGAAGCTGCAGGGCACGGGCGTGATCTTCCACATGCAGCCAGTCGCGCACGTTGCTGCCATCGCCATAGATCGGAAGCGGCTCTCCATGCAGTGCCTTGATGATCATGTTGGGGATGAGCTTTTCCGGAAACTGAAAGGGGCCATAGTTGTTCGAGCAATTGGAGATCAGGGTTGGCAGACCGTAGGTATGATGCCAAGCCATGACCAGATGATCACTGGCTGCCTTGCTGGCCGAATACGGCGATCTGGGGTCATAGGGCGTGGTTTCCGTGAACCTGTCGGTTTCACCAAGAGAGCCATAGACCTCATCGGTGGAAACATGCAGGAAGCGGAAGTGCTCCTGCCTGCCCTGTGGCAGCCTGCGCCACCAAGCCAGTGTGGCCTCCAGCAGGGTATATGTGCCGATAATGTTGGTTTCCATGAAGGCCGCGGGGCCGGTGATGGAACGATCCACATGGCTTTCCGCGGCCAGATGGACAATGACATCGGGATCGAATGATGCCAACGCTTCATCCATGGCGGCGCGATCGCATATATCCACCTGCAGGAACCGGTAGCGGGAATCCGTTTCCATGTCCGCCAGGGAGCGCGGGCTGGCAGCATAGGTGAGCTTGTCGATGTTCAGCACCTCACTCGCGCATGTCTGCACGAGATGGCGGCAAACCGCCGAGCCGATGAAACCGGCACCGCCCGTAACCAGAACCCTCATGGCTGCTCCCGCAAGGCTTCGAACACGAAGGGAGAATCCAGCTCTCGCCAGAAAGGCGCTTGTGAATCCCTTTCCGAAATGACTATCGCATTCTGCGCCATACCCCAGTCGATGCCCAGCTCGGGGTCGTCAAATCGCACGGCCCTCTCATGTTCCGGTGCATAGAGCGCACTGCACTTGTAGAAAACCACGCTATGCGGCTCGATGGTTGCAAAGCCGTGCAGGAAACCCTCCGGCAGGAACAGCTGCAGATGATTTTCCCTGCTCAGCTCTACTCCCAGCCATTGCCCGAAGGTGGGGGAACCCTTGCGCATGTCCACGGCCACATCGAATACCTTGCCCTGCAGGCAGCGCACCAGCTTGGCCTGGGCATGGGGCGGGGCTTGGAAATGCAGACCGCGCAAGGTGCCCGGGCAGACGGACAGGGACTGGTTGTCCTGCACGAACTCGCATTCGATACCAGCCTGCCGAAAGCTTTCCCGGTTCCAGCTCTCCATGAAGTTGCCGCGATGATCTGCATGCACACGAGGACGCAGCAGTTTCAGCCCGGACAGCGGCAGATCCACCCACTGCAGCTTGCCTGGAAGCTCTTGCCACGCAAGGTTGGCATCGACAGGAATGCTGCCTCTCAGGTTCATGATTCTCCTTGCTCGAACAGGTGAGCACGTTTTTCATCCGGCGCGTGATTCAAACGCGGCATTCTCGCATGAAGTGCTGCCAGAACTCTTGTCCAAAGCATTTGTCAGGTATTTGTGATAAGGTGATAACAGGTTGCAATGCTGCAGATAGATGCCTCATAAATGTGGGATCTTGGACAGCTCCGCGTGAACAACCCGACTGCCCTTTGCGTCTGTCTGTCGTAAAACGACCGTGGAAATTCCCAATCTCTCCTGTCCTGTTCGGTGATGGGCATTGACCTGCCCCCGTTGGTTCCCTCATTCATAACGAGAGTCTGCGAGTTTGGTTTTTATAATCTGCGGTTTCGGTTTGGCAAGCGTGCCGGGTGCGGAGCCATCGGATAGCTCAAGCGTTTGGCGCGCTTGGGCCGGCGTCTGGTCCCCGGCGATGAGTGGGGGTCTGACGTTATTATAATCGTAGCGCCACAGGGCCAGTTTCCGGCAGCGTCTGACCTGCCAAGGAGATCAACCATGACCAAGGACAGTTTATCAGAGATCGCGGCCCTGCGTGCACTTTTGTCGGAGACATCCGACACCCATTTGCTGGCCGAGATGCTCGGGCTCGTCGCCGACCGCCTTATGGCACTGGACGTGTCGACCAGCTTTGTGGTGCCGGAGCGCACGAGCGCAGCGCCGATCGGATGAACCATCGCAACGGATATCGGACCAAGGCATGGGAGACGCGCGCCAGAAGGGTTGACCTCAAGATCCCGAAGCTTCGCAAGGGCAGCTACTTTCCCGAGTTCCTGGAGCCGCACCGGGCAACAGAAAACGCCATGACAGCAGTCATCCAGGAAGCCTATGTCCAAGGGCTCTCGACGCGCTCGGTGGACGACCTGGTCAAAGCCATGGGGATGAGCGAGGTTTCGAAGAGCCAGGTTTCCCAGCTCTGTGGCGAGATTGACGAACGGGGCGGTGCGTTTCTGAACCGCCCCCTTGAGAGCGAATGGCCCTACCTGTGGCTTGAGAGTCCGACTCAAAATTAAGTCTTTGAAGATACGGCTTTTGCAAGGAACCTCATTTACCTTCGGATAGCGGCGATGAGCAGCCATGCCTCGGATGAGGCGAGCCGCTTTTCCCAGTCCTTTGT